>DATGYA010000109.1:0-6091 GCA_035298405.1 Kamptonema sp. | reverse complement strand
ACAAAATCTCAGAGATCATAATTTAATTCCTCACACCCAAAAGAACATCGTGATTGAAGCTGGAACTGTAATATGGCAAAAACCTTTACAGCAGAGCTAATAGCTCAACTATAAAGGTTTTAACGTGACAAAGCAATAAATCTAGCTTAGGTTAGATGCTGCAATTCTCGATATTTGCTAACCGTTTTAGCATCAGCCTAATAAAACAAAGATTCACGCCGGGCCGTTGCATTAGCTTTCATTGTTTGCAAAATCGGGATGTTCCCTACTTAGGAGGCAAAGACTCCCAAAAAGGTTTAACTTCTCCCTGACGCATCGTATTAGTAGCAGCGTGAGTATTACCTTTAAGTTCCTGATAATATTTGTCCTCCAAAAAGTTAATACTAATACCCGAAGGTGCTACCAATTGGCGGAATTTTTCTTGAGTATAATCTCGACCATCAATAATTGCCCCGCGCGGGTTAGAAACTAACAATTGACCGTTCACTGCCACTGAGTTAACCATATTCGGCCACCAAGCATAACCGCTGTAACCAAACATCGCCGGAACTTGAATAATTTGCTCTTCTGTGAGTTGAAATTCTTTTTTCAACTTTGACAACAAAGGATTGATTTTTTCTTGCTGTAAATAGAGATTGTGTCGAACTAGGGATTTGTTATTCAGTGCAGCGCTAACTGTTGTTTGAGTGCTCAAATCGCGATTAATTATCGCATCGCCGTAACCTTTTTGTGCTATTTCTTCTAAGAGTTTAACACCAGCTTCGGGACTCACAATCAGCATTAGAGGTTTGCCTGAATTGTTGGGAATAAAACTAATGATTTCATCAGCATGGCGAATCAAAAGCCAAGAAGTATCAATATCAATTAATGGCCCTTGAATTTGTTGAGCGTTGATAAAATCAACGATTTCTGGATTGAGTGTGGCAGTGCCAGAATTGCCATAATAAACTCGTCCCATTGGATATCCCGCAAGAGGCGGCGTTACTTCTAAATTGCCATAGCCATCAACCCACTGATTGAGAGTATCAAGCGATCGCGCTTTACCAACTTCAAACACTCCGAAGTCTGACTTCAACAATGATTTAACATTATTTTCCGTTTCGCGTTTGAGAGCTGAAGTGAATGTCCGAATCCCAGATTTATCTGGAAATTGAACGTAGCCAATTTTTTGAGTATCTTGCATCCAAACGCTACCGCCTGAGATAATTTCTATCTTAGCACCTGTCGGTGCAACTGCTTGTTTAATCTGGGAGATAAACTCGGAATTGGCCACGCCGCGATCGCTGACATAAATTTCTTTAACTGCTGCTGTATTCGGCGACATCATCCAAGGGGATACTCCCATTTTAATTGTATCGGCAGCAATAGTTGCGCCATTTTTGGTGGCTGTTGCTTGTAAGGAAACTATACCATTCCAGTTGCGATCGCGAAATTGTTTAGCTTCTACACCCAAAATCGGTTCGCGTTCAAAAACTAGCGGTTCTTTGCCGGAAATATCTACAATTTGCCAACCATCAGCAGTTTTCTGAAAAACGTTAATATGAGGAATAGAGGCACTGTCAGCGGTAATAAATATTTGAGAACCTACAAATTTATCTGATAGTTTCAACCGCACTAAAGCTAAATCTTGTACATCGCGATCGCCATTCACTTTACGATCTTGCCAATCCGCAATTCCCTTGCGATCGTCGTCATTATTATTAAATAGTATCAGCGCCCCACTAGACAAAGACCATTTTTCCCGTCCTTCCTCGTCTTTCTCATCAACTATACCATCTCTGTTAGTATCACCGAAAAAAGAAAAGCCTAGTGTTGGTGTAACGCTAGCGGGTTGACTTGTTTGCGGTGTAACTGTGGCGGGTTGGCTAATATTTAGCTTAGCCTGCAATTCTTGCTGGTCTCTAATTTTAGCTGCTTCAACCGATCGCGCTACTTGCAATTCATAGGTAGCAACAGCAAGGTATCCCTGGTATTCAATGGTTTTTTCAATTGTTTTATCGCTTAGGAAAGATGCTTTAGGAATTTGGCGCAAAGTCTCGATTGCTTCTTGCCATAAACCTTGCGATCGCTCCCAATTAGCAATAGGCAAGCGTCCAACTTCTACAGCTTGCCTTGCGAGGCTAGCAGCTTTTTGCCAAGTCTGATTTGCTTTTTCTTCTATAAAAATCTGAGCTTCAACTGCTTGCAGGTTTTGGATCAAACTTTCCGATTGTTGGCGCTGGAGATCGTCTCTCCAAGGTTCGGGAAAGAGAGTGCGATCGCTATTTTTTGATAGTTTACTTAAATCATTTTGAAGGCGATCGCGCAATTTGTAGAGTTCCGGTAGCGATCGCGCCGTCTGAGTAGCGCTTTGAAGCTGGTAAGCTTCAATCCCTGGGTTTAGCGATTGAGCGAGAGTCTGGGGGACAGCAACCCAGACGATACCCACCACGACACCGAAGGCATTAACAAGAGCGATCGCGACATACCGAATCCAGCGCATTAGTTTATCCTCAGCTACCCAGATGGATCTTACCTAATTTTAGGATAAAACGAGAATTTAATTATATAGCAACCGCCAAGACTGTTAGGACATTATCGATCGCGGAAACCCTTGCCATTATTACCTCTTCCTTCTTCCTTATTTATTACTTCTCAATTTTTACTTTTGGGTGATTTTTGGCACTGGGGGGAAACATCTTACCTGCAAATAAATCGTGCAGTAGGGTATAGAAGCAGGGGATAATAAATAAAGTCAGAAGTGTTGCTAAGGATAAACCAGAAAATACGACAACGCCTAGAGGTTGCAGAAATTCCGATCCTTCTCCAATCCCTAATGCTAGAGGAAATAAGCCTAAAACTGTAGTGATGGTAGTCATCAAAATCGCTCGCAGGCGTAGGGGTGCTGCTTTTAACATCGCAGTTGTGCGATCGATATATTCTCGCGCTTGGATCTGGTTTGCCAGTTCCACCATGATAATGGCGTTATTAACCACAATACCCACAAGCAGCACTGCACCGACTAAAACGGTGGCACCGATCGCAGTTTGCGTGACGTAAAGTCCGAAAATTCCCCCAGCTAAAGCTAGGGGCACGGTAAGAATAATCACCAGCGGGTCAATCAAGGAGTTGTATTGTACAGCCATTACTACAAAAACTAAAAATGTCGCCAATGCCCCTAAGATTTTTAAAGAGTTTTGCAACTGTTGATTAGTTTCTGTGGCAGAACTGGGTAGGATCGAAACGCCTTCGGGTAATTCTAAATCTGCTAGTACAGCATCTACCTGCTTTATAGCGTCGCTGAGATTAGCGCCCTTACTCAAACTACCAGCGATTATGAAAACTTGTCGCTGGTTAATCCGTTGAACTTCACCCGGTGCTTGACCTTCTTCAATTCGGGCCACATCTCCCAAACGAATGAGATAATTGTTATTTACAAATAGAGGAATCTGCTTTAATTGGGAAGCTTGTTTGATAGATTCTTTATCGATTTGGACTCGCACATCCACCAAGCGATCGCCCCTTTGTAACTGAGTCGGTATCGAACCCTCGATCGCAGTTAAAATAGTTTGGCCAATATCCCCTGTTGTCAATCCTAGTTCCGCAACCCGTTCCCAATCAGGACGAATTTGGATTTCCGGTTGTCGGGGGTCTGCATTGGGTCGGAAAGTAGCCAGAGTAACACTTTCATCCATAGCAGCCAATACTTGCCGTCCAGCTTGTTGGAGGAGTTGCTCATTTTCTCCCTGAAGGATGATGTCAATATCTGCTCCTCGGACTGGAGAATTGGTTAAGATGATACCGCGCACTTGGCCGGGAGAGAGACGCAAGCGAATGCCAACCAGATTGAGTTTTTCAAACTCCTGACTGACTCGTTGTACATAAGCTTCAATATCAGTACCGGGTTTAAGGCTAATCGTACCGGAACCGCGTAGAGGGTTCGCAGTAGTGCTACTGCCAAATAGAAAACCGCCTACTGTTGAAAAGACATACTCTGTTTCTGGCTGTTGGCGAATAATTTCATCAACAGCAGTCATAACTTTGCGGTTAGTTTCCAGATTAGTACCTGGTGGAAACTGAGCAAAAAGGTTAGCTTGACCAGTGTTAATCCGGGGGAGAATTTCTTGGGGAATTTGACCGACCAACCAAAAACTGCCACCCCCCAAAATTAGGAATGTTGTTGCGATTACGAATATCCGATAGCGCAGTACTCCAGCTAAGAAACGTCCGTAGCCACCCATTGACGCTTCAAAGCTACGGTTAAACTGCTGCATAGGCCAAAATTCGCTCAGGCGACTTGAAAAGCGGATACCTAACAACCGAGAGCTTAGCACTGGAACAACTGTTAGAGCTACTAAAAGTGAGGCAGCTACCGAAAAGGTGATGGTGAGAATTAACTCGTTGAACAGAAGTGAGAAAAAGCCACCGATGAGCAGAAACGGCAAGACAGATACTAAGTTGGTGGTTGTAGAGGCAATTAGAGCCGATTCTACCTCCTGACTGCTGCTTTCGGCGCGATCGAGCAATTCCTCCGATTTCAAGCGACTCCGAGAATCTTTGCCGGGAGTCATACCAACGCCTTCGGCAATAGTCTCCATCATTACGATCGAGTTATCTACTACAATACCGACACCCAAAGCTAAACCGCCTAAGCTGAAAACGTTGATGGAAAGACCAAATAGCTGCATTAAGATGATTGCTGCTACTGTGGCGAGGGGAATCGCGATAACGATAATTAGAGTTTGACGTATAGAACCTAAGAATAAGAGAACTGCGATCGCAGCTAAGCCAGTACCGAAAAGTCCAGAACTCGTCACGTTGGAAATCGCGTTGTTGATAAATCTCGATTCATCCAACGTTGATAAGATTTCCATATCTTCTGGAATTAAACCGGATTTTCGCAGTTCTTCGAGGCGAGCTTTGACAGCTTCTACTACTGAGATCGTGTTAGCGTCAGGCTGCTTTTGGACGCTGACTTTAACTGCTGGTTCACCATTAAGAAAAACAAATACTCGCTGTTCTTCAGTGCCATCAATAACTTTGGCAAAGTCTCGTAGATAAACGCGACGATTGGTAACTGGGGATTGGGAATTAGCGATCGCGGAAGAGTTAACATCAAACGAGAGATTGCGAAGCTCATCGGCATTCCGAAAACGTCCTACTGTGCGAGTTAGCGGTTCTGAGTCTTCCCCGCGCAACCGTCCGCCAGAGACATCTTGATTGCGTTCTCTAAATGTATTTAATACATCTGTTAAACTCACTCCCTGAGCCTGTAAGCGATTGAGGTCGATGTTAATTCGTACTTCTTCCTGTACGCCACCGGCAACATCTACTCCCGCAACGCCAGGGACAACGCCGAGTTCGCGAGAGAGTTCCTCATCGGCAAATACGCGCAAAGCCACATCTTGGAGGGAGGGCGATCGCAGTGCAAATTCGTAAACTGGTTGTTGGGAGGGGTCAACTTTGAACAAACGCGGCTCTTCGATGATATCGGGGAGCGTGCTACGTGCGCGGTTAAAGGCAGCGGTAGCGTCGTTCAAAGCTTGGTCGATATTTCCCCCCGGTTCAAAAAATAAATCTAAACTTACTTGTCCTTCGCGGGTTTGGGAATAAACTTGCACTACACCTTCCGTAGCGCTTAAAGCTTCTTCTAAAGGCTTGGTAATTTCATCTACTGCTACCTCTGGTGAAACTCCTGGGGCGTTAACTCGCACGCCAATCCGGGGATAGGTGATGGAAGGCAATAAATCGACTTGGAGTTGGGTAAAGAAGAAGACACCTAACACCAGCACCGCTAATGTGAGCATGAAGGTGCCGATGTGCTGGCGGATGGAAAGTCCACTGAGGCTAAAGCCAGTTGTCTTAGCGTTCTGCATTACGGCTGTTTCCTTTGCTCGCCTGTTTCTGAGAGAATACTCAATAGCACCGTGTCGCCATCTTTTAATGGTTTGCTACTTTTGACTGCGTAGCGTTCCCCTTGGTTCAATCCAGAGAGAATTTCTACTTTGCCATTAGCGCTAGATCCCACCTGCACCTGACGAGCTTCTACTTTAACTTCCTTCCCCTCTCCCTTCACGACAAACAGAGTGCTGAGTCCTGAGCGAGAATTCTC
>DATGYA010000108.1:0-3239 GCA_035298405.1 Kamptonema sp. | reverse complement strand
TCAAAACTCTCTGACTCCCTCAAATCAAAACTCAAAACTTAAAACTCAAAGCTTTCAAGATGGGGAGAGGATGGCAATTGCTAATTACCAATTACCCACTCTCATCTTTGTAGAAGTTAAAACTCGCCGTCGAGGAAATTGGGATGCTGATGGAATGCTGGCAGTTAATGCGACAAAGCAAGCCAAGCTTTGGCAAGCGGCAGAGATATTTTTAAGCGATCGCCCAAATTTTGCCGATTACCCTTGCCGATTTGATGTCGCTCTTGTTTGCTGCGAACCTTCAAAGCCAGACAATCAACAAGAATGTAGCTTAACTATGGCGATCGCTCAACCAGTCGTCATAGTAGGAAGTTCACGCTTGACCTTGCGAAACTACATCCAGTCAGCCTTCAGCTATTAAAAATTAAAGAAGTGTTTTACCTTTCTGCTTTAATTTTTAATTTTTTTAAGCAAGAGTTTCTGGGCAGTATCCCAGCCCCTTGACAAATTGCTGGCGGAATGCTTCAATTTCTTTGCGATCGGGACTGCCATGACAAACAACTGCCACCTGGTAGCGCCGCATGACGCTCAAAGGTGATTGTCCCGTTTCCAAGCTCCAAAGTGCCATTTGCAAACGAATTTCTGGCTCGTAAGGTATCCCCAGTTCATTCATAAAAGCCCGAAAGTCTCCGTGCTGCTGGGGAGTTAAATATTGACTCATTTTTACCTTCACCACCCAACCGTCGATCTGATGAATAACGGTGATAAATTGAACCGGGAGGTTTCTAGGGGTACGCAGGTAATCAACGACCCTAAGAGTGAGGCTGGTATTGGCAATGTAGTAGAGGTATTCCATAGCTCTCCTGAGATGAAAGCCGACGCTATACTTTTATATTCGTGGAGTATAGGTTGCAGCGCTAGGGGGAAAGCCCCCGACTTTGGATGGGGGAGTTTACCCAAAATTGTTGCTAAATTTACAGATTTATTTTACAGGAATATACAAATGACAGACATTGACACGCCCTTAGACTTGAAATTAGAGGCTTATAACTACGTTCTTCCTCCTGAACGGATTGCCCAAAACCCAGCGGTACCAAGAGATAGCTCTCGCTTGCTGGTGGTGGATTCCCCCAAGAATCATCGGCACTGCATTTTCCGGGATTTGCCGGATTTTCTCAGACCAGGAGATTTGCTGGTTGTCAATAATACTCGCGTGCTTTCAGCTCGGTTAAAGGGTCACAAACCCAATGGGTTGGCGGTGGAAGCCTTGTTAGTGGAAGAACGCGAACAAAATTGCTGGCTGGCCTTGGTTAAGCCGGGTAAACGCTTGAAACCGGGAGCGACGATTGAGTTTGAACCGCTGGAAACCTCGGAAATTCGCGATCGCCAGCCTTTGAGTGCGACGGTTTTGGAAAGGGAGGATGCTACTGGGGGGCGTTTGTTGCAGTTTGACTTGCCTGTGGGAATGTCTGTGGTGCCGTTGTTGACTGAATACGGTCATATACCGTTACCGCCGTATATCAAAAATTCCCAGGCGTTAGGGGAACAGTATCAGACGATCTATGCTGAGAAGCTGGGAGCGATCGCGGCCCCAACTGCTGGATTACACTTTACGGATGAGTTGCTGAATCGATTGCAACAGAAAGGCATTGGGCAAGCTTTTGTGACGCTGCACGTAGGAGTAGGGACGTTTCGACCCGTAGAAGCAGAGGATGTTACTACTCACAAGATGCACCGGGAATGGGTGGAAGTACCGGCTCTAACAGTAGACAAAATTCGCAATACTCAGGCAAATGGCGGCCGGATTGTCGCGGTGGGTACAACGGCGGTGCGGGCACTGGAGGGAGCAGCAGCATCGGCCCAAAAGCAAAATTTATCGTCGCTACAAGCTTTTTGCGGACATACGGATTTATTTATTTATCCAGGTTATAAGTGGCAAGTGGTAGAGGGGCTAATTACAAATTTTCACTTACCCCGCTCTAGTTTACTGATGTTAGTGAGTGCGATGATTGGTAGGGAGCGATTGTTTGAGTTGTATGGCGAGGCCCTCGCGCATCAGTACCGCTTCTATTCCTTCGGAGATGCCATGCTAATTTTGCCAGAAGCTCATGGTTAACGGTTAACTGTTAACTGTTAACTGTTAACTGTTAACTGTTAATTTTTAAAAGATATGTAAACCTGAATTAGGTTTAATTCAACAATGCTTCAGTATATTGACAATACATTTACAATACTTAACAGATTTGACTTCATCGCGCCAACTTAGTCAAGCTCTTAAGGGGTAGGGATCGCACAGTAAAAGTAAGCGATTAAGTCAACTTCATCTAAATATTAATTTTTAATTTTTAATTTTTAATTTACCTTGGGGCTCCTGCTAGCCTAATTATGTGCCACAATCAAGCATTAATAGGGCTGGGGGTAAGAGATGATTGGTCAACTTGTAGATAAACGTTACCGCATTATTAAAGTCATCGGCTCAAATACTTTGGGGCAAACTTATCTGGCAGCGGATACTCGCCGTCCTAATTATCCCCAATGCGTAGTCCGCGAATTCCGAATTCCGGGCAAGGGTGCGGAAACGCCCCAAATCATCAAAGTTATATTTCAAAGAAAAGCAGAAATCATCGAAAAATTGGGGAAAAATGACAAAATCCCGTCACTTTTAGCTTACTTTGAAGAAAATCAAAATTTATATTTAGTTGAAGAACTGATTGTTGGGGAATCTCTAAGCCGTGAACTGACAGCGGGTAAACCCTGGACGGAAGAGCAAGCGATCGCACTTTTGGAAGAAGTGCTAGAAATTTTGACTTTTGTACACGAGAACGGAGTCATCCATCGCAATGTTCAACCTGACCATTTAATCCGGCGGGAATCTGATAACAAGTTAGTTTTGATAGGTGTTAGGTTAGACAAAGAAATCACTCCCTTGTCTAATTCTGTGTCTGTGTCGAAACCTTCCCCGTCTGCGGTTTCTAGCTCGAATGGAGCTAACCATTCACCTTTGTTAACAACCACAGTGTCACAACCTACGACTCCTCTACTTAGCCAGGAAAAACTGGCGGGAGTTTCTCAGATCAAAGAAGGAAAAGAGGGAGTTTCCCCTGGCCAAAAAGATAGCCGACGGCGGTTGACCAGTGAAAATTCTATTTACACCGCTGCCGAACAATCCGAAGGCAACCCCCAATTAAACAGCGATATTTATAGTCTGGGCATAATTGCTGTCCAAGCACTAACGGGATTATCGGTTGAAGAATTAAAAC
>DATGYA010000107.1:0-7723 GCA_035298405.1 Kamptonema sp. | reverse complement strand
ATGCTTTTAACTAATACTCAAAGCATTCGTGATGTGGTGATGTTTCCCACTATGCGGCCTGTAAAAGATTCTTAGGTCAATCAGTTGTAGGGTGCGTATATGTTGTTTCAAATTTGCTATTTATGATGCACCCTACTCTATTTTGATATTTAATAATTATACGATCGCGCGATCGTCCGTCAGGTGCAAGAAACACTTTTTTGGAGAGGTTTATTGAGTTTTGGTGCGTTTTTAGCGATCGCATATCGAATCCTTATATCTTATATAAACAAAAAATATCCTCAAATCCTAACTTTTTGTTAAGTCTTTGAGGGGTATTACCCCTTATGGGTGTATGCTAGTAAGCATAGTAGATGCACCCTGACGAGCGCCCGCAAATTGGGCGTTTTTTATTTTGAGCAGGTACGTAGTTGGGCTTTAGCCCTCTTATCAAGCGTTTTCACCCCGGAGATTGGTTTGTCACCCACTTCAACCACTCAGCGAGGGATCTCAAAGCACTCAACCTGTGAATCCCCGGAGCCCCCGCTGCCGCTAAACTCTCAACAGAGCGCAGAGCAGCATATTGCAAACCCAGGAAACTGTCTACCGGAGCGTAGGGGCCGCCCAAGACGATCGCACCTACGGCATACATCCGACCCAAACTTTTGGTGGCGTTTGATGTTCTCCCTTGATTAGAGGCTATTAAGGGCGATCGCATTTCCTCTAGTTCAAAATCTTTCGCAACACTCAAACGCCCCAAATGGTTAAGAGTAAGATTATATTGACTCACTATATCTGCCAGCAGCGGACTCGTGTTCACTTTGGCATCTAAACCAGTCGCATCAATGATAAAGTCTGCCGCTAACTCTAGCTTTCCATTCAACCCCTTCTCCCGAATATGAGTCACCGTGCGCTTTTGAGCGTCACGCTCGACTCGTTCCACTTCCCCAAAAGTAATTTGATACCAACCTTGACTGAGCCCTTCTCGAATAATGCGCCGCCAATCGCTGCGATCGGCAGTAGTTGTACCGCCCAAGTCGGCCAATATTTGTGGGCGATCTTGAGTGGTGGTATTTTCCAGCATTACCCGTAGTTCCCCGCCCCAACAAGCTTTTGGCCAGTTAAAAGGTTGAAATTCATTGTGATTTTCTACCAAGCGTTGGGCGTGGCCGAATTTGTTGCCTTGAGGTTTAGGCGATCGCATCAAATGCAATACTTGAATATTCTGATTTCTGCTTCTGGCTTCATAAAGCCGCTGCACCACCCGCGAAGCCACAATTCCTCGACCTCGAATCAATACTGTGCCACCGTTATGCTCTAACTGCTCGTAAACAAAATCGTGGCTTTCGTAAGCATTGACAACTGACTTAAAATCCCGCGTTTGTTCTCGGTAAGCTTGGAGATCGGGGAGAAACTGAATCGCTGGATAGCCAGTAGCTAAATGTACATATTTAGCTATTAAAAAAGCGCGATCGCGCTGATTAGCACTGGAACGAGAATAAGCGATCGCATATCTACCATCCTCAGTTTTACGAATCCCCCGCACTCGACCGTAGCAAAACATTTCTTTCCAGCCAATTCTATCAGCTTCCCGGTCAATCGCATCAAACACATTACCCGATCTTGGCGTGTAAGTTTCAGCAAAAGTAGGTTCTGCAAACACTTGCCACAGCAAATTTAACGACGCACCTAAATGTCCCTTCAGCATTTCTCCCCAAGCTTCCCGTACCGCATAGGAAGGCCAACCCCAAATATTATCAGGACAAGAATCAGAATTAGAGCGTAATCTTTCATGGGGCGGAATTTGGGAATTAAGGCAAAGTCGCTGATAGCGAGAATAGGGTTTGTCTTCCATTCCTAAAGCCATAATTTGCGAAGTTTTCACCCCACAAATTCTCAGCAAATCTACCCAAATAAAACTACCTAACCCTCCTCCAATTGTCGCATAATCAATTTCAATAACTGGTAGACTGGTAGCAGAGAGCGATCGCGCACTCACTACAGAAGATTGTAAAAATATCGGCGGTGGGAAAGCAGTTCCTCCAGATCCGCCTTGTACAGCAGCAGGAGAAATTGGCACTGGGGGCCAAGCTGGGTCAGGCTGATTTGTCTGCGGGTTGAAAAAAATCTGAGAATTGCTACTAGGTAAAGTCTGGTTAGGCGCGAAGTTAATCGTAATTGAATATGAACCAATTTGCAACGTATCGCCATTAGCTAAAACGCTACGATGTTGGCGAATACCGTTGACAAAAGTACCATTGCGGCTGCCCGTATCTGTGACAACAATACTGCCATTTTCTAAAGCTATTACCGCGTGAAAGCGAGAAACTCGGCTGCTGGCTAGGGCAATTCGAGAAACGCGATCGCCATTAATTGTAGTCGGCATACTTTCAAAAACTCGCCCTATAGCAATGGGTAATTCCAGAAAGGGTTCGCGGCGATCGCCCAAACTTGTGTCCTCCCAACTGAGTTGAAGGCGCAAGGGTTGAGGATTCATAATTAGAAAACAGAAGGTTAACGCATAGCCGAATCAATAATATTCATGTACTTAATTATTAACATATTACTGCGAACCAGACGGCGGCAACACCACACTCGCCGCCGCTGCTAAAGAAGTCCCGCACCAAGGACATCCCAGATCCAACTGGGAATAGGAAGAAATGCGCGAACACTGCGGACACATTAAAGCGTATTCTATATTTGCAGTAGGAGGTAATAAAACCGTCGGGGGAACCCCACTAACATCAACAGAGAGTGAAACTACCTTCAGTTGCACTTGTCCTAACTGAATATAACTGCCAGAGTTCAAAACCGCCTCTCCGTGATTCAATATTCTCCCATCAACCAGCGGTGGGTTACTATCTCGCAAATTCCGCAGACAAAAAACATTTGCCTGGTCATTAAAAAAAATTTCAACGTGGAGCCCAGATACCGTTGGATGGGATAAAACTAAATCACAACGATTGCGATCGCGCCCCAGCCTCACAGTGCCCGGATTTTTGCTCGCTTGTTTATCTTGAATTGTCTGAGCGATCGGTTGACCCGCTTCTATCCATTCCAAAGTTAGTGAAGGCATATACTCAATATTCTAATATAGCAACCGCCCTGACGGTTAGGACTATCTTGATTACCGAAACCCTTGCTATTATTACCTCTTCCTTCTTCCTTCTTCCTTCTTCCTTCTTCCTTCTGCTATATTTTGTACAGCAAAACAAAAGCCCCACTTTTGGGGCTTTTGTTGTCCAATCCACTTAAGTTGATTGAACGGGAGTAATATGCAAATTTACTTCGGTTAACTCTGAGGAGTTTCGCTCTTACGGCTTTTGCGACCGCCTTCACGACCAATTTCCGCCATGTGCTCCCGATTGCGGCTCACAGCTTCCCCACCTTTTTGGCCAGCTTGTCTAGCTTCTTCAGGGGTGAATTCGTGGGCAGTACCTTTCTCGTGGGCTGCTTTTCCGCCTTTGCTAGCAATTGCGCGCTGTTTTTCTGCGTCCATAGAGGCGAATCCGCGCTTACTTTTTTCTGCCATGTCAATGCTCCTTTTTTGCAAATGTTTTTAGCATCTGAGGGTTATTCTAAAAATTAGTAAACCCTCGTACCTCTTTCTAAGGGATAGTATTTCTTTACTACGGGCGAAGCATGAAACTTTAAGCTGACATAGTAAATACTACCTTAATTTGTAGGGGTGCATCAGCTTTGCACCCACACTTGATTTTTGAGTTGTGAGCGAATATCATCTTACCCCCCGCTGTTTTAATGTACTCCTTTTTTTCCTGCTCCTGTATTTAGGGTTCCGATATTAACCCGACGCTAGTCGATCTGCCACCCGTGTTGTCTCTGGGAGACGATATTTTAGAGTACAGCGCATTACACAGTCAATAGCTTTATTCAAGCTTACCTTGTGACCGATGGAAACGTATATAGGTTTTACTTCCTTTTGCGTTCGGAGTACAGCGCCAATAATTTCAGTGCGATCGCGTAAAGGTTGCCAACTACCACGTTCAGGGGGAACCGGATCGTGTTCTCCGATAAATCGAGTTTTAGCCACACCAATAGTAGGAACATTCGTCAACACTCCCAAATGGCAGGCCAATCCAAACCTAAAGGGGTGAGCTAAACCTTGACCATCACATAGGATTAAATCTGGGGTAGTGGTCAGATTTTCCAGCGCTGACAGTATGGGAGGCACTTCCCGAAACGACAGGAAACCGGGAGTGTAGGGAAAATTCACAGGACAGGAGACAACAGCTTGTTCTTGTAATTGTAGTTCAGGAAAGGTTAAAACTGCTACAGCAGCTCTGGCAGTGGCAGTTGCTTCTTCATAGCTTACATCAACACCAGCGACGTAACAGATTTTTCCGACTTGGTCTTGGGCGATTACCTCGTTTCGGAGTTGCTGTTGGATCGCAATCGCCTCCTCTATAGTTTTAGGCCATTCGTGCCGTTCCACAATCTTCATTACTTTTCCTGGCAATTAAAAATTATTGCTATCCGCACAAAGTCAACCTACACAGACTCTCAGAAAAAGGCCCAATCAACCCAAACTTGGTATGTCTCCTCAATCACAGGCTAGCATAGAGCCATATAAAATCAGCAAAGGTTATGAAATTATGAAAACTATTCCCACTTTTTCCTACAACCTCACCCTCTACATCGCTGGTGGCATTGTCCTCCTGATTGGTGCCCTGCTGTTCAAACCCTTTACCATTGTCAATGCAGGTGAGCGAGGTGTAGTGATGCGCTTCGGCAAGGTTCAAGATACGATATTAGATGAAGGCATTCACGCGATTATGCCAGTCGTAACCTCCGTCAAAACTCTCAGCGTTCGGGTGCAAAAAACCGATTTGAAAGCTGATGCAGCTTCTAAAGACTTGCAAAAAATTAGCGCAGATTTGGCAGTAAACTGGAATGTAGATCCCACCCAGGCTAACAAAGTTTACCAGCTAGTAGGCGATGAAGAACAAATTGTTGATGGAATTTTGAATCCGGCTGTTTCCGAAGTCCTCAAAGCCGCAACTGCAAAAAAAACCGCCTTAGAAATCATCACTAAGCGCACAGAATTAAAAGCAGAAATTGACGAAAGCCTCAGAAAACGTTTAGCACCTTATGGGGTGTTAGTTAAAGATGTTTCCCTAGTAAACTTTGGCTTTTCTCCAGAGTTTAGCAAAGCCATCGAAGCTAAGCAGATCGCGGAACAGGAAGCTAAACAAGCTGAATTTTTAGCACTGAAAGCCACTCAAGAAGCTCAAGCTGAAATTAACCGCGCCAAAGGTCAAGCAGAAGCTCAACGTTTGCAGCGGATGACGTTAACACCAGAACTGTTGCAACAGCAAGCAATTCAAAAATGGAATGGTCAGTTTCCAACGGTAATGGGAGGTAATGGTACAATGCCATTTATCAACATGAATGTACCTGAGAACACTCCTGCGAAAAAGTAGCGTTAAAAAATTAGTGCGATCGCCTGTTGCGGCAAAGCGAAGAAAGGGTAAAGTAAGAAAATAGAATAAGAAATTGTAAAAGTTGGCTAGCAAGGTTGCGGTAATGCGAGATCGGCCGGAGCGGTTACTCTCTAATTTAGATAGCAATAACGATGTCAGCGATCGTTCTTCGTTTTCAGAGGCACTACGTTTGCGCGATCGCGCGATCGCCGCCTCTAACAACGGCATCGTCATTGCCGATGCGACACTCCCAGATTATCCGATTATTTACTGCAATCCAGCTTTTGAGAAGATGACAGGCTATTCCCAAGTAGAAATCCAAGGGAAAAATTGCAGTTTCTTACAAGGCCCAGACACCGATCCAGTTGCCCTCGCAGAACTCCGTAGTGCTCTACGCGAACAGCGTTCTTGCCAAGTAGTCTTAAAAAATTACCGCAAAGACGGAACCTATTTCTGGAACCAACTGGCTATTTCTCCGGTGCGGGACGACAACGACCAATTAACTCACTTCATCGGCGTACAATCAGACATATCCTACGGAATAGAAGCACAGTCAGCACTACAGCAAGCAAAAGCTCAACTGCAAACAATTTTAGAGGCAGTACCGGGAATAGTTTCTTGGATTAGCTCAGATTTACGCTACCTGGGAGTTAACCACCATTTGGCAAAACTTTACAGGTTGTCGCCAGAGGAATTTGTGGGCAAGGATATCGGATTTCTGGGATCGGGTTCTGAATTTTGCCAATTTGTACGCGGCTTTTTTGCCAGTTCCCAGTCGGAAGCGATACAGGAAATGACCACTTACCTGCAAACAGAAAATGGGCGGACTCTGCGGCACTATCTGATTGTGGCTCAAAAGTACAGCGATGGTATGGCAGCTTTCATTGTTGGCATTGATATCACCGAGCGCAAGCTAGCAGAAGAAGCGCTGATACTCACACGCAAAGCTGTTGAAAGTTCGAGCGATGCGATCGCGATCGCTGATGCTACAGGCGCTCACATCTATCAAAATCAAGCTTTCTCCGAGCTCTTTGAATACGAAACTGTAGAGGAATTCGCCGCCGCCGGCGGTATACCCATCGTCTTTGCAGATCCGAGGGTTGCTGAAGAGGCCATCAAGACAGTTATGGGTGGTAATTCCTGGTCTGGTGAAGTCACTAAGCGCACTCGCACGGGTCGTACTATCCAAGTTTTAATGCGTGGGGATACGATTAAGGATGCTACGGGCAAAATTGTAGGGCTGATGGAAATATCAACGGATATTACCGATCGCAAGCGCACAGAACAAGAACTCCGCCAAAGCGAACAACGATTTAGATCGCTGATTGAAAATGCTACAGATATTATCTTGATTGTGGACGCAAACGGTATCTGCCGCTATCTATCACCTTCCCAAGAGCGGATTTTAGGCTACTCGAAAGCAGAGGTACTAGGCAAATCTATATTTAATTGGGTTCACCCCCATGAAGAGCATCTGGTGCGTCGAGTGTTGGAGGGAGTAATCCAACACCCCGGTATAAGTTTGGGTTTGGCGGAGTACCGCGTGCGCCACAAAAATGGGCAGGAGTGCGTGTTGGAGGCGGTGGCAACAAATTTGCTCGACGAACCTGCTGTGCAAGGCATTGTGGTGAATTGCCATGATGTAACTGAGCGCAAAGCGGCTGAGGATCAATTGTTGCACGATGCTCTACACGATGATTTGACTGGGTTGCCGAATCGAGCTTTGTTAATGGATCGCCTCGGACAAGCTTTCGCTCGCGCTCAACGCAATTTAACTTATCGGTTTGGTGTAATTTTTCTAGACTTGGATCGGTTTAAGGTGATCAATGATAGCCAAGGTCATCAAGCAGGCGATCGCCTGCTTTCTACGATCGCGCGGCGGTTATTGAGTTGTGTGCGCTCTGGCGATACTGTGGCACGTCTGGGAGGCGATGAGTTCATCGTTCTCCTAGAGGAAATTGAAGATGTGAGTGATGCGATCGCCACCGCTAATCTCATCCAGCAAGCGCTCGCACAACCCCTACACCTAGAAGGTCACAAAGTTACGATCACCGCTAGCATTGGTATTGCCTTCAGTAATCCTGAGTATCAATCGCCAGGTGACATTCTACGAGATGCAGACATTGCTATGTATCAGGCGAAAGCTCTCGGTAAAGCTCGCTATCAAGTGTTCGCTGCGGCTATGCACACTCGCGCTGTAGCGCTGATGCAATTAGAAACAGACTTGCGGCGAGCAGTGGAACTTACTTGCAGGGGAGAGGGGAAGAGGGAAAGCTCCCCATCCCCCCATTCCCCCATCCCCC
>DATGYA010000106.1:0-3354 GCA_035298405.1 Kamptonema sp. | reverse complement strand
ATCCCTTTCCCAGAGGGGAATATAGGTAGATTTTAGCCCAGAATTTGTCCAACTCCTATGGGGCGAAGTCTAATATAGGGAATGACGCAAGAATTATTAACAGTAGGACACACCTTAAAATTTAAGCCTAAGTTAAACTAATCATACGGGAATAAATAAATGATTGAATCAGATATCCTAGAAAAATCGAAACAGAGGTAATTTAAAATTTTAATTATTTATTAAGGATGAAACAATTTCCATTTCCTTTACGCTTTTCAATTCCGATTATCCTCCTGGTACTTGGCAGTTTACTGGGATTATTTTCTTTTAAACAAGAGATATACCAGTTCGATGCCAATGCCGAAGAAGAAATTAGCCACGATGCTAAATTCACTGGAAATCAAACAGCAGAAACCTTAGAGTATTTATATCGCAAAGGTGATATTGAGCAAGCAGAAATTATAATTAGCAAAATCCAGGGAGATATCAACATTAAATTAGCCTTATTATGCGATGAAAATAATCAGATAATCTTAGCGAATCGTTACGAACTACGGCAAAAACAAGTTAGTAATACGCCAGCAGTAAATATGTTATCAGCCTTAGAAAAAAGTCGTCAAACAATGTCAGCTCAAACTATTATCTCCCAAGACAAACAGACTCTATGGGCAATTCATCCGGTAGTTTTGGGAGCTATACCTGGTGAACTGCGTCCGTCAAGAGTTGGAATACTTCTACTAAAGTATGATTTAACAGCGATCAAACAACGTACATATAGTGGTGCTTTAGAAAGATCCATCAAAACGATTATTGGACTGGCTTTAGTTTGTGTGATTCTTTGGTTCTTTTTTGATAAAACTATCACCCAACGTGCTGCTAGATTAGTCGCAACTAGCAAAAGTTTGACTGTCGGAGAATTAGGTACTCGCGCCTCATTACAAGGCTCTGACGAACTAGCTCAAATAGCAGCAGCTTTTAACAAAATGGCAACCTGGATTCAGAGCAATACGGAGGAACTTCATCACACCCTAGAAGTAAAAGAGGCACTGGCAATCGCTGCCGTTTCTCAAACTCAAAACCTGGAAAAAACCTTACAGGAATTAAGAAAAACACAAGCTCAATTGATTCAAACTGAAAAAATGTCTAGTCTAGGTCAGATGGTAGCAGGTGTTGCCCATGAAATTAATAACCCCGTCAACTTTATTCATGGTAACCTCACCCATATTACTGAATATACAAATAATTTATTGTATTTAATTAACTTATATCAGCAGCGCTATCCCGATGATTCCCTAATGCAAGAACAGTTGGAAGATATCGATCTAGAGTTTTTGAGTGAGGACTTACCCAAAATATTAAACTCAATGAAAATAGGGACTAACCGCATTCGAGAAATTGTAATGACTTTACGAAATTTCTCGCGATTAGATGAAGCCGAGATGAAACCTGTTAATATCCATGAAGGTATCGATAGCACTCTATTGATTTTGAACGATCGTCTTAAAGCTAAAGGAGATAATCTCGCAATAAATGTGATTAAGGAATATGGAAACTTACCAGAAATCGAGTGTTATGCTGGGCAATTGAATCAAGTGTTTATGAATATTCTTAATAATGCTATTGATGCGTTGCATGAATATGATAAAGAGCGAGAGCTAAAGCAAGCTTCCTTAGCGCTGATGGGATTAACTCCCCAAGCTAAAGCACTCATCAAAACAATTAATCAGCCTAATAATATTACCATTAAAACTCAGGTTTTCAACTCTGATTGGGTGACTATTTCTATTCATAATAATGGCTCAGAAATCAGTCAAGATAGGATCGATAAACTCTTCGATCCCTTTTTTACTACGAAACCAGTAGGTCAGGGAACTGGCTTAGGATTATCTATCAGCTATCAAATTGTGGTAGATAAGCATCATGGTTCTATAACCTGCATTTCCGAGCCAGACAAAGGTGTAGAATTTTTGATTAAGATTCCTATCAAACAGTCGTTAGCACCGATTAAATAAGGATAAAATAAAATGGAGTTTAACAAGTCTGGATTAAAATCTGTGGTCAAATTTACTTCTGGATTGTGGAGCCGCTCGTGTTGGCAGTTGCGTCGCTGGTTGCCCACAGCTTTGGCAACATTAACTGCCAGTGTTTTAATTCTAGTTAGTTGTGCCAAAGAACCTGCGGTTCCCTTGCGGGTGGGTTCCAATCTTTGGCCTGGCTATGAGACTTTGTATCTGGCTCGTAGCTTAGGTTACTATGACAATACTCCCATTCAATTACTTGATTATCCTTCGGGGACAGAAGAGGTGAAAGCCTACCGCAATGGTGAAATTGAAGCAGCAGGAATATCGATAGATCAAGCTTTAGTTTTGGCCGCAACTAATCCAGATGTACGGATTATTGCGGTGATGGATTTCTCGGAAGGGGGGGATGTAATTATAGCCAAACCTGACATTCCTAATATGCAGGCTTTAAAAGGTAAAAAAGTGGGGGTAGAATCAAGTGCCTTGGGAGCATTTTTTATTACCCGTGCTTTAGAGAAATCAGGAATGGCTCTCAAGGATATAGAAGTTGTTCCATTAGGTGTATCTGAACACGAACGCGCTTTTAAGAATGGTACTGTGGATGCTGTTGCTACTTTTGGCCCTGCTTATACTAATCTGATGGCAGCAGGGGCAAAATTAGTGTTTGATAGTTCCCAAATTCCGGGTGAGATTGTGGATGTTTTGATTGCACGTCAGAGTGTAATTGATAAGCAGACAAGTGCTGTGCAAGCTTTAGTTAATGGTCGCTTTCGTGCTTTAGATTATTTAGCGAAAAATCCCCAGGATGCAGCAAGTCGAATTGCACCTCGGACTAAGGTTACTGCCGATCAATTTTTGGCATCATTAAAGGGGCTTCGCAGTCCTGATTTACAGGAAAATCAAAAGTTATTAGGTAAAACTGATTCTTCCTTGTTGAATGCAATTAAACGTCTATCGGAGGTGATGTTAGAGAAGAAGTTGTTACCGGGAAATGTAGATACTTCGGTGTTGTTGGACGATCGATTGGTGAAGAATGTGAAAATTTCTAATAGCTAATAACTGTTTTAATCTGAGGTTGAAACTATACACAATTCCTGTATACTTTTGACTTCGCCAACAGCATCGGTTGCTGATTTGACCCGTTGAAGCTCGTTTTTTTGTTTAATTCCCGTTAATTACTGCCCTTTTAAATTAAATTAGAAAAATTGGGTTTTTTAATAATCTAAAATCGTTATCACTGCTTGTCCTGTGAGACCCAGACCTAGTAGCATCACGCACAAAGCACTGACAGCAGGTAACGCTTTTAATATCCCTATTCTTTCCTGGCTGTACTTGAAAATTTGCCTTTGCT
>DATGYA010000105.1:0-1783 GCA_035298405.1 Kamptonema sp. | reverse complement strand
GATACGATAACTGCTACAGAGTCAGGTGCAGAACTAACAAAGGAAGAGCTAAAAACTTGGATTGACAAGCGTAGTTGGGTGAATCGTTTTTTTGAAAGCGCAGGATATAGAGATATTAACGTCAGTCAAAAAAACTTTCCCATACCTTACTTAAAACTTGAAAGACCCGATCAAGGTAGAGATTTGCAAATTCGCGGTAAGGATGCAGTTCCGATTAGGAACTACTTAACTACTTTTGATGTGGCTAGGCTTTTATACGAAATCGATAGCGGTCAAGCAGTTTCAAAAGAATACAGCAAAAAAATGAAAAATTTATTAAGGAGAGAATTAAACCCCGATGTATGGAAAAAAAAGGAATACAATTCTATTGCAGGCTTTTTTGCAGAATCATTACCTCAAGATAGCTATGTATTTTCAAAAGTTGGCTGGACTTTTGAAAGCCGTCAGGATGCGGCAATTATCGAAAGTCCTGACGGAAAGGTGCGCTACATATTAGTAATATTTGCTGATAATCAGGGATTCGCGGATGATTGGAAAATATTTCCAAATATTTCGCGAATGGTCTACGAGCGCATGGTTAATAACAGGTGAAATCAATAGTAATGTCTTATAGATTTTTAAGCAATTGGAGAGTGTAAAATGCAAAACGTTTTCGGACAATTAAGACAGAAACTTAGCAAACCAATACTCTTTGGCTTATACGGAGCAACAGGGTGTTTCATGGCTGCTATCGGTGGAGAAATTTTCTTAGCTTTAGCTCTACCGCCTTCAGCCCCAACTCAGCCACCGCCACCACAGGTAGATGTGATGTTTGTTTTAGATATAACAGGTAGCATGGGAGGGGAAATTAGGGGCGTACAAACAGGCATCCAGAGCTTTGCCCGTGAAATGATTTCCAAAAAGCTGGATGCTCAGGTGGGACTAATTGCTTTTCGCGATCGCCTAGAAGGTGAGGAGTCGCAAATACTATCTTTTGATGGCTCTCCCCTCACTTCTGATACTGATAGCTTCAGTAGCCAAGTTGGAAAGCTACGCGCAGATGGTGGCGGAGACGATCCAGAAAGCAGTCTTGATGCAGTAGCCTTAGCAGCACGCCAACCATTTCGCCCTAAAGCAACCAAAGTAATTCTTTTAATTACAGATGCACCGCCAAAATTACCAGATCGAGAAATGCAATCAGTAGCAGAAACAGCTAATATACTGCGTCAAAATAACATCAATCAATTGCATTTAGTGATTCAAGGTAGCGATCGTCCAGCTTTTGAAGGTCTGCAAACGAGGGCCCCTGGTGAAATTTTCCTCCTGAGTGAAGCAGCAGCAGGAAGAGGAGGTTTTGAAAGTATCTTGCCAACAGTTGGAAAACAGATTGCCGAGGCAACTATTAAAGGATTGCAAAGTAACAAAGAATTCTCCGCAGAATCACTTACCAGACTAATAATTGTTATCTCTACCTGGACAGGAATCTTAGCGATTGGGGTGTGTTTAGCACTAATTATGGGTCAAAACCATTATCTGCGACGGCGACTTCTAACTAAAGGGGAGGGGTTCAAAGGATCTAGCGGTAGTTTAATTGCCGGCTTCATAGCCGGTGGCGCAGGTCAACTTCTGTTTTTACCAGTAGCAAATATTTCTATTTTAGTAAGTGTTGGCAGAGTCATTGGCTGGGCGATCTTAGGCACGCTCCTCGGCGGCGGAATGTCCTTCTTTGTCCCCAACCTCCAAATCCGTCGCGCCCTACAAGGTGGAGGTATCGGTGGTGCCGCCGGCGCAATTGGTTTCCTAT
>DATGYA010000104.1:0-12818 GCA_035298405.1 Kamptonema sp. | reverse complement strand
CTATTTAAGTTAACCTAATTTTAACCTATCCTTAATAAGCGGTAATTTGCTCGAATTACCGTACTTTCTGCTTTAGTTATGGGAGGTATGCTGATGCTCAGGACAAACGATCCAACACATCTGTTGATCTTGTTAGTGGGTGGTTCCATGCTGCTCTTGTATGGAGTCAAGCTAGTAACAGATGCCATGGAGCGGGCATTTGGCGCAAAGTTACGCTTAGTCATGATGACTTTGGCAAGTCGTCCATTGGCAGCCTTTGGTTCGGGTATTGGGATCACCATGCTCACGCAAAGCTCCACGGCAACGGCTTCGGTGATGATTGGGCTCGTCAGTGCCCAATTAATACCGCTGGCGGCGGCTGTCGTCATGCTTTTAGGTGCAGGAGTCGGCTCTACGCTGGTTGTACAATTGCTGGCATTTCATTTTACAGATTACGCTCTGGAGTTTCTGGGGTTAGCCGCCACCTTTGCCTTCCTATCTCGACGCACGAAACTGCCAGATGTCGGGCGAGGGGTGTTTAGCTTTGGCTTAGTGTTAGTTGGACTGGCAATGATTGATGCCAGCAGCACGCCGATCGCAGATAGCTCTATCACTAACGCCATCATGCAAACCCTCGCTCAATCACCGCTAGTATTGTTGCTGCTAGGAGTCTTGCTGGCGGCAGTCTTTGTTTCTAGCATTGCGGCGATCGGGATTGTAATCGTGCTGGCATCAGGGGGGGCTTTGCCCTTGACGGCGGCCTTGGCAGTAACTCTCGGTGCCAACATTGGGACGACAATTACCCCCCTGCTCACTGCTCTCAATCAAGGCAATATTGCAGGGCGGCGACTGGGAATGATTTACACTGGCACTCGGTTAGCTGGCGTGGCAGTGGCAATGGTTTTGCTCAATCCTCTGGCAGCTCTATTAACCCGTCTGCTGCCCAACCCAGCGGCTCAAGTTGCGGTAGCACATCTGGGATTCAATGTGATTCTGGCTATCATCTTTGTACCTCTGGCAGGAAAATTAGCAGACCTGGCAACACGGTTATTACCAGAACCTGAGCGAACCAAGAAGAAGAAATCATGGTATTTAGATCCAGATGCACTGAATTTACCTGCGGTGGCACTGGGTCAGGCAATGCGGGAAGTGCTTCGGATGGCAGATTTGGCGACTGAGATGCTGCAACTCAGCATTCAGGCATTTGAGGAGGGAACTAAGGAGTTACCCAAACGAATTAGCATCCTAGACGATCGGTTAGACGATCTGGAATCGGCAATCAAAAACTACTTGATTCAATTAAATGACGAGACGTTGAATGAGGAGCAGGCACGACGGGAGTTATCCCTGCTGCACATCAGCACCGAGTTAGAGGCGATCGGGGATATTATTGACCGTCAACTGATGCGGCTTGCTCGTCGTAAACGCCGAAAGCAGATTGCGTTTTCGCAGTCAGAGTGGGAGGACATTGTGGCGTACCATCGGGAGATATTGGGACTGCTGCAACGGGTGCTGGCGGGATTGGCAACTCAAGATCCTGAGATTGCAGAGGAAGCCCTTGCTCACCGAGAATATCTCAACCAGATTAAGCGGGAGATGCACCTACGGCACTTGCAGCAACTAAGCTCTGGTGCGCCAACAAATCTCGATGCCAGTGCTATTCACCTGGAAATGGTCAGTGCCATGTCTCGTATTCTGTCTCATACCTGTAGTATCGCCCGTGCAGTCCAGGGAGATTTGTAGCGTTTATCCAAAGTTTCTAGCATTGAAGGCGATCGCTCCTATCTTGGAATTTTCAATAAACCTGCAAGAAGCTACTTATCCTTATTCCAGGTTACGGAGCCTCAATGCTTCACTCATTAAGGTGGGATTGATAATACCGATCGCAGAGTGAGGTTAGGGTGCGATCGCACAGCTAATGTCCATCACTCACTCTCGTCAGATTTTGCTTCAAAAGCCGCAATTTCCAATCGTGAAATATTCTTAAATGCACACAATTAAATTAATGCAATCAATCTAAAGGCAGATATTTAAAGTGTTTTATAACTCTAAAGTATAACACCATAAAGTACAACCAAGGATAGTTTATTCCTGAATTAGTTTAAGGCTACTATGCAATTATAAATCAAAGTTTTTGAATTAATACTCAGGAGTAACCTCATGTCTATTAGCAAACAAACACCTACAGACGAACGCATCGAAGAAAATATGGAAGCTCCTCACTACGATCGGGGTATTACTCCGGCTGAGACAGCAGCGCGTCAAGAACGTGAAGGCGCAGACTTCATGCACACTCCCCATGAGGCTAACCAATCTAGTAGTGCAAAAACAGACGATCAAACTGATTCTGGTAGCATTCGTACTACCGACGGCTACACTGTAGACAAAGAAGGTTTAGCCAATAACTACGCCATTGAGCCGGAAATGTACATCAACGAACCCGGAGACTTGCGAGCAAAAGCGCAAGCAGAAGCGCAAGAGCGAGCTGAAGCACTCCAAGCAGTCAAAAACAGCAATGATGAAACTGGAAAGTTGACAACAGAAGGTGACTCTCGTGGCAAAGGGCCAGGAATTATCTAACATTAAAAGTTAACAGTTAACTGTTAATAGTTAACTGTTAATAGTGTTAAAGACTACATCAAACCTGCAATCTCGTAGAGCCTTTTAACCAAAGCCAAAATTTTAGAGCCATACTGCACATCAGCCGCCCAACGTCCGCTGAGTTGATCTACTAAAGGAGCAATTCCTCTGGTCACAAAGCGAAACCTTGGATCTACAAGCTCCTGTACTAAAGGTTCCGTACTAGCGTAAGCTTTCAAATGTTGAATGTGAGCTCTTACGCCAATTCTTGCACTAGGGAAAGAGGCACTTTCCGCAGATCCTCCTACAGATCCTAACGCGGCAAAATTGTTTTGCGTCTGTCGGATCTCGCCGCCAAAACGCAGAAAATTTGTTTCCAAGCACATTTGAGAAAAGGCAACATCATAGTTGACTCCTTCAATAGTGCCCTCCTCCCGATAAAGCTTAGCTATATCGGGAAAGTTTTTTAAGACATTCTCATTATTTGCCTTCAGAAACATCATTAACTGCACTTCAGTCGTACTTCCTGGTGTCATTACTTTGTCTATATTAGCTGGACAAATTTTTAAGTTTGACTTCAAAACTACAGCCCGATTAGGATTGTCCCAAGTTACAGAAACATTAAAATCTCGTAGTTCTATCGCCTTGACATAAACAATATTTTTATAGTTTACGCGGTTAACTTTGGGAACATTAGACAAGTCAACTTTCAATCTATCTACTAAATCAATGGGGATGTAGGCATTGCCATTAATTAAAACTCCCTGCTCTCCATAAACTTGACCGTTGATGTTAATATTGATAGGGAAATAGGTATTGGGGGTGGGAGTTGGAGAAGTACCGCCTCGGCTCCACAGTGACAAGCCCTCAGCAATTCCTAACGCCATGTCTCGGCGGCGAGTTTGAATCAAAGTGCGATCGTCGGGATTGGTGAGATAGCCAATTTCCAGCACTATAGAAGGAATCAGAATCCACCGACAAAATGCCAATCTCCCTAAACCAGTAGCGCTGTCGGGTTTAGCTCCGCGATTGGGTAATTGGGGGACTCGCCGCAGCAATGCCATAATTAACTTTTCCGCGTCAGCTTTGCGTTCATCATTGGCGGTGATGTAAAAAATTGTTGCGCCGCGAACCGAAGGGTTAGAAGCACCACTAGCTTGAATTTCTAAGGCTAAGTCACCTTTTTTTGAGCGGGTGTTGATCCAGTCAATTGTCTGTTCTTGAGAGAGTTCGTCGGGGACGGCGAGAGTTTCTAAACTGCGCGATCGCAACTCAGCTACGACTAAATCCCGAATCAAAATCATTTCCTTGGCTTCTGTTGTACCTCCCGCGATCGTGCCCGGATCTCTCGCCCCATTTTCAAAGCCGCCGTGAGCCGCTGATAAGAAAATTCTACCCATATCCGCCTTTAGATTTTAGATTTTAGATTTTAGATTTTAGATTCAACTGTCACCCTCCCAGGAGTTGGACAAGGAGATGGATTCGCGATGTCTCCGCTGTCCTTGATGCGATCGCGCCTTTAAATTATCGTTGAGTTCGCACAGCTAAATTACTGGAGATTCTACTAAGTCGGGCGACAAAATTCATCTGTGCTCAGCAGAATTTCCCCATAGTCAGGAATCCAAGCCAGCCATCGATCCTCAGAACATTGGCACAGAAGCCAAGCTTCATCAAAGCTAAAAGCTGTCGGAGGATCTAATACTTTGACCCAAGTGGAAGGAGTGAACTTGGGTAAAGCTGAGGTAGTGCGATCGCAAAATTGATCCCACAACTCTGAGTTAGCAATGCTTGCTGGCAATTCATGGGTACGAATATCTGATTGAAGTTTCATAATGACAAGGGTTAAATTATACAGTCCGTGTAGGCTGAATTTGTTTGATGAGACTGTTGGCAAATTAAAAAAGAGTGAAACCAGACATCCTCTAATCATACCAAAATAACTATACCGAAAGTAAAAAGAGCACAAAACTAAACACATCAAAGCAAGGCTTTACTCTTGCTTGTCAACTCAGGGAATTCACCCTAAAATCCCAAATCAGCCAAAGCCGACTCCGCCTCCTCAAACACATCATCATCGGTCATATCTTCCCAATCAACATCGCCAATTTCTCGATAAAACTTCTCATCATAAGGGCGAGTTTGTACCACAACTGGCATCGGTACAGCGTGTCCTAAAACCAAAGCTTGCTGCTTAGAATCCAACTTAGACAAAACAGATCGCAAACTTTGCCCCCCAGAAACTCCGGTAAAAATGGCATCAATATCTTTATCATCATTCAGCAAAGCAGTAATCCGCGTACCAACTTGCGACATCACCTCAGCATCAATTCCAGAAGGTCTTTGATCTACAACTAACAGCGTCACAAAATATTTCCGCATCTCCCTAGCAATTGTACCAAAGATAGTGGAACGCACAATAGCCGGATCGAGAAAACGGTGAGCTTCCTCAATTGTAATCACCAATGGTTGCGGGCGATCGCACGGATTTTTACTCTGCAAGAACTTCTCTGCTTTCCGCACATAAGACTGGTGAATTCTGCGAGTAATTACATTCGCCGCTAACATATAAGAGAGGAGATCGGAATGAGAACCGAACTCAATCACCACATTTTTCCCCGCATCCAAAGACTGCAAAATTTGCCCGACATAATTGTGAGACGAGCGATTGCGAATATACTTTAGATCGTTTAAACGTTCCAATTTTCGTTGCAAAGCCATAATCGAAGACTTATTACCCCGCTTTTCCTCGCAGAACAATTGGATATCATCATTACTCATTGCCAGTAACTTGTTAATCCAAGAATTTCCTAGCTCATTTCGCAGAATGATTGCATTTTCTATACTCGCTTCCGAAAGATTTAACTCCCGTTGCACTAAGGAAATATCTTCAACATCTATTTGATCGAAACTCAAATAAAGTTCCATCGCATCGCGGACACCTCTACGTTTCGTAGATTCAGGATCGAGGGTGTAAATCTCTATTTCACTCGGAAACAACTGTCGCAATCCTTTAACAGTGCTAAATTGTTTACCTTCTGAAACAGCTTCCCACCCGTACTCAGAGTGCATATCAAAAATTAAATTAACCGCTGCTTTTTTGCGAATTATCCCCGATAAAAGCAAGCGAGTTAAAAAAGATTTCCCCGTCCCCGACTTACCGAAAACTCCGTTACTCCGTTCTACAAATCTATCTAAATCGAGGCAAACATCCACCTCCATATCAATTGGTTGCCCGATGGCAAAATTGCGGCGTGTGGGGTCATCTTCCCAGCCAAAAACTGCCCGAAAGTCACCCTCTGTAGCGTCGAAAACTTGAGAAAAATGGCTGGGAATAGTTTTTACAGGAAGCAACTCAATATCAGCGCTCGATTGTACTTCCATCGAAGCCAAATTAGAAGAAGTATTAGCTTTTCTCTGCTTACTGTGAGTAACATTTGGAGGAAAAATTGCCTGTTGTTTTTCTCGTTCAGCAGTCAACATCAACATCGGCGATAATTCAATTGTACCGTAAGTGCTGCTGCCAGCGAGAACCGCCTGCATAAAATCATCATTAGGATGAGGCGGGTTTGCTAGAATGCGATCGCTAGAAGTTCCTAGAGATACATCCGTCAGCATACAAAAAAAGTGCGATCGCACCCCCCGCACCACTAAAAACTTACCTACCCTCATTTCTTCTACAGAAACATCAGGATGTAGCCGTACTTCTAAGCCCTTACTCAGGGAACCTTGAATAACTGAACCTAAAGGTTTATCCATATTGAATTTGTTAGTTATTAGTTGTAAAGGGTATGTAGTTGGGCTTTAGCCCTCTTTTGTATAATATAAAACGGGCTAAAGCCCAACTACGTACCTAAAAAATACAAAATCACTCGAACGAAGTTGGTAATTCAAAAAATGTTTGACTCAGAGCCACATCAGTCATATCAGTTTCGCTTAAATAAGCATCAGTTAAAAACACTCCCTTAAGATTAGCTCCCTTAAGATTAGCGCCTTTAAGATTAGCTCCCCTTAAATTAACTCGAAATAAATTTGCCTCAGTTAAATCTACCTCACTCAAATCAGCACCCTCCATATTTACCCTCATCAACTCAGCCCTTCTGAGGTCAGCACCGCTCAAATTCGCCCCAGTGAGGTCAGCTCTAGTCAAATCTGCGCCTCTCAAATCTGCTGCACTCAAGTTTACATGAAGCAAACTAGCACCTGTCAAGTCTGCCCCCCTTAAATCTGCATCACTTAAATTGCCACCACTGAGGTCTGCCCTAGTTAAGTCTACTCCTCTAACGTCAGCAGCACTCAAATTTACCTGATGTAAAATTGCTCCCGTCAAATCAGCTCCCCTCAAATCTGTTCCCTCAAAGTTCGTACCTTTAAGGTAAGCTTTTTTCAAATTAGCTTTACTGAGGTCTACTTTTTTCATGTTGGCACCGCTTAAGTTGGCACCGCTTAAATCCGCACCGCTTAAATCCGCTCCACCTAAATCCGCTCCGCCTAAGTTTACCCCTTGCAGCGACACATTGGGAGCGATCAAATAAGCTCCAGCCAAACTGGGGTCAATACCTTCAGAGAATAAAGTTCGATTGTTATAGACAGCTTTTTCTAAAATAGTGGCGATTAAACTTGCTTCTCTCAAATCTGCCCCGCTGAGGTTGGCTCCGGCTAAATTTGCTCTATCGAGTTTTGCGCCAAATAAATTAGTTCTAATTAAACTTGCTCTCCTCAAGTCGGCTCCTTTTAAATCTGCGCCGCTGAGATCCACTTTGCTGAGATTTAATCCTGGTAGGGAGACATTAGGAGCGAGCAAAAAAGCTCCAAATTCAGTGGGGTTAATATCTTGGGGAAAAATAGTGCGGTTATTGTAAACAGCCTTATTCAGAATTGCACCGCTCAATTGAGCTCCTCTAAAATCTGCCCCACTGAGGTTAGCTCCAGTTAAGTTGGCTTTGTCTAAATTGGCTCCAACCAAGTTTGCCTTAATTAAACTTGCTTGTTGAAGGTTTGTTCCTGTTAACTCTGCTCCTACTAAAGTTGCTTCTCTGAGGATGGCTCCTCGTAAGTCTGCTTCGCTGAGGTTAGCCAAATTCATGAAAGATTCCGATAAGTCGGCACCGTTGAGGTTGGCGTGACTCAAGTCAGCTTCGATTAGGTCTGCATATTTGAGGTTAGCATCGCTGAGGTTAGTCTCTCTCAGGTCAGTTCCCCTCATGTTTGCTCCCCGCAGTTCTGCACCGGCGAGGTTGGTGCCTCTGAGTTCTTGTCCTCTGAGATCGAGGCGGTTGAGAAAGTCGCCAACGTTCATTTCCATTTGAGTAAGTCCCTTGAAGTCAGCAAGTTTGTGCTTTTTTGGCGTTCCTGTAAGCCGCTCTTGTTTCTCTCTACCATAGGACTTACCCGCTCTTGTGTCTCCAACTTAGATCGCTTTCAACCCTCTCTTTAAAAAGGGCAGGGCTATTTTATTCTTTCACAGCTATCATCCGCCAGGGGCTAAAATCCCTGTCTAATAGCAGAAGTCATCTCAAGACGACTAATATCAAGTCCGGTAATTAACGATAATTTCGTTGCAGGGTTGGGTTCACGAATATCTTGAATCCATCACGAGAGATTTTGTAAACCCGTCCCTACGGATATCTGGTTTTAGGTTTCTGAGTTGTGAGTTTTGATTTCACCAAAGCTGTATATGACTTGAGGTTGGAGGTGTGTTGTTACTGAGGAAGGGGGTACATTCGAGGAAAATGTCTGCCTGTCGAGTTGTACCTGTAGGGTTTTGAGGGGGTCGGAACCGGAGGAAACCATGAATTCTAATTTTTCGAGGTGTGGCCAGGTTGCTATTTCGTCGAGGATTTGGGCGATCGCGTGAATATAGGGGTGGTTGGGTTCGGAGTACCAGTGGGGGGATGCTAGGCCAGCTTGATCGAAGCCTAAGTGAATGATTAAGGAGGTTTCGCCAAATAGCGCGATCGCGACGGGTCTGGCTTCTTCTTGCAAGAGTAGGTCGCGGCTTTGAGCCATAATCCGCAGTTTTTCTAAGCGATCGTACCGATTTTGAATTGGGGACTGGGGACTGGAGAATGGGGAGTCTATTTCTTCTCCTTCTTCCTTCTTCCCTCTTCCCTCTTCCTTCTTCCCTCTTCCTTCTTCCTTCTTCCCTCTTCCTTCTTCCTTCATTTCAATCGCTACTGTGACTAAATATGTCTGCAATAGCAGGTGGCCGAGTTTTGCGGCTTTGGTGGCTAAATAAATGGAATTGTAGTCTGTGGCTTCGATCAGTAGGGGGACGCGATCGCTGACTTCAATGCCATAACCTTTTAATCCGGCAATTTTGCGCGGGTTGTTGGTAATCAAGCGAATTTTTTTTACGCCTAAATCGTTGAGCATTTGCGCCCCTACGCCATAATTCCGTAAGTCGGCGGGAAAGCCTAACCGCTCGTTTGCCTCTACAGTATCAAAACCGATATCTTGTAGCGAATAAGCTTTTAATTTATTAATTAAGCCAATTCCCCGCCCTTCCTGCCGCAAGTAAACTATTACTCCCGATCCGGCATTTTCAATCATTTTTAAGGCTGCTTGTAACTGCATTCGGCAGTCGCACCGCAGAGAACCCAAGGCATCTCCTGTGAGGCATTCGGAATGAACGCGCACCATAACTTCTTTATCTTTAAAATCGGCAAGTGCGCCTTTAACTATAGCGACGTGCTCGGTGTTGTCCTGAAGGTTGCGGTAAGCGTAAATCATAAAATCGCCGAATTGAGTTGGCAATTTGGCGACTGTTTCGCGGCGGACGAAGCGATCGTGTTGCAGGCGGTAGCTGATTAAATCGGCAATGCTGATAATTTTAAGTTGGTGGGTTTTGGCGTATTCAATTAATTCTGGCAATCTGGCCATTGAACCATCGGGGTTTTGAATTTCGCACAGCACGCCTGCTGGATATAATCCTGCGAGTCTGGGTAAGTCTACTGATGCTTCGGTGTGGCCGGCCCGTTGCAATACGCCGCCTTCTTTTGCCCTTAAGGGGAAGATGTGGCCGGGACGACGCAGTTCTTCTGGTTTGGTGGTCGGGTTGATGGCAATTTGGATGGTGCGAGCGCGATCGTCGGCGGAGATGCCTGTGGTGACGTTGCTGACGGCATCGATGCTGACGGTGAAGGCGGTTTGATTGCTGTCAGTATTTTTGCTGACCATTAGGGGTAGGTCGAGTTGATCGAGGCGATCGCCAGTCAATGCCAGACAAATTAATCCCCGCGCCTGCACTGCCATGAAGTTAATCATGTCTGGGGTGGCGAACTGGGCGGCACAAATGACATCGCCTTCGTTCTCGCGGTGTTCGTCATCGACTACTACTAGGGCGCGTCCAGCGGCCAGTTCCGCGAGGGCGGCATCTATTGAGTCAAATTCAAAGGGTTCAGTGGAGTTGTTTTTAGGCTGCACAGAGGAGTTCAATTTAACGAAACCGTAATGTTATGAAATGGTAATTTATTTTTAATTGTAACCTTTTGGCTTCGGTACAGAGGCGATCGCATCCCAACCTCAGATAGGTTTGACAAAATTACCGAGCTTGCATACTATAAAAATTTTAAATTGTCAATAGTAAAGTTGTGCAAAAAACAAGAAATTTCAGTTATGTCAGTTCGCTCTTTCCACAGACCAATCCGTGCCTGGCCCAATAGTGATTACATTTCCATTAGGAGTAAAAAGTATCCAGTGTTGATAAGTTTCTGAATAAACTGAGAATAAACGCAGAATTACTTGTTTTTCAAAAGTGAAGATAGTATCCCATGCAGGAGGTAACAGTTGAACAGAATTCAAAGCAAGTCCTTCTAATAATTGAACTGCTTTCTCTAGTTTTGATCGAGAATCTTCAGAGGCAGCTAGTATATTTTGCCCTTGTTCTAAGCGCCAACAACAACAGTAGACCCATAAGTGCCATTCACCGTGAATTTGTTCGTTTTCTTTTACCTGTAAGATAGGATTGCCAAACTCCATAGTAATAAAGCTGCCTTCACCCAGAGAAACACCCCAAGCTTTTTTCCCGATCAGTGAAATAATATAAGATTGGATTTCACTTTCAAATAATTTATCTGGCTTTTTCACTTTTAGAGAGATAGCTGCTAAAGTTTTATCTATATATGGAAACTGGAGAGTTCACAGTTTTATCTAACGTTGCCCTCAAATGAGTTAATAAAGGCTGTGTTTGACAAACCTGCAATCGTTAGTAGTTATCATCTAAAGCTGTAAATCTTTAAAGATCCTAAAACTTCATCGGAAAACAGGAGTTATTTGCTAAAATAGAGAGTTATAGATAACTAACAAGAGGGATATTTCCATGCGAATTGCTAAAGACATAACTGAATTAATTGGGCGGACTCCTTTAGTTCAGCTTAATAAAATTCCCCAAGCTGAAGGCTGTTCAGCTCGAATTATAGTTAAGCTAGAAGGGATGAATCCGGCAGCTTCAGTCAAAGACAGGATTGGAGCTAGTATGATTATAGCAGCAGAAGAGGCGGGATTGATTACACCAGGGAAAACAATTTTAGTAGAACCGACTTCGGGAAATACCGGAATTGCTTTAGCAATGGTAGCGGCGGCTAAAGGCTACCGTTTAATTTTAATTATGCCAGATACCATGAGCTTAGAGCGGCGGGCAATGCTGAAGGCTTACGGGGCAGAATTAGAATTGACACCTGGATATGAGGGGATGAAAGGCGCGATCGCACGGGCGACAGAAATTGCGACCACAACTCCTAATGCTTTTATGCCGCAACAATTCAACAACCCCGCTAACCCTAAAATTCACCGGGAAACGACAGCAGAAGAAATTTGGGCTGATACTGACGGCGAAATCGATTTCTTAATTTCTGGGGTTGGTACTGGCGGGACAATTACGGGAATTGCTGAGGTGATTAAACAGCGGAAGCCGAGTTTTCAAGCGATCGCAGTTGAACCTGCCAACAGTCCAGTCCTTTCTGGAGGTAAAGCTGGGCCTCACAAAATTCAAGGCATTGGTGCGGGATTTGTCCCGGAAGTTCTTCGCAAAGAATTGATCGATGAAGTGATTACAGTTGCCGATGAGGACGCGATCGCATTTAGCCGCCGACTAGCTAAGGAAGAAGGTTTGCTTTCAGGCATCTCAGCCGGTGCAGCTTTGTCTGCTGCAATTGTCATAGGCAAGCGCCCAGAAAATGCTGGCAAACTGATAGTAATGGTGCAGCCAAGTTATGGCGAACGCTACCTCAGTACAGTGTTGTTCAAAGAGTTAGAATCCTCTGTGGAAACGCCGCAGCAGCGCCCCCTAGTCACAACTGCATCAGAATAGATGCCTTCATAGATGCCTTCTGAATCCTATAAAAAAGCGATCGTATTTCATGCCAACTAGGAAGCGATCGCTATTTTTATTTTTGTCCCACTCCTTAAGTAATACCACTTCTGGTAAAAGTTGGCTACAGTTTGGGTAGGGGCAGGTTCGCGATCGAATTTGCCACCCACAAATAACATTAATAAACCCGCCCCAAGACTGTAGCATTAATTTAGAGAATTGGTATAACGACATTCAACTGGATAAATTTCACTACTGCTTCTACTCCTGCTTTCGTCTTTAAATTAGTAAACACAAAAGGTTTATCTCCCCGCATTTTTTTAGCATCCCGTTCCATCACTCCTAAATCTGCTCCTACATAGGGAGCTAAATCAGTTTTATTAATTACTAACAAGTCGGATTTTGTAATTCCTGGCCCACCTTTGCGGGGAATTTTATCCCCCGCCGCGACATCAATCACGTAAATGGTTAAGTCAACTAATTCAGGGCTAAAAGTAGCTGCCAAATTATCGCCGCCACTTTCGACAAATACCAAATTTAAGTCGTTAAACTTGATTTCTAATTGTTCAATGGCAATTAAGTTAATGGAAGCATCTTCTCGAATAGCGGTATGAGGACAGCCTCCCGTTTCTACCCCTAAAATGCGATCGCTCTCTAATGCCTCACTCCTAACTAAAAATTGGGCATCTTCTTGGGTGTAAATATCATTAGTGACAACAGCAATTTTATACTGTTGCCGCATCGACTTGCACAAAACATCTACTAAAGCAGTTTTCCCAGACCCTACTGGACCCGCAATTCCTACACGAAAAGCACTCATTTTTTTAGTTGTTAGTGGTTAGTTGTTAGTGGTTAGTGGTTAGTGGTTAGTTGTTAGTGGTTAGTGGTTAGTTGTTAGTGGTTAGTAGTTAGTTGTTAGTGGTTAGTGGTTAGTTGTTAGTGGTTAGTTGTT
>DATGYA010000103.1:0-13003 GCA_035298405.1 Kamptonema sp. | reverse complement strand
TACTTAATAATTCCCATTTTATGCCACAAACTTAGCATAATCACCCAACCATTCTGACTTAGGATTTAGTTCAAACTGAGTAACTTCTATCATTGCCAATAATAAAATCTTTTTCTGTAGGGATCGCTTGCGATAAATAGTAGCCTCCTGTTGTATATTCACATAATTTTCCCACGAAACATCTGTCAATACTGTAATACCTAAATCTGCCACCATCCGCTGACGAAATTCTAAATGCTTCTGCAATAGTTCCTCCCAACTGAGATTAGGAGAGTAAAGCCGTACAGCTTTTGGTTTACGCCATAAACCATAAGAAACGCTATCTTTAACATTATCAACTTCTCGGTTAATAGTAGCTAACTCCCAATTTTCATCTAAATGACTCGCGATCGAAGCTTGCCTAGAGAATGACTCTCCAGTTGCTTTAAAAAGCTCACCAACTTCAGCATAGCAATAATATTGAGGATGGGCAAAACACCTGCCAAAGCATGGATTATCCCCAATTTTATAATCTATTAACTGCACAAATCCCAGTGATTCTAACTCGTTAGTTTGCTGCTGCAACCAAGTAAAATTTAGCAAGGGGTAATCGGTCAAAATTGCTGATTCATACTGAAATTGATCGGGCAATCCCATCAGTAACTTAGATTTAATATCCGACAATAGCCACAGGTAACAAAGGAAGAGAAAAAAAGTAATGCTGATACCTATTTTCGCGCCAAAATACCAGAAAATAACTACAATTGTAATCCCAGATGAGAGGAGATAATTCTTCTGTTGTGACCAGAAATTTTGCGTTCCAGTGCTCAATGTCATAGAAAAAACTCGGTAAGTTGGAAACGAGCGTGGCTTTAGCCCTGAGAGGAATACGCCTGGTGGGAATTTATTCCCCGTGGTCTTAATATTTGGTGTAGCGACCGCCTTGGAATTACTCAATCCGGTGTGCTTTTGTATTGCACTTTCAACGGGACAGTTACCGCCTCGAACTTTTCACCCTGTACGCATCGCTACGATGTTGCTACCAAAGTAGCCTCCTTACGGAGTGATGTTAGCTTCGCCAAGGTTATCAGGGCTTGTTAGGCTTGCAGCACTGCCTCAGTGACTTTAAGACTGTTTAACTGCAAGCGACAGAGCAGGGGACTAGCTTCGCATCCGCTTGGTGTCGTGACCTCAATAACGTAGTCAGTTAAGACTTAGGCTGGTCAATACAGCTTGTTTGATTTCTCTTACAAGCTCAGTCCCTTTAGGGCTGAGTTACTGACAGTAATTTTTGCTGGAGTTGATAATCCGTAACACCCAAAGGGCGGCGTTACGTTAAAGATTTTAGCCTAACATTGCGCGATCGCCCAAGCCCGAAGCACCTCAGCCACCGTCCACGCCTGGGCAATGCAACCCCTTGGCTGCATGGGGGCATCCCCATCGAAAATCTCACTTAAACTCCCAACCCCGTGCGCCAATAGATGATTAGCCATCGGTTCCAACAGTTCGCGAACTCGCGCCGGATCTTTGTATACCTGGAAGTGAGCTAAAACCAATGGCCCGATCAGCCAGCCCCACACAGTACCCTGATGATAAGCGCCATCGCGCTGGAAGCGATCGCCTCCATAACTACCTTGATATTGCGGATGTTCCGGGGACAAACTTCGCACACCGTGAGAAGTGAGGAGATGCTGAGCGCAAACATCAACTACAGCCCGCTGTTGACTTGGCGTGAGTAGGGAAGTATAACCGATGGTCTTTTTGCTTCCAGCACTTGCCAAGAAAGGGTTAGAAGGATTCGGTGACTGAGGAGAAGTGGCGAGACTCTGCAACGACACCGCAAATAACTGATTAGGTCTAAGTGAGGCATCATGTCCGCCAGGGCCGTCTAAAACATCGTAACAATAACCTGCCTCATCGTTCCAGAAACGAGCAAAACCCTTTGCCGTTCCCTCAGCCAATCTCTCATACTCTATGTGCGACTTACCCAGCCTCTGAGCAAAATATACCATTGCCTGTAGAGCATTGTACCAAAGAGCGCTGATTTCAATTGGCTTGCCAATGCGGGGCGTGACTACCCAATCATCCACTTTTGCATCCATCCAAGTGAGCTGTACGCCCGTTTCGCCAGCGTAAATTAAACCGTCATCAGCGTCGAGATGGATATTGTAGCGCGTTCCCCGCTGATGCCAGTCAACGATCTCTGCCAACACAGGCCAAAGTTCGCCTAAAAGCCGATCGTCCCCAGTCGCCTCACAATAAGCGCGGACTGCCTCAAAATACCACAGCGTCGCATCCACAGTATTATATTCGGGAACATCCGCCGTATCGGGAAAGCGATTTGGCAACATTCCCCGATCCACATACCGGGCAAAAGTGCGAAGTATTGACCGCGCTACTTCGTGCCGCCCCGTACAGATTGTGAGACCTGATAAGCTAATCATGGTATCGCGGCCCCAGTCGCTAAACCAATGATATCCAGCGATGATGGTTTTGCCCTCTGGTTCGTCAGGTAGGGGGCGGTTGACGATAAATTGGTCAGCGGCTAACACTAAATGGTTAATCCACTCCGGATTTTTGCTCACTTTTGACCATTTTTGCAGCAATTGTTGCTCGTAAGTGCGACGCAATTCTAAGGCAGCTTCGCCGTTTAAAGCGGGATTTTTCTCAGTGCTAGCTATGAAAGTGAGAAATCCTCCCGGTGCGATCGTGACGTGAAAAGTCGCTGCGTGCAGGTGATCCTCACAATCATCCATACCACGATATTTTTCTACTGCTAACTCAAACCCGTAATGCCAATCATAAGCGGGTAGAGACAGGTGAAATTTGGCATCTGGCTCGGCATCGGCTAACAGATAGAGGGGTACAGCACCGGGAAAAGCAGTCACGCAGACTCCATTTTCAATCGGATCGATACTCATCCGCCAGTCGTCGGCGCTGGTGGTGTGGTGATAGTCGCGATAATTGACTAAGGCTTTGATAGCGAGAGTTAAGGGTTTTGTAGTGCGGCGGAGATGGTACTGAATATAGGTTGTGTTAGCACCTTGTTGCATCCAAATCCGCTTTTCAAGGATGGCATCGGCACAAGCAAAGCTCCAAACAGGTGTAGTACCTTCGAGGTGAAAGCGTTCGATATATTTGTAGCCGTGGGGTTCCACAGTGCCGTTAGCCCAGCGGTTTGTATAAAGAGGATAGGTGCAGTTATTATACACTGCTGTTTCATCCAGCTTAGTCAACATCAAAGTGCGACCCAGCGGCGGTTTCAGGGCTGCTACCAGTAAACCATGATAGCGACGAGTTAGGAGATTCGCGATCGCGCCCGAAGCATAACCGCCAATACCATTTGTCACTAACCACTCGCGGGACTCAGCCGACTCCAGATTTCCGCAGATTTCCCGTCCAAAGGCAATAACCATAAAATTAGGCTCACTTATTTTAATATATTGTATAAAAATGTGCTATATCTTGTAAGGTGCGTGCAGGTGCGCGATCGCCCCCGCTACATTATTTAATTATGCCTACAAATCGGTACAAGATGTAAAGCAGATTTTGTCACTCAATGCTGTTCCCTTAGTTACAATTCTAGCGCTTGCTTCCTCTATCTAAAGTTAGTTGTTTATAATATTAGCTTTGGTTACTTTCATAATAGGCGTTTTACAGTCAAATTCACCTTTTTGTTTCACGCCTCCAGTTGCGAGCCATCAACAAGTATAAAACTTAACTTTGAAACAGGGAAATTAAAGTGAAAATTGGTGCTGAATATCACGGTTCTGGCAAGTGTCAATTTACAGTTTGGGCCCCCACTCTCAAACAGATTGCCTTACAAATTGTTTCCCCCGAAAAACGCCTCCTCCCGATGCAGAAATCCGATACAGGCTACTGGCAATTAACAGCTACAGACATCGAACCTGGAACCCTTTACTATTACCAACTCGAAGAAACCACCAATAGACCAGATCCCGCCTCCCGACATCAACCAAAAGGCGTACATGGCCCCTCCGAAGTAGTCGATCAAAGCACATTCCTCTGGACAGACTCAGACTGGAAAGGCGTTCCTTTAGAGGAAATGATTATTTATGAATTGCACATCGGTACTTTCACCCCAGAAGGCACATTTGAAGCTGTAATTCCTAGACTGAAAAACCTGAAAAACTTAGGAATTAATGCCATTGAAATTATGCCTGTTTCCCAATTTCCAGGCGAACGTAATTGGGGCTATGATGGCGTTTATCCCTATGCAGTACAGGACTCTTACGGCGGGCCAGAAGGCTTCAAAAAACTCGTGAATGCCTGTCACGAACACGGCATATCAGTAATTCTGGATGTCGTCTACAACCACCTCGGCCCAGAAGGTAATTACTTCCATGAATTTGGCCCTTACTTTACAGCAAAATATAAGCCAATTTGGGGGGAGGCTCTTAACTTTGACGATCAATATAGCGATGGTGTCCGCGATCATTTTCACCAAAATGCTATTTACTGGTTCCAAGACTATCACATTGATGCCCTACGATTAGATGCCATTCAAGCAATTTTTGAAGTAGGTGCTCGACCATTCTTGCAGGAACTCGCAGACGCAACTGCCGACATTTCCCAACAGCTAGGACGGAAACTTTATCTAATTGCTGAAAGCGACTTAAACGATGTCCGAGTTTTACGTCCAAAAGAGTTAGGCGGCTTTGGGCTAGATGCCCAATGGTGCGACGATTTCCATCACTCGCTACACGCCTTACTTACCGGAGAAAATGATAGATATTACCAAGATTTCGGTAAGTGCGAACATCTCGAAAAATCCTTTAGAGAAAGCTTTGTTTACTCAGGGCAGTATGCCCCTCACAGAAAGCGAAAGCATGGTAATTCAGCTAAAGAAGAACCCGGTCATCAGTTTGTAGTATTTTCGCAAACTCACGACCAAATCGGCAACCGAATTTTGGGAGATAGATTATCCAAAATAGTTTCTTTTGAAGCCTTGAAACTCGCAGCCGCGACTGTCTTAGTTTCTCCTTACATCCCGTTCTTTTTTATGGGAGAAGAATACGGTGAAGAAACACCTTTTCTGTACTTTGTTTCCCATTCAGATGCCGGATTAATTGAAGCTATCCGCAAAGACAAACAAGAGGAATTTAAAGCCTTTGAAGGTCGAGGCGAATTTCAAGATCCCCAAAGTTATGAGACCTTCGACAACTGTAAGCTTAATTGGGAACAGCGGCAAGAAGGCAAACACAAAACGTTATGGGAATGGCATCAACAACTAATTCAGCTACGGCGTACTATTCCCGCCCTGAAAAAACTTGATAAGAAAAGTCTAGAAGTATCCAGCAACGAAGATAAAAAAATCTTATTTCTACGTCGCTGGAGTGATGACAGCCAAATATTCTGCATATTAAACTTCAATACGGAAGATGTCACGTTTACGTCTGCACTTCCTCAAGGTAAATGGAAGAAAATTTTAGATGCTTCTGAATCAAAATGGCTTGGTTCGGGTTCTCAATTACCGGAACAGATAACCCCTGGACAGCAACTAACCATAAAACCGCAGAGTTTTGCACTCTACGAGCTATAAAAGTAATATGGGTCTTGCTCACCCAAAGGTACAATAAACGTAAGGTGGGCGCTCGCCGCCTCAATCTTGTAACAAGAAAGCTATTATGGTTTCGGCGAGCGCCCACCCTACAACTACTAATAAATAAAAATTACTTCCTTCTTCCTTCTTCCTTCTTCCTTCTTCCTTCGGCTATAAAACTATGCGAATTCCCACAACAACTTACCGGATTCAATTTCATGCAGGTTTTGACTTTAAAGCCGCCACTGACATCATTGATTATCTAGCAGAATTAGGAATTACCGATCTTTATGCTTCACCTATCTTTAAAGCCAGAGAGGGAAGCACTCACGGCTATGATGTGGTTGACTCAAATCACCTCAATCCTGAACTAGGAACCTCAGAAAACTTTGCAGAACTGGTGAATAAAATTCAGGAGTATAGTATGGGATGGGTGCAGGACATTGTTCCCAACCACATGGCTTATGATACTCAAAATCGTTTTCTCATGGACGTACTAGAACACGGTCATGAATCTGACTATTTCGACTACTTTGATATTGAATGGAATCACCCTTATGAAGACCTAAGAGGGCGAATTTTATCTCCAATGTTGGGGAATTTTTATGCAGATTGTTTAGAAAATGGGGAAATTCAACTTAACTATGATGAAAGTGGGTTGAGTGTCAATTATTTTGCCCTAAGATTGCCAGTTCGCATCGAATCCTATGCGAAGTTTATTACTCATAATCTGGGACAGCTTGCCAGGGAATTAGGAAGACGGCATCCTGATTTTATCAAATTACTGGGGATTTTGTATCTGATCAAAAGTACGCATTCTGAAAGTAAAGGCAAAGAAAGGTATGACCAAATAGCTTTTGTTAAATGCCTACTTTGGGAACTTTATACTCAAAATCCCTCAGTTAAGGAATTCATTGATAAAAATCTTGAATTTTTTAACGGAAAAAAGGGAGAGCCTGAAAGTTTTAACGGGTTGGATAGCCTGCTTGCAGATCAGTTCTATCGTCTATCTTTTTGGAAAGTGGGAGCAGAAGAAATTAATTACAGGCGGTTTTTTACGGTCAATGAATTGATTTCTGTCAAAGTGGAAGAAATTAAGGTTTTCCACAAAACTCATGCTTTGATTTTCCAAATGGTTGAAGAGGGTAAATTTACGGGACTGAGAATTGACCACATTGATGGACTTTATGACCCAACCGAATATCTAAAACGACTCAGGGATAAAACCGGAGATGTTTACATTACAGTTGAAAAAATTCTTGAGCAAAAAGAAGATTTACCATCATATTGGCCGATTCAGGGAACGAGCGGATATGACTTTTTGAATTACGTTAATGGCATTTTCTGTTGTTGCGAGAATGAGCAAAAATTCACGGATATCTATTACAGGTTTGCGCGACGAGCAAATACTAACTACGAACAGCTTTTCAAGGAGAAGAAGGGGCTAATTGTTGAAAAAAATTTAGCGGGAGATGTTGATAATTTAGCTCAATTGCTGAAAAAAATATCTGGTCAATCTAGACATGGAAATGATTTTACGCGGCTTGGTTTGGCAAGGGCGCTTAGTGCAGTTTTAACAATTTTTTCAGTTTACAGAACTTATATCAATCAGGATGGATTGAGGGAGTCAGATAGTATTTATGTGAAAGATGCGATCGCGAAAGCTAAGCTACAAGAACCGCGCTTGCTTAAAGAGCTTGATTTTATCGAAAAGTTACTCTTGCTTGAAGAAGAAGAAACTTTAGCATCAGAACAAAGGGAACAGCGTCGTCACTTCGTAATGAAGCTTCAGCAGTTGACTGGCCCTTTGATGGCTAAGGGAATTGAAGATACTCTTTTCTATGTCTATAATCGGCTTTTATCGCTCAATGAAGTTGGCGGTAGTCCCGGTCATTTTGGCATTTCCCTAGCTAGTTTTCACGAGTTTAACCATAAGCAGCAGGAAATTTGGCCGCATAAAATGAATGCTACGGCTACTCATGATACTAAACGCGGCGAAGATGTGCGATCGCGAATTAATGTACTTTCCGAAATCCCGGAAGAATGGGAAAAACAAGTGAAAGCTTGGAGCGATATCAACCGTTCCCAAAGAAAAAATCTTAAGGGTCGAATCGTTCCAGATCCTAATGATGAATACTTCTTTTACCAAACACTTGTTGGAACTTTACCATTTGAGGGAATTGAAAATACAGACTTTATTGAGCGGATGAAACACTTTGTAATTAAGGCCGTCCGCGAGGCTAAAGTTCACACTGCGTGGTTAAGACCAGATAATGATTATGAAGCAGCTTTCATGGCTTTTGTTGATAATGTTCTGGAGCCTTCGGAAGAAAATAAATTTATCAAGGAGGTCATGCCTTTTTGGAAGCGGGTTGCTCAGTATGGAATTTTTAATTCTTTATCACAAACACTACTGAAAGCGACTGCTCCCGGTGTACCTGATTTTTATCAGGGTACTGAATTCTGGGATTTAAGTCACGTAGATCCAGATAATCGGCGACCAGTTGATTTTGAGCGGCGAGTGACGGTGTTACGGGAGATTAAAGAGAAAGCTCAGGGGGATATTTTAAAGCTGATTGAGGAACTGATTTCGACGCGGGAAGATGCCAGGATTAAGTTGTTTTTAATTGCCAGAATTTTGGACGCAAGGAAAGAATATCAGCAAGTTTTTCAGGAAGGAAACTATCAGCCTTTAGCTGCGATTGGCAATTTCAAGGATCATATTGTGGCTTTTGCTAGAAGCTATGGAAATAGAATTGTTGTGGCAGTAGCTCCCCGGTTTTTAACGACGCTGATTCAGCCAGAAGAAATGCCGCTAGGCGAACAGGTATGGGGAGATACTTGTATTGAATTTTCACAAAAAATGCCGTCTGTTTGGAAAGATGCTATTACTGAGCAGACGGTTCAAAGCGATGGTAAGTTGGCAATTGGTGAAGCTCTTAAAAACTTTCCTGTGGCTTTGCTGATTAGTCAATAGCGATGGGATGGCGTGTCAACTTAACCAAAAACCCGCCAGGGACTTAAGTCCCTGTCTAATAGCTTAAGTCCTCTTCAGAGGACTAATAGACTTCTCCAATAACTCTTGTGGAGTAGGCATCTTGCCTCCCATTAACTAGCTTTTTGGAGATGTCCAATTAAGTTTCAAAGTCTTCTTAGTCCTCTTTAGAGGACTTTCGCTATGAGACAGGGGTTTTAACCCCTGTCGGACTGTGGGACGGTATACCTGGAAATCGCGCATTACTTTAAATCCAATAAGCCGCTAGTTTTTAGCTTAGGATTAAAGCGAATTTCCTCGGTCACACCGCGCCCTTTTAACTCCGATAAAATTTCCGCCTCCACCCGCCGCGCTACATTTTTCAACAACTTATCTTTCGCAATTTCATCAAATGCGATACTTTCGTAACTTGCCAATTCCTCAACCGTCATAGTGGGTTTGACATCTATCGGATCGTTCCACTGAGCTTGCTCAGAATCATTGCCAATAGGCATCGAACCATTTTCAGCCATCCAAGCATCTCGAATGCTTTCTAAAATCGTGCGGCTTGGGCGTTCAATCGTTTGAAATTTCAACCAGTAACAGCGTTGCGGCTGGCGCACTAAATGCTGTTTGAGGCTGAGATATACATCGCGAGAATAGCCAACGAATTGCATCACTTTCTCGCGATCAAAAATCGCATATACGCCGATTTTACCCTGCACGCTATTAGGGACTAAACCCTCAGCGTCAATATAAGGGATAAATTCTAAGCTAGCGAGAGATGGTATATCAGTTGTCATTTTTGATTCAGATGAGATGGGCATTATAGTTATAAAGGAGAAGTAGAAACAGAAACATTTTCTTCCCCAACGCTGTTAAAAACTCGATAAATTGCACAGAGGCGACTGGGTTGGAAAATTTTAGCTTTGAACATGAAATTTGGCGGGACATTGATAATTGCATAATCCCTTGATTCGCGAAACTTCTCAAATTCAGCAGGCATCCCTTTTGGAGTCGCTGTGCTGTAAGGAACTGGCTGGAAAAGTAATTCGGCAAACTCGACGCGATCGCACTGCAATTGTGTTGTTACTTGTGTGAGGAAATTCTCACTCCTTAACAAACTAAACAATGTTGCCTTAGCCTCCGGTTCTAGAGTAAAATTGCCATCAAAACTTTCGATAATTCTCAAACCCATTCGATCTTTACCTCCTGAATTACTACATTTAAGGGATCGCGATCGCTAAATTTTGAGCCGATCGCCCTTGTTCATTCCCAAATTGCCTCTATCATGTCCATAATGCAATCTACCAGACTATCAAGCCATGCAGAAAATCGACGACTCATCATTTAAAGCTTTAAACCACACCCTGAACCAGCGCAACTGGCTAGAATTAGCAGAATACGCCTCCGTTGCTGGTTCAGCTCTTGGCACACTAGCAGCCGCGCTTTCAGGTCAGCTTATCTACGCCGCAGCTCCCTTAACTGTAGCTCTCTCGCTGAATTTAGCCAACAGACAACGCTTTGAGGAACAAATACGGGAAAACGCCAACTCTGCGATCGCGGACGTTCATACAGTGGTAGAGTCCATCCACCGTCAAGTTTACACACTCCCCCAAAATTCCCAGGATCTCAATCCCATCATCTCCGACCTACAGCAGAAACTCCACAGCTTGCAGAGTAACGTCCTCGGACAGCAAGATTGGGAAACTGTCAATGTCCGATTTTTGTTAATAGATGAAAAGTTAAACGACGTTAAAAAGAGTACCGCAGATTTGTACCAGCGTTGCGGAAATACTTCTGAATTCAGTTCAGTTCAAAATTCTCTCAATCAATTGGAAACTTTGACAAATCAACCTACAACAGACTTAACAGCACTAGAAACCCAAATTAACCACTTGCAGCAAGAGATTTCTAAATTACAACACCAAAATAGAGAAATTGTCAAACCCTATTTGCAGCGCCTTACTCGCGCTGTAAAGCAATTGCAGGAAAATTGATTAGATTAGGCAGTGTAAATCAACCACCCCAAAAAAAGCGCTCTTTTTTGAGCGCCTTTGTGGTTGCTATAATCCTTTTAATTAGCAATTAGCAATTAGAGCCATTAGCCATTAGCAATTAGAGCCATTAGCCATTAGCCATTATCACTTTTCATCCCTCTCACCTCTCCAAGGCCCGACTAATAGGTTTGTGCGAACGGGAAGTCTATCAAAATTGAAATCTTGGCTATTATTTGAAAAATTGTTAAAAAAGTCGCTATTGCTTTTTTTATTTAACTCAGGCAATACAGTATTTTGAGTAAAAGAACTCTTAACAGGTAATGAGGTGTTATCTGCGGGATAACTTTCTAACTTCAAATGAGCCATCTTAGAGGTTTCTCTAACAACCATAGACCCTGGCGCTGATACTGCGGCTTGAAATTCTTTAGCTTCTTGCTGCTGTTTTAGAATTTGAATCACTTCTAAAAACTGTTGTTCGCATAAGTTATCAATTTTGCTGTGTAGCCGCTGAATTTCTTCCGCCGTTTGAACATTAACTTGGTGGTTAGAAAGTGCTTTTTCCCGGTCTTCCTCTGACTGGCGATTCTGACTCATCAAGACCACAGGTGCGGTGTAAGCTGAAGCAAAAGAAAATACTAAATTGAGTAAAATAAAAGGTGATTCATCCCAGTGCGGCATCCCCGGCGTTAGGTTCGCTCCCACCCAAAATCCTAACACGGCAGTTTGACCGATCAAAAATGACCAAGAACCTACTTGAGCAGCCATTTTATCAGCAAGTCGTTGGCCTAGTGTACCTTTTTTCTCAATTTTTTGGGGCAACAATTGCTGTTGATGTTTTTGAGTAGGCATCGCCTGTTTTTGTGTTTCAACACCGTTATTTAATAATTGTGTGGGATTCATTTTGTCTCTCCTGCAAACTCAAATTCGCTATGTCCCTACTTTATAAAGGCTTTTAGATAAAAGCAAACATTCTTTTTTGTTAAAACGATAAATAAATTTTATAGAGCTTATGCAACTGGCACACTATATAACTAAAATTGATTTATACTCTAGAAAAGTCCTAGAAATATTAATAAGTTGGCGCTCTCCGAAATGATGAGTTAGCTTAGCTAGAATTGGCTTAAAATAAGCAAAATCAAGGAGTATTTTAGTAGCGACCTACTAAAAAAATGATCCTGGCCTGAAAGTATAAAAATTGCGTATCTGAAGTTACTATGCGAACTCTAGCAGAAATTAACGATAAAATTACCGCCCAACGCGCCGTAGTCTGGACAGTAGAAGAACTTAAAGCGCGAGTAGCTGAAGTTGGCGCAACCCAAGCAGCTAAAGAAGTAGACGTAATCACGACTGGCACTTTTGAGCCAATGGAATCCTCTGGGGCGATTATTAACCTGGGACACACCGACCCCCCGATCAAAATCCGTTCCTGCTGGCTAGATGGTGTTCTCGCTTACTCCGGCTTCGGAGCTGTAGATTTGTATTTGGGAGCCACCCAAGTAGCTGAAGATGGGGAAGAATCAGGAGAACGAGGCGGCGGGCACGTAATTGAAGATTTAATAGCGGGCAAAACCGTACAATTGCGAGCTACAGGGCAAGTAACAGACTGCTACCCCCGCGCGTCCTTTGAAACTACTATTACTCGCGAGACGATCAACCAGTTTTATCTTTTCAACCCTCGGAACATTTACCAAAATTTTATTGTGGGGGTTAATGGAGGCGATCGCACCCTCTACACCTACCTCGGCCCTCTGCTACCCCACCTCAGCAACGCCGTCTACTCTAACCCCGGCGCAATCTCCCCCCTACTCAATGACCCAGATTTACAGCTTGTGGGCATCGGTACGCGCATTTTCCTGGGCGGCGCGATCGGTTACGTCACGTGGGAAGGTACTCAGCATTTCCCCCTACAAAAACGTCTCCCCAACCGCACCCCCATCGGCCCCGCCGCCACCCTAGCCTTAATTGGTGATGCTAAACAAATGAACTCGAAATGGGTACGAGGCTGCTACTTCAAAAATTACGGCCCTTCCTTGATGTTGGGTGTTGGTATCCCTCTCCCAGTCTTAGATGAAACAGTAGTGGCCCGTTGCGCCATACAAGACAAAGATATCGTAGCGCCAGTAATGGATTTCTCAATTCCCAGGCGCGTGCGTCCTACCTTTGGTTTAGTTACTTATGCCCAGCTCAAAACCGGCCGCATCGTTATTGAAGGCAAACCTGTTAGAGTTGCGCCCTTAGCCAGTTTTTACCTTTCCCGCCAAGTAGCTTTGGAGCTCAAACAATGGATCGAGGCAGGACAATTTACTCTCACTCTCCCAGTTGCTCCAATTTCGATGGAACGAGCTTTTTTACCTCAAGATTTGTGGGACGGCCAGGTGCGGATTGATTAACGGGACTTAAACAAAAAACACGAGTTAAATAAGTTATAATGCTTGGATAGCAAGCATATAACGTTAAATAATGAGCGATGAAAGAGACCACCCCCGC
>DATGYA010000102.1:0-2585 GCA_035298405.1 Kamptonema sp. | reverse complement strand
GGGCCGTACTCGTTTGATTTTGTATTTGTTGGGGCCGAATGAGAGCTTAATTCCTGAGTATTTGGGGCAAAAAATTGCTGAGGGGGTAAGACAGAGGTTGCTAGGTGAGCGCTTTTAAGTGTAGCGATCGCCTTGGCAGTTAGGGGCTAGGGCGTGTTAAAATCAATAAAAACTTAAATAAAGCATGAAAGACCTAAAGTTACGATATTTAACAACCCCACCATGACACAAAAAACCTATCAACTCCCCCTAACTTTCGAGCAAATTCTTAATCTTGTTTTACAACTTCCCGCACAAGAACAAGAACAACTCATTCAAGAAATCAAGAAAACCTCTCCAAAAATTGAAGACAAAAATCTACTTAGTGTCTTTGACAGAATCGGCAGAAATGCTCAAGCTAAAGGATTAACCGAAGAAATACTAGAAGAATTATTAGCCGATGAATCATAAACTAATTGTCATTGACACAAATATTTTAATTAGTGCGGCCCTGAGTCCAGATGGAACAGCACGTCAAGCCCTAGATAAAGTTTATCAAGAGTTCAAAATTGCTCAAAGCACTGAAACTTATCAAGAATTAAGTACACGAATTTACAAACGTAAATTTGATAAATATATCTCAGACGAAGAGAGACAAGATTTTTTGAATGTAGTTAACAGACATAGTCAATTCATAGAAATAAAATCTCAAATAAACATCTGTAGGGATGCAGACGACAACAAATTTTTAGAACTTGCTAAAGACTCCAACGCCGAATTTTTGATAACAGGAGATCGAGACCTTTTATCACTTAAGACTCTAGCTGAATATCAAAACCAGATCGTTACTCCTAGAGAATTTCTAACTCTCGATTAGCGATCGCCTTAGCGGTTAGAGGTTAGGGCGTGTTAAAATTAATAGAAACTTAACTAATTTTACCTCAGATGGTAACAAGTACATTTTTTGCCGATCGCAGAAATTCCGGGTTTGATAGAACAAAGTAAAACTATCGGACAAAGGGCGGCGGTGCGTTTGTTTAGGGAAAGAGTTAGGGGATTTTTGGAGGAGGGAGGCAACTATATGGCAAGCAATGCTATGGGGATGTTACAAATTACAAATTAAAAACAAATAAAATATCATTTTTAATTTGTAATTTGTAATTTGTAATTATTAACTATTCTTTCTCTTGCTTATCCCTGGCGTTTGCCAGCACGAAAATCTCCCGGAAAGCGCCGACCTTTAGCATCTATAATCGCACCTCTACCGTGAGGTAGTCCTTTACGAAATTCCCCTTCATAGCGAAGGCCGGTAGGGAATGTGCAAGTGCCTTTTCCATCTAAGCTGGCATTGAAAAACTGACCTTGGCAGCGCGTGCCGTCGGTGCGGGTAAATACGCCGTTGCCAAAGGGCTGACCTGCAAAAAACTGCCCGACATAGCGATCGCCGTTAGCAAAAATAAATTGCCCTTGACCGTGAGGCTGACTGCTAATATCGCCCCCGCTAACTTCTTCAACTAGCTGAAATGTTCCCTTATAGCGATCGCCATTAGCAAAGATTGATTCTCCGTTAACTATAAGACCATTGCGGAACTCTCCCACCATCCGGTCATCGTTAGCAAACAAAAATACACCTTGACCGTTGGGGACACCGTTGCGGAATTGTCCTTCGTAGCGATCGCCCTTCGAGTAAACATAGATTCCTCTTCCCTGTGGCCGGCCGTTAACGAAATCTCCCTGGTAGTTATCGCCATTGTCGTAGTTGCATCTGACGCGACCTGTTGGGGGATTCCCTTCACAAACAGGAGAGCGTTTTTGCTCTGCTGCCCCTCCTTTTTGTGCGAATAATGGCTGAGGATTGCTAATCAAGCTGACATATCCTAAGCAAGAACTAACTAATATTACTTTTCCGATTTTTTGAACTAAGCGAAACATAGACTACCTCAATTTTTGATGCAAGGATTCCAATAAATTTTGCATTAGTTTGGTTTTGTTGAGGCTTGGGGAGATTGTTCTCCTACAGTTTTACTTACTTCCACGCCATTTTCCTGCAAAATCACCAACGGATCTTGTCCTGGTCTGAACACAACCCGTTTGATAAGTACCTGTCCATTGGCAATGCGCTGACCAACTTTGACATATCTGCTCGTTGCCTCGCTGGGTGCTTTCACAATCACGTATATTTCGTTGCCTACTTTCACTACCCCGCTAACTTCTATAGCTTGAGCGATATCTGTCGAAGGGGGTGGCGGTGGCCCTGGACGTACTACGGTCGGTGGCGGATTGGGGTCACGCCATGCTGGAGGCGGTGTTACAGTCACTTTAGGAAGACCCGGTACTTGTGTGGGGGCTGCGGAGGGAAGTGACGGAGGGGCAGGTACACCTGGTCGGTTGCCCCTTCGCGGTTGCCACTGAGGTTTACTGGGGTCTATTGGCAGTTTAGGTACAGATGAAATTTGTGTTCCCGGTTGAGTTGGTAGTTGTGGCACCCCCGCTGGTGCGGAACCTCTTCCTGGTGCGGAACCTCTTCCTGGTGCAGAACCTCTTCCTGGTGCAGAACCTCTTCCTGGTGCAGAACCTCTTCCTGGTGTTGAATCTGTTCCTGGTGC
>DATGYA010000101.1:0-10275 GCA_035298405.1 Kamptonema sp. | reverse complement strand
CGGCAGAAGAAATTATCGTATATTGCGGTTCCGGTGTCACCGCCTGCGTTAACCTTTTATCTTTAGAAATAGCAGGTATTCATAACGCTAAACTTTATGCTGGTAGTTGGAGTGACTGGTGTTCTTATTTACTCCCGTAGTAGCCAAAACATACTTAGGGAAAAATATCAAAAGCATGAGCGGAGTCATTGAAGGAGATGGATTTACAATTAAAACCGACAAATTTGACTTCTTTTTTGGTCGAATCACCTCCAGTCCAGATAACCAAAGGCGATCCCTAGATAACTTAAACGGGTTGCTTAAACTTGGAATTGACGAACAAAACAATGGCAGAGAAAGGCTCTTGCAAATCTTTCACGAGGGTTTAAATGGTACAATTATCAAAGTCAAACGCAAAAGCTATGGCATTACAGTCCTCAAAAAAATATAAATAAGTGGCGGACAAGTAGGCGGCGCTATTGCTATCAGTTATTTTTACAGAAACGGAGATATGAACTTAATTCCTGAAGTTACTTCAATAATCACAAAAATATCTACAGAGGAGGAAATATGAAAATTGTACACATCACCCAAGCAGAATTCAATAAAATTGAAGGAGTGCGGCGCGTTATTGTTCACGACTACCCCCACCAATTTGCTATTATAGATTTAGGTGAAAAACTAGGACATTACGGACTCAGTTGGAGAAGTAGCCCCATTATTCAGCCAATTGTTACAATTTCAAATGATAAAAAAGTCTTATGGTTAGGAGTAGATCAAAGATTAGTAGTCATTGATGTACAAGATGGTCATATTTGCTTATCTATGCCGCTCGATACTTACCTCTTCCAAATTCAAAGTTTAGATGATATCACAATTGTCCTAACAGAATTGGAAGTTTTAATTTTTAATAACTATGATTTTTCAATTCGTTGTACTGAAGACTTGCCAGAAGTTGCCGCAGATATTACAGTCAATGGTTCTGATTTGGTAATTCGATTGATGGAGGAAAAATGTTTAATTTTAAATTTGAATACATTACAATTGAAAGAGCCTATTAACATACATTAAATGTGTGCCTTTAAAATATCAAAAATCAAAATAAATATAAGGCAAACCTCCCTCCGGAGCTAAAGCCAAAGCTAGGAAACACAGCGGCACCAATACCAACTTTAAAGGCCAATTTAACTGCAACTTTAAACCTCTGTGCAGGGTGTAGTTAACCGCCATCGCCGCTATCACCCCTGCCACAATCCAACTTATCTGAAATCGCTCCAAACCAAGAGCCTCAATATAAACTTTCTGAGCAAATTGAACATCAGCATTATGTCCCCACAAATGTGCAAAAACCCAACTAGAATTTTTCAGATCCGGTAGTCGGAAAAATATCCAAGACAAAAATACCATTCCCTGTGTTAGCACCCAAGCTATCAAAACACCAGGTATACTTTGCCAAAAAAATTCCAGCGACAACTGCTTAGAAATAACTTCCGTCAGTCGGTGAACCACTAAAGCAAAACCGTGCAAACCTCCCCAAACAATAAACCCCCAAGCTGCCCCGTGCCAGATTCCAGCAATCAGCATTACTATCAATAAATTCACACAAGTACGAACTAAACCTACTCGCGAACCACCCAAGGGAAAATATAAATAATTCCGCAGCCAATCCCCTAAAGATATGTGCCATCTGCGCCAGAAATCAGCAATACTTGTACTGAAATAGGGAAAATCGAAATTTTGTGGTAAACTCAAACCCATCAACAAAGCAGTACCGCGTGCCATGTCAACATAGCCGCTAAAATCTAGATATAACTGTAATCCATAAGCTAGCGTAGCTAACCACAAATCACCACTACCCGCCCTTTGTAAATTGTCAAAGCTGAGAGTTACTAATTTACCCAAGTTGTCGGCAAAAATTCCTTTTTTTACTGCACCAGAAGCAATTAACCAAAGTCCTTCAGCCACTCCATCATGTGTAGGAAATTGCAGCGTTTTAAGTTGACTGAGCAAATTATGATAGCGGGTAATTGGGCCAGAAATTAATTTAGGAAAAAAGAACTTGTAAGAGGAAAATTCCAGCAGGGAATTGGCAGCAGGAGCACCTCGATATACATCTATTAAATAAGCAACGCACTCAAAACAAAAGAAACTTAGTCCTAACGGGGGAATAATATGAGTGCTTACCCAACTAGCACTATCTAAAACTACTGGGAAATTAAAAAATGTGCCGATAGAAATCAAGAAAAATGGCACGTATTTAAAGCCAAACAATAGCGAAATATTAAGGATAATTCCTATCCATAAAAGTAAGAAGCGGCGACGATTCCAAGCTTCGTTCGCAATCCGCCAATCGAGGGGTTCGCCGATCGCTTTTGCCAAGCGATAATTAAAGATAATGCTGACTAAGAGCAGGGGGATATACTCCCTTTGGAGGGAGTCATAGAAGGCGATACTGGCTCCGAGCATCACAAAAAGTCGCCAGCCTCTATTGGGAATTAACCAGTAAACTGCGAGTACAACTACTAAGAAAAAAGCGTAATTTAAAGAGATGAACGTCATTTTAATTGCTAATTCCTAAGCATTTACTCTATTCCCTTCAATAGTTCGCTTGGTGATACTCCCAGAGCCTTGGCTAACCGCAGAATGTTTAACAGGGCTAGGTTTCTTTCACCTCGCTCAATACCACCAATATAATTACGGTGTAGTCCGGCTAATTCTGCTAACTCTTCTTGAGAAAGAGCTCTAAGCGTCCTTAGCCTGCGAACTTGCTCTCCAAATTTCTTTAGCTCTGGATTTTCTGCCACATAAGCAAGATATCCATTACAGCACACCAAAATCTACACACTATAAGTGTGATTATGACGGGTAGCGAACATTCCAGCGCGATCGCCTTCAACTAGAATCGATAGTACAGTACCCTTGTTTTTGCTAAAGGATTTTATTCAGGTTCAAGCACAAATTTAAGTATTAACAGCGGGGCTAAAAAATAGATGAGGAAAAAAATATGACTTGAAGGAAAGTTAGTATATGTCTATTCCCAAAGGCTCAACAATAAAATGTTAAAAGCTGAGATGATGTATTACTTTTGAAAGAAGCGAAGGAATTAACATCTAAGTTAGTGTAGAAGAAAATAATCAAAGTAGGCTAAGCAATCATGACAGAAACTAACGGAAGCCAACGCAAACGAGTTGCTATCCTGATTGAAAATGGAGTTGAGGATTCAGAGTTTCAAGTACCTTTTGACGCGCTAAAACAAGCAGGTTTTGAAGTGGTTGTCCTTGGTTCGCGTATGAATGAAAAGTATGCAGGGAAACAAGGCAAAGTTGCTATGCAGGCGGATGGAACTACTACTGAAACGCAGGCAGCAGATTTCGATGCAGTCGTTATTCCTGGTGGCATGGCTCCAGATAAAATGCGGACAAATCCGAACACAGTGCGCTTTGTAACTGAGGCAATGCAGCAAGGAAAATTAGTGGCTGCTGTTTGTCACGGGCCGCAACTTTTGATTGAAGGTGATTTGCTAAAAGGCAAAAAAGCAACTGGTTTTCATGCGATCCGTAAGGATATGATTAATGCAGGAGCGGAGTATATTAATGAAGCTCTAGTAATTGACGGCAATCTTATTACTTCTCGGCAACCGGGGGATTTGGCGATATTTACTACTGCAATTCTTGCTCGTCTTGGTTACGGCGGCAAAGAGGCTGCTTTACCAGACGAAAGTGACGTGAATGCAGAATGGTGGAAGCTGGCAACGGCTTGGGGTGGCTCCACAAAAGGCGATATTGTTAAAGGTTTGAACACGGCTTTAACAGGCGAGCGTTATTCGTGCCAAGCTTTTGAGCATTATGCGGAAAAAACCTCGGATACTGAATTGCGATCGCTCTTGCACGACATGGTTCACAATAAACAGCACCACATCCAAATGCTAGAAGCGCGTATTGATGCTTTGGGTGAAAAACCGTCAATTCCCGCACAGGCTGCGGATAAATTCGCTTCGTTAAAAGCTTCGCTTCAAGGAAGTGATGAAATGTTTCTGTTACGGAGTACGCTGGGCGATTTACAAACAGGGATTGTTGATATCAATAATCTGCGGGCAAAGTTCACCGATCCAGTAACAACTGACATTTTTACTGAGATTGAATCGGATCTCTCAAAGTATGAGCAGTGTCTAGTTGAACTTTACCGATCGCGCATGGGAACGCAAGAAGTTAAACCTGCAAAACCATCTACTAGCCCTGCTGTGAAGATGTCTTAATTGTGACCTTGCCAAACTGAGATAATCCCTACAACAAATAATTGTTGGAAAATAAGACAGTAAAATCGTCAAAGCGGTTAATTTTAGCTTTGGCGATTTGGTGGTTTTTAAGTTGTTTTTAGCTCAATTATTGTATAGCAGAAGGAAGAAGGAAGAAGGAAGAAGGAAGAAGGATGAGGTAATAATAGCAAGGGTTTCGGCAATCAAGATAGTCCTAACCGTCTTGGCGGTTGCTATATTTTATATCTTTCTTTAAGTAGATGTACTTAAGTATTGAAATAACTTATACTTCTAACTAAGTAATAACACGGTGACAGGGAAATTAGCTCTGGTTTTAAGAGAAGTAATAATGGAGGTAATTTTAGTGAACGACTTACCCAATTCTACAAAAATCTTGGCAATTATATTGGCTTTGGTTGTAGGTGCTGTGGGAGAAGCATTTCTGATTAACTTGATCGTACCCATAACTGTAGAATCACCACAGTTCAAGACTCAATAAGTCCCTCTCTTAGGTTACTGGGTATTATTTTGAGAAAGTTGCCAACATTCCTGCGCGATCGCCCAGTCTTCCTGGGTGTGAATCACCAAAACCCTTACTGCTGAATCAGCCATCGCAATATCTTCATTCATTGGCGATCGCGCATTCTTATCCAGATCCAATTTTAAACCCAAAAACCCCAAATTTTCGCAAGCAGCAGCCCTGACGACGGCCGAATGTTCCCCCACCCCTGCGGTGAAAATCAAAGCATCTAAACCGCCTAAACTCGCTACCATAGCGCCAATATAAGAGCGTAAGCGATGGATATAAATATCTAAAGCTAATTGAGCGCGATCGCTACCCTTGGCGATCGCATCCATAATCATCCTTAAATCTCCCGATACCCCAGAAATTCCTAATAAACCCGAACCCCGATTCAAAATCCGATCTAATTTTTCCCCCGTACATTCAGACTGTCGCGACAGGTGAATCAAAATACCAGGATCGACAGATCCTGAGCGACTACCCATCATTAAACCATCTAAAGGTGTAAAACCCATTGTGGTGTCAATACTTCTACCTTCGCGAATTGCAGCGAGAGAACAACCATTTCCCAAATGACAGTTAATCAGCCGTAATTCTGCCAAATCTCGACCTAGAATTTGAGCCGCACGCTGAGCACAAAATTGGTGGCTAATACCGTGAAAACCATAGCGCCTAATTCCCTGTTCTAGCCACTCATAAGGGCCAGGATAAACATACGCAGCCGGAGGTAATTGTGAATGAAAAGCAGTATCAAAAACTGCTACTTGCGGCACATTTCCTAAACTTTTTTCAATGGCTTCGATCCCTTCCAAATTGGCAGGATTGTGAACGGGAGCGAACACAGCTAAACGTGCGATCGCCTCTTTTACTTCTGGGGTAATAAACGTGCTTTGCTGATATTCTTGTCCGCCATGAACCACCCGATGACCAACAATATCAATCTCACTAAGATCGTCAATAACTTTAGTTTCACCGCTCGTAAGTGTCTTTAACATCTCAAAGATAGTATTCGTGCGAAAATCTGACTCAAACTCCTCTTCAACCTTTTTTCCTTGAGCCGTTTTCACTTTCAATTCTGCTGCGCCTGCGTGGTGAGTCCAGTCAATAGCAGCTTCCCATATCGGCTCTAAAGGTTCGTTAGGAAATGTGTCTTTGACTTCGTAAAGGCAGCTTTTTTGACTACTCGATCCGGCATTTAATACTAATATTTTCATAATGGCTAATGGCTAATTGCTAATTGCTAATTGTTGATTGTTAATTGTTAATTGTTAACTTGTAAGGTGGGCGCTCGCCGCAAAAAGTCTGTAATTCATAGCTAGAGATGGTTGAGGCGAGCGCCCACCCTACTTTTAATTAATTGCTAACAACTAACAAATAACAAATAACAACTAACTACCTGGTAAAGCACGCAGACTCTCATCCATATAAGAGCGATCGCCTAACACCTCCAACAGCGGCCCGTGAGTGTCAAACTTCACCATGCTAACAGAACCAGCTAAGGCATTAATGCGATCGCGATAACGGCCTAAATCAATTCCTAACAAACTACAAAGTATAATTCTAATAGTTGCCTTATGGGAAACAACTAACACATTGCCCTCCCGATGTTTTCCCTCAATTTCTGCGATGACTAGAGATGCTCTACTGGCAATTTGCACAGCAGTTTCACCACCATTCGGTGCATTCCATGCTGGTTCAGTCATCCAACTAATATAATCATCAAGATAGTTTTCTTTGACAAATTCTAGGGTTTTTCCTTCCCATTCACCATAACGAATTTCTTTGAGTCCATCTCGCAATTGCATCTCAATTCCTACTGCATCGCACAAGGGTTTTGCTGTTGCAATTGTTCGTTTCATCGGACTTACATAAACTGCTGTCCAAGGTAAAGAAGAGTACGCAGCACCAAAAGCTTCTGCCATTCTATTCCCTTCAGCAGTTAACTCAGGATCGAGATCGCCGCAAAAGCCTCCTGTACGACTATAAACCGTTTCTCCGTGACGCATAAAATACAGTTTCAAACTCATAAATTCCTCCTAAAATAATTATCTTGGCGGTTAAAACCGCGTCTACACAAACCAAGTCCGCCTGCGCGGACTGTAAAATTAATTCTAACTAACCCGCGTAGGCGGGTTTTGTCTGTGTAGCTGCGGTTTCAACCGCCGGGTCAAAGTCATTTAGGTCAAAATTACCATCCCATAATTTAGGTAATTACTGTTGGTTGTTCCCGTCCTGTGAGAGTGCGAATTTGGGCAATTTCATCAGCAATTGCAATCAAACTTCCTAATGCTTCTTGGGTATCAATATCATGTTTTGCCGCATTTGGCTCGTAACTTTCCAGATAAATCCTTAAGGTTGCGCCTTGGGTTCCCGTACCAGAAAGGCGGAAAATAATGCGCGAACCATCGGTAAATCCGATCCGAATTCCTTGCTTTTCGCTAATACTACCATCAATCGGATCGGTATAGCTAAAATCATCAGCATATTCTACCTGATATTGACCGAATTGCTTACCTTTCAAGCTAGAAAATGCAGCGCGAACATTAGCAATCAAAGTATTAGCTTTGTCGCTATCTACTCCTTCGTAGTCATGGCGAGAGTAGTAATTGCGACCGTAAGTTTTCCAGTGTTCCCGCACGATTTGCTCGACTGATTTCTTCTGGGCAGCGATAATATTTAACCAGAATAATACCGCCCATAGTCCATCTTTTTCGCGGACGTGATTGGAACCAGTACCGAAACTTTCTTCGCCGCACAAAGTGGCTTTATCAGCATCTAAAAGATTGCCAAAGAATTTCCAGCCTGTCGGAGTTTCATAACAATCTATTCCGAGTTTAGCAGCAACGCGGTCAGCGGCAGCAGAGGTAGGCATAGATCGGGCAATTCCTGTTAAACCAGCACTGTAACCGGGAACTAATTTTGCGTTAGCAGCTAGAATAGCTAAACTGTCACTGGGAGTTACAAAAAATTTGCGTCCCAGAATCATGTTGCGATCGCCGTCCCCATCGGAAGCTGCACCGAAATCTGGCGCGTTTTCCCCATACAAAATCTCAACGAGTTCGTGAGCATAAACTAAGTTAGGATCGGGATGTCCGCCGCCAAAATCTTCTAGGGGAATGCCATTAATGACAGTACCCGCAGGTGCTCCCAAATGTTCCTCTAAAATTGTCTTGGCATAAGGGCCAGTTACCGCGTGCATTGAGTCAACGCAAAGGCGAAAATTACCCGCAGTAATTAACTCACCGATGCTATCAAAATCAAATAGAGACTGCATTAATTCGGCGTAGTCGGCGACTGAATCAATGACTTCAACTGTCATCTCGCCTAGTTTAAATGTCCCTAATTTGTCTAAATCGACATCCTTAGCTTCGAGGATTTTGTAATCGGCAATTGTTTTAGTCCGATTATAAATTTCATCAGTAACTTTTTCTGGTGCTGGCCCACCATTGCTAATGTTGTATTTTATGCCAAAATCTCCATCTGGCCCGCCGGGATTGTGGCTGGCAGATAGTACAATTCCACCGAAGGCGTGATATTTCCGAATGATGCAGGAAACGGCAGGAGTTGATAAAATGCCTGCGCTACCTACTAATACTTTGCCGAAGCCATTGGCGGCGGCCATTTTTAAAATTGTCTGAATGGCAGTACGGTTATAATAGCGTCCGTCGCCGCCGACAACTAATGTTTGTCCTTGATAGTTTTCTAAGCTGTCAAAGATAGATTGAACGAAGTTTTCAAGGTAGTGGCGTTGTTGAAATACTGTAACTTGTTTCCGTAGTCCTGATGTGCCGGGTTTTTGGTCGGAAAATGGCTGTGTTAATACTGTGTGTACGTTCATGGGCAAATATAAGAAAGACAGGTTTTGAGTTTTGATCGTTCACGCTCATAATATCAAGTTCGGTGATTCAATCTCTTACCCATCTAGCAGACTGAAAAAGACCTCTCCCCCTACCCCCTCCCCTACGAGGGGAGGGGGAATTTCTTTTATTTCTCCCACCTTCCCTTGTCGGGAAGGAGGAAATGTCTTTTCTTGCTTTCTCCCCCTTCCGTTGTAGGGAAGGGGGTTGGGGGGTTAGGTCTTTTTCCACATTGGGATGCTGTTGGTTTGCTACGATCGCGATCGCGCCGCGCCTTCCTCTAACTGCGACTCGCTAAAATCAGCGCCTCCAGACTCTCCAGTTGTCGCCTTTGCTGAACCAGGATCGCTATAATACCCCCATTTCCAGTCGCGAACTTCTGGCAAATCATCGCCATACTCAGCAATGTAAGTGACGTGCTCTACTAATTTATCGTGCAACATCTGCTTAATGTGAGCGCCAATGTAATGCAACTGAGGCAGACGGTCAATTACATCCATTACCAAATGAAAGCGATCTAAATCGTTCCGTACTACCATATCAAAGGGCGTACTGGTTGTGCCTTCTTCCTTATAACCCCGGACGTGGATATTATTATGATTTGTCCGGCGATAAGTCAGGCGGTGAATCAGCCAGGGATAGCCGTGATAAGCAAAGATGATCGGTTTATCTATTGTAAAAATCGAGTCGAAGTCTTTATCGTTCAAACCGTGCGGGTGTTCGCTTTCCGGTTGCAATTTCATCAAGTCTACGACGTTGACGACGCGCACTTTTAAGTCGGGTAAATGTAGCCGAATTAAGTCAACTGCTGCTAAAGCTTCTAAGGTAGGAACGTCGCCGGCGCAAGCCATAACGACATCAGGCTCAGTATTTTGATCGTTGCTTGCCCATTCCCAAATACCGATCCCCGCCGTACAATGTTTTACCGCTGCATCCATATCTAAATATTGCAAGGCGGGTTGTTTGCCAGCAACAACAACGTTGACGTATTGGCGACTCCGCAAACAGTGATCGGTGACGGATAGCAATGTATTAGCATCGGGTGGTAAATAAACCCGAATTACGGCGGCTTTTTTGTTCACTACGTGGTCGATAAAACCGGGATCTTGGTGGGAAAAACCGTTATGATCTTGTCGCCAAACGTGGGATGTTAGCAGATAATTAAGTGAGGCAATTTGTCGCCGCCAAGGTATATGACGAGTGGTGTTTAACCATTTGGCGTGTTGGTTAAACATGGAGTCGATGACGTGGATAAAGGCTTCGTAGCAGGAGAAGAAACCATGCCGTCCAGTTAGTAAATAGCCTTCTAGCCATCCTTGGCAAGTGTGCTCGCTGAGGATTTCCATGACGCGACCATCGGGGGAAAGGTGATCGTCGTAGGAGAAGGTATCATCCATCCAGGCGCGATCGGTGGCTTCAAATACGTCGTTCCAGCGGTTCGAGGCGGTTTCGTCTGGGCCGACGATGCGGAAGTTGCGGCTTTCCTGGTTGAATTTCATTACGTCGCGCAGGAATTGACCCATGACGCGGGTGGCTTCGGCGTTGGTAGTGCCTGGTTTTGTGACTTCTACGGCATACTTTTCAAATTTTGGCATTTTGAGGTCGCGGAGCAAAATGCCGCCGTTGGCGTGGGGATTATCGCCCATGCGTCGCGTTCCTAC
>DATGYA010000100.1:0-3781 GCA_035298405.1 Kamptonema sp. | reverse complement strand
GAGATGGGGAGGATGGGGGGGATGGGGGGGATGAAGGGGATAAATTTTTGGGTTCTTTCTTTTGACTTAAAAATCTTGCCATCATTTCTGATATCGTATCTTTCTCATCTGTCCACCACCCGCCATTAGCCACAGAATCTCCCAACAACAACACCCGCAGCACTGAGACCCCAGGCATTGGTGTTATCGAAGGGCCACGCATAGAATATTGATTAATCTCAATGCGGTTGCCAAATCGCCGTACACTCTGGTTAGGAGCTAACAGATAACCGCAGCGATCGTCTCCAATGTAGATCGGGGGATTGCCAAAGCCAAACCATACCCGGAGACTAAATTCTATTACCGCTAGCAATGCTACGGTGACAGCTAAAACGATCAGAGCAACTTTCACTCCTTAGCCTCATTTTTTAATTTTTCCAACTCTTACATTTTTAATTTTTAATTTTTAATTTTTAATTCTTTCTGTCAGGTTTTTTGGTAGAATTCAATTCAGATAGTAATCTAAAATCTAAATTCGGCTTACAAATTGGTGGTTTCAGGTAAACCAGTGGACTTAAAACAAATATTCAAAACACCGAACCCGATTATTGGCGTTGTACATTTGCAACCCCTCCCCACTTCTGTGCGCTGGGGTGGCAATCTCAAGGCTATTGTCGGCAGAGCCGAGCAAGAGGCAACAGCGCTGGCTTCCGGTGGCGTAAATGGTATTATAGTCGAGAATTTTTTCGACGCTCCTTTTGCCAAAGATGAGGTAGATCCGGCGGTCGTCAGCGCTATGACGCTAGTGGTGCAGCGGATTATGAACCTAGTGACACTGCCAATCGGGATCAATGTGTTGCGGAATGATGGTAAGAGTGCAATGGCGATCGCCTCCTGCACCCAAGCCCAATTCATCCGCGTCAACGTCCTCAATGGCGTTATGGCTTGCGACCAAGGATTAATCGAAGGGCAAGCCCACCAACTGCTACGCTATCGCCGAGAATTGGGCAGCGATGTCAAAATATTAGCAGATGTGCTCGTCAAGCACGGTAGACCCTTGGGTAGCCCCAATCTGACCACCGCCGTGCAAGAAACCATAGAACGGGCTTTAGCTGATGCTGTCATCCTCTCTGGCTGGACTACTGGTAGCCCACCCAATTTAGAGGATCTAGAATTGGCAAAGGCGGCGGCGGCGGGGACACCAGTTTTCATCGGTAGCGGTGCCAGTTGGGAAAATATCCCTAGTTTGATCTCTGCGGCTGATGGGGTAATTGTCTCAAGTTCGCTGAAGCGGCACGGCAGGATCGACCAACCGATCGATCCGATTCGTGTCAGTCAATTTGTGGAAGTGACAAGGCGCAGTCTGTCACAGCGAGAGGCTAGTCTTTTAAGGGAAGGGTCAGAACTCAAAACCCTCGCCACTCACGCCCAAGGTAGTTCCTCTGCAACTCAAAATGGTGTAGCTCATAGCGTTACGATTCAAGCAGTGCCATCTTCAAATTCCCTAATGGCTGGTTCCCCAACTCCTGCGCCCCAAGTCCCAATTTAAAGTTAAACTCTCACCAAAAAAATCGAGAAATGGTTCGCCGACGTTCAACTCCCCCGATTCACCGCTGGTCTCGCACGATCATTGCCGCGATCGCAGCTATCGGCGTTCTAGAAACCGCCTACCTTACGATCGCTAAATTAACTGGCAGCTCTGTCATTTGCCCGACTAGCGGCTGTGAAAAAGTTCTCAACAGTCCCTATGCCACTGTAGGCGGTATATTGCCTTTGAGCTTGCTAGGTTTTGCCGCTTATCTAACCCTGGCAATACTCGCAGTCGCTCCACTGGCAGTTAATCCTGAAACCAATAAAGGACTCCGCTCTCAACTAGAAAACTCGACTTGGCTGTTGATATTTATATTAGCCACCGCCATGCCGATTTTCAGCGGCTACCTAATGTATTTAATGATTTTTCAAATCGGGGACTTGTGCATTTACTGCATCAGTTCGGCAGTATTCTCGATCGCCCTATTTCTACTAACTCTTTTCGGTCGCGAGTGGGAAGATATAGGGCAACTATTTTTTACAGGCACTCTGGTAGCGATGGTGACGACACTCGCCGCCTTGGGACTTTACAACAGCAACGGCCTTCCCTCCTCTAATTCTTCTAGCCCCGGCATTGCGCCACCTGCTGTCACGACTGTTTCTGGAGCGGCAGAAATCGCTTTAGCTCGCCATCTCAAGCAGATCGGTGCTAAAGAATATGGTGCTTACTGGTGTCCTCACTGCCACGAACAAAAAGAACTGTTTGGCAACGAGGCAGCTAGTATTATTGATTACATTGAATGCGATCCCAAGGGGAAAAACTCCCGTACTCAACTTTGCGAAGCAGCTAAAATTAAAGGCTTTCCCTCTTGGATCATCAACGGCAAGTTATATGAAGGTACGCAAGGTTTGGAAGAACTTGCTCAGGCATCGGGTTACACAGGGCCACGAAACTTCCAGAACGCACCCCAGTGATAATTAAAAATTAAAAATTAAAAATTAAAAATTGGGAGGCAACAAGAGTCGCAGTGATAATTAAAAATTAAAAATTGGGAGGCAAGAAGAGTAATTGATAGTAATTGCTAGTTTCTTGCCCTCAGTTTTTAATTCTTTCGTTTGACACTTGCCATTTAGATTTGGTAATAATAGAAAAGGCAGCTCTACCAGGAATTAGCGCCGCTTCCAGTAAGGTGGGGTAATATCGGGGACTTGCTTATCTACTAAGGCAAACAATATGATGGGCTTAACGCGGTCATGGTTGCATTCAAACCGCAGAACTTAAGGGAATTACAGGGGACTAGCAAGAATTAAGGATATAACAGCATTCTTAAGGTGAGTTGGATGTTAAAACAGCAAAGCAAAGTTGCCAAAAATATTTTGGCAACTTTGAAACAGTGGCTTTCCGAAGAACGTTTGGTATTAATGACCGCTTCAGGTGTTGCTGGTGCGGTCATTATAATCCGTTCCTTTGGGCTTTTGCAGTTCTCAGAATTGACGGCTCTCGATCAGTTTTTTCGTTGGCGGCCCCTAGAACCGAGAGATGATAGAGTCGCGATCGTGGCAATTAATGAAGCCGATTTGCAAAAATTTGGCTACCCTATTCCTGATGGTGTGATGGCAGAGTTGCTGCAAAAATTGTATGCTGGTCAACCGCGAGCGATTGGTCTAGATATTTATCGCGATTTGCCTGTTGGAACAGGTCATGAAAAATTAGTCAAAGCTTTTGAAACTATCCCTAACTTGATTGGTATTGAAAAAAGTCAGGATGAAAATAATTTAGGGGTACGCCCGCCTAGTGTTCTGAGTCAGCAGAATCGGGTAGGTTTAAATAATGTTGTTGTTGATGCAGATGGCAAAATACGCAGAGCTTTGCTTTATTCATGGCCCGAAGGCGAAAAAACTCGCGAAAGTTTGGCTTTAAAGCTGGCTTTAATTTATCTAAAAACCGAAGGTATTACTCCTCAGCCAGCCAGCAGTAATCCTAAGTATTTGCAATTAGGCAAGGGGGTATTTAAACCTTTTCAGCCTAATGATGGAGCTTATATTCGAGCCGAAAGTCGCGGTTATCAAATTTTGGCGAATCTTCGCGGCCCTGCTGGTAGTTTTCGTAGCGTGTCGATGACAGAGGTAATGTCGGGGAAGGTATCGCCTGATTTTGTGCGATCGCGCATTGTTTTAATTGGTTCCACTGCCACTAGCTTGAAAGATTTTCAGCAAACTTCTTACAGCGGTGGTTTGAAGTTGAGGGGGATCGGAAGAACACGTCTGAACT
>DATGYA010000099.1:0-1767 GCA_035298405.1 Kamptonema sp. | reverse complement strand
AAGGAAGAAGGAAGAAGGAAGAAGGAAGAAGGAAGAAGGAAGAAGACTTATGCACCGAGCTTTTTAACAGTTAACCGTTAACCGTTAACCGTTAACTATCTAGCTAATCTTCGTTGTGATGGAGAACGTTTAGCTGGAGGCGATCGCGAACTTTTTACCTTAATCGATTCTGGCGGCTTCAGCAACAATCCTGATATTGCCCCGCTACCGAGGACGAACACTGCATTCGGAAAAGCATTCAGAGAAGAATCCAGCATATATAAAGCTATAACTACACCCAGACCCGCCACAGGTGCTACTTTTGGATTGCTCCAAGAACGGGCTGGATAACGTAACCAACTAAATGATAAAGCTGGAAGCAAAAAAACTGCTGTAAAACTGATCAACCCCACTAAACCATTAACACCATAAGCGATAATCCACAAACTGTCTGTAACTGTGGTGGTTTCTCCCCACTCATTTGTTACATGATTTCCGCCCGAACCGCCCCAACCAAATATTATTTGTTGCCGCGCCCTCTGTGACAAAACTTCTTCCATTTGAATTCTAAATGCCAGAGATTGACTACGATCTTCTACGTCTGTAGAACTATTGATAAATTTAACAACATAAGGATTAGAGTAAAGGCTGCCGTCTGCACCCATATACAAGTAAGTAGAGACACCAGCAATTAGCAAAAATAAAAATAAAGCAGTGCGAAACTGCTTACCAACTAATAAAATAAATACTCCTAAAACCATATAAATGTAAGCTCCTGTCGATCTGCATAATATAAATGTAATTGTTAAACCCACTGCAATCCATTTAGCTGGAAAACCCAAAACTTTTTTAATAACCTTAGTTTGCCACAGCCAAACTCCGAGTAATGCTGCGGCCATCATCCACATCCCTACCGCCAAACCGTGTTCCATAAATACCGTAGGTCTATATCCTCCTAAACGAATTGCTTGCCCAAAATCCAAGCGGGGAGTAAAGCCATAAACCATACGATGCAATTGTGGACTCATGCGGGATTCATATAGGCAAAAAGGAGTATAAATTAGTCCTCCGTAGAAAATACCCATCGCGAGTTCTCGTACTCCTGACAAATTGCTCAGGTAAATTCTTGCTAAAAAATAGGGCAATCCCCACTGCAAAATTTGTCCTATAGTAGGGGAAATTGGGCTGAGGTTATTAAGGAGTTGAGAAGGAATTGGACACAAGCACCAAATTAACATTGGCAGGTCAAGCCAGCCGATTTTAAAGGAACTCAAGCGACCAGGATCGAAGATTAAGGTAGCTAGTAAACAGCCGAAACAAGCTGCTGTGATTTTGGTGTAGCTGCCGATCGCAGGTAGTGTAATTGCAGCTTGTGGCAGAAATAATGTTGCGGCGATGAAACTAATAACTAGGGCTCGCTGCGGTGGATAGCGCACAAATAGATACAAGGTAACTGGAACCCATCCGTACAGTACAAAAGTTACTAAAGGGGTCATAGGGAATGGCTAATGGCTAATTGCTGATTGTTAATTAAAATGCGATCGCGAAATTGCTGTTTGCAATGCTGCCTCAAACCGATCCGTTGCATCCTCCCAGGTATATGATGTCACCTGAGCGATCGCAGCATCAGACATTGTTCGCCATCGATCCTCAGATAACTCACAAATCTGGTCTATAGCTTTTGCCATATCCTCTGGATCTTCTGGTTTTACCAGTATGCCACCGCCACCGGAAAGCAGTTGGGGTGCAGCGCCCACAGGAGTACCGATGACAGGAGTTCTACAGGCC
>DATGYA010000098.1:0-5443 GCA_035298405.1 Kamptonema sp. | reverse complement strand
CCAGCCACCGCTGAAGGCGCTGACGAGGCGATCGCCATCTTCAGCTTCAAATCCCATTTCGGGCAAAATTTTCTCAATTTGTGCCTCTAAACCGTAGCCATCCAAAGCTTCATAAAGTCGCTGAAGCCGATCTAATTGATTAATCAAGCGATCCAGTTCTTCAGGATTAGCAGTTTCCATTTCTCGCTGCACTTGCAGCAGAGATTCATGGGTTTTATTCGCTTCTGTGAAGACAGTCCAAAATTCTTCTCTGACAGTGCGAGTGGGATCTACTTCAAATTCTTGGCTGAGGTAGGCGATATGCAAACTAGCGGGGCGAATTACTTCCCCTGTAGTAGGTTCCACTTCGCCTGCTATAATTTTGAGTTGCGTGGACTTACCAGCACCATTGACACCGACTAAGCCGATGCGATCGCCTGGTTTAACTTCCCAGTTGACATCTTTAAGAACAACGCCATTGGGGTAAATTTTACTGATATGTTCGAGTCGCAGCATTATTATGAGGGCGCAGAAGGGGGAAGTTTAGCGGCGGTCGAAATCCCGACGCTGAGTTTGAGTCAATCTTAACAAATTTTAAAGAACTTTAACTGTTAACCGTTAACTGTTAACTGTTAACGGTTAACCATTACCTACTTTGGCTTTTGAGCCTTCCCGTTGAAGTAAGTTTTAAATATCTCCTTAGCAACAGGTGCGGCGGCAACTGCCCCAAAACCTGCATTTTCAACAACAACCGCGATCGCAATTTCTGGCTTATCAGCAGGCCCAAAAGCCACATACCACGAATGATCTTGCTGACCCATCACTTCCGAAGTACCAGTTTTGCCACCTGTCAAAGGAATAGAACCATCATTAAGTCCTTGTCCCGTGCCCTCTTGCACCACAGCAATCAGTCCCTCCCGAATCACATTAACCGTCTCTGGTTTCATACCGGTTGGTTCTGGTTTAGTTAAGGCAGTATTAGTTTGAGAAGCCAATAGATGAGGCTTAACTCGGTAGCCGCCATTAGCGATCGCGCCTACCATCACTGCCGCCTCCAGAGGAGTCACCAACACCAAACCCTGACCAATAGACATCGTTACAGTATCCCCCGCATACCAGGGTTCCCCGTAAAGCTTCTCTTTGAGTTCGGGAGTAGGCATAGTACCATGAGAGCCCCCACCCAGTCCCAAAATTTTTAAACTCGTCGTCTCGCCAATTCCCAGCAAGCTACCCCATTTAGCAATTTGCTCCGGCCCAGTCGCCAGCCCCACCTGATAATAAAAAGTATTGCTACTGAAAGCCAAAGCATCGCGAAAACCAAGGTAGCCATAACCGCCACCATGTTCATTAAATTGAATACCGCCCACAGTAATAAAAGCAGAAGTACCAACCATAGAGTCCGCTGAAAACTTACCCGACTCAATCCCAGCCGCCGAAGTCACAATTTTGAAAGTGCTACCAGGCGGATAACCTTGTAAAGCTCTGTTTAGAAATGGCTTATCCTCTCCTTGGAGGCGATCCCATTCCTTTTTACTAACTTTCCGCGTAAACATATTGGGGTCAAAATCAGGATGGCTTGCCAACACCAAAACCCCTCCCGTTTTCACATCAATCGCCACCACACCACCACGACGATTGCCCAGAGCCTTTTCAGCCGTTTTCTGCATCTCCAAGTCTATGGTTAGCTGCACATTAGCACCCCCCTTAGCAGCCTTCTTTTCCAAGGGTTGCTCTTCCTGATTTTGGGCATTCACCTCAATATTTTGGGCATTCACCTCGATCAAGCGCTCGCCCCATACCCCCGCAATTTCACGGTTAGCACTTGCCTCAATACCCATCTGACCGACGATCATCCCCATCGGATATTCAGGGTGAGCTTTGAGATCGTCTGCTGTAGCTTCCCCAATATATCCAATCACATGAGAAGCTACATCACCATTGGGATAGTAGCGCGAAGATTCTGCTTGCATTTCCACTCCCGGAAATTCTGCGGCGAGCTCTCCCAGCATTACAAATACTTCGGGCGTGAGAGATTGGCTCAGCCGTACCGGTCGATAAGATTGATAGCCCGCTTGTTCTAACTTGTAAAGAATATCGCTAACGGGTACGTTGAGTAAAGAACTCAGCTTACTAGCCGTGATTTTCCACTGTTCAGGTGATTGTTCCTTTGGCCACAAATAAACCGAACGAGTCAGGCGGTTAGCAGCCAAGGGTTTACCGTTGCGATCTAGAATGTAACCGCGATTTGACGGCTTCGGAACTAGACGAATGCGGTTATTTTCTGCTCGTTCCCGGTGTTGCTTGCCTTCAACCAGTTGTAGTTGCACTAGGCGGAAAACGTGCATACTCATCAACCCTGTAGCCAGTAGCATCAGTACCAGCGCCCGGTATCCTCGGTGCGGAGCCTGTCGTGCGCCGTCTTCCTGCACGCTTTTATCAACTAAGCGGAATCCAGAGGCAAAAGAAAATTCGCGTTCCATCATGACGATAGGTAGATTGCAGATTCTAGATTATTGCTAATCTCAAAAGTAGTAGCTCATAGCTAGAGAATTTTAGGATCGAGCTAAGCTAGTTAGTGAAAGGTTGCTACAAAGCTAACCTATAGGTAACAATACCAAAACTTCAGACAACAGGGAACGGAATTGGAACACAATTATCAAACATAATCAAAATCATCGGATTTTCTAGCTGCTGTCTGAACTCTGCCTCGAAAGTGTGTGGCAGAACAATGAGTGTCACTTTAGCTCCATCACCACTACAAATTGATTGATAAAAGATCAACAGAGCAGTTTGGATCGGCAAACTTAGAGGCGATCGCTCCTTGAAAATTTTTTGAGTAGTAAGGGCAAATTTCCCCGCAAGGAGGTGATGAATGCTGGAAGTGTCCACCTGGATTGTGAATTTTAACAGAGAGATATTGCCATGCTGTTCAGTTTCAGAGTTTATTTTAAAGGCAGTGGAATGCTGGCAGCCGCGATCGCGGCTGCGATTTCTATACCGGTTTTCGCAGAAACAGCCAATTTTGGCACTTTAACGCTATCCCACGGCTTTCAACCTCCAACAGGGGTTTTAAGAGGTTCAACAGGCGGCTCCTACTCCTTGTCTGCGATTGCCAATTTCGATCGCAGCAAAAACAAATGTTTGGGATTTGCAGCCCCGACCCCGGATCATATCCTGGTTTTACAACAAGATTTTTCCCGGCTGACCATTTCCATTAACACTGGAGGCAAGGACACAACTTTACTCGTCTCTGGGCCTGACAGTAGCAATGTTCACTGTGGAGACGATACAGGCCAGAGCAAAGATGCTAGCATTGTCGATTCTGGCTGGAAGGCAGGCACTTACCGCATTTGGGTAGGAACTATGGAATCGGGAGCCAAATACAATTACACACTTTCAGTACAAGAGTAAAGACGCAGAACGAGCCCTCCTCCGATAAAATTGAAAGTGGCGTGTTTAACCAAAATTGGTAACTCCTCGTGCTAAAGACCCTTCGAGCCGACTTCAGCATTATCTTCGAGCGCGACCCAGCCGCTCGTAACTGGCTGGAAGTTTTATTTTGCTACCCTGGTCTTCAAGCGTTAGTATTTCACCGCTTTGCCCACTGGCTGTTTGTTTTAGGATTTCCCTTCATCCCCCGCTTTATTTCTCATATAGCTAGGTTTTTGACGGGGATTGAAATCCACCCAGGGGCGACGATCGGTTGTGGCGTATTTATCGATCACGGGATGGGGGTGGTGATTGGTGAAACTGCGATCGTGGGAGACTATGCTCTGATCTACCAAGGCGTTACCTTGGGCGGTACTGGCAAGGAAAGTGGCAAGCGTCACCCTACCCTGGGTGAAAATGTAGTTGTTGGTGCTGGTGCTAAGGTTCTAGGCAATATTCACATTGGCAACAGCGTTCGCATTGGTGCGGGCTCGGTGGTGCTACGGGATGTCCCTTCTGACTGTACGGTGGTAGGGGTTCCTGGTCGTATTCTCTATCGTTCAGGTGTCCGGGTTGCTCCTCTGGAACACGGCAGCCTCCCTGACTCGGAAGCAGCGGTGATTCGTTCTTTGGTCGATCGCCTTGAAACCTTGGAACAGCAGGTGCAAACTTTAAGCAGCGAATTGTCTGCTTGTAGAGAGCCTGCATTGGAATCTGAGTTTGCACGGCAGGCTTTAACTCATGCGAGTGCGGTGGCTTGTCTTGAGAAAGCTCAACTAGCGGTTGCGGCTTCTAGTTGTCGGTTGAAAGATAAAGCGATTCAAGAGTTTTTTGATGGTTCTGGAATTTAGCAAATTTCATGACTTACGCACAATTTAGGAAATAAAACGGGTTTTTGGTTTGAGAGTAGTCGCTAAAGGCAAGAATATTCTTTCAAAAACCCGATTTTTATGCTATAGCGTTTCTCAATTATATGAGGTATAAAAACTACCCCCCCTAGCCCCCCCTTGCAAAGGGGGGGAACCGGAAAAGCCCTCTTTCTAAGGGGGGAAACGGAAAAGCCCCCTTTATAAGGGGGTTGGGGGTAGAGATACTGTACCTCAGCAGACAGAGAAAGGCTATATTTCTGAGACTAAACCTACAAGTTGATTAGTTTTCAGTCTTGAATCTCTTGATTAAAAGTTGGTGTTTCGGGTGCAGAATTGGTATTTCTAGGCTCAAAAAAGCCATTGCTGGCTAACACCAATAAGAGAATTAAACCACCAACTATTAACCAGAAGCTATCAGCGCGTAGGCTTAGCCAGCCGCAGGCATCGCTTCCAATGTCTCTGATGTGATAAGAGTTGCCGCAATTTTTGCAGAAGAAGAGTTCTTCGCGCTCTGGGTGTTCGCGATAGTCACAGGGAAGACGCTTAAGTTTGTTATTCTTGTAAAGGCATTCTGGGAGCATCATTTTAACCTATTCTTTGTTGAAGATGAGCTACTTTGAAGTGGAAGCGCCGACGATAATCGGCGCTTTTTTTAACTGTTTATCGCTGTTTCCACTGCTGGTAAGAGTACAAACCAAGGGCTAACCAAAGTAACCCAAAGGCTTGCATTTTTAAAGGCGAGGCTACTTCGTGATAAACGAAGATAGCTAGTAAGAATTGAATGCTGGGAGAGAGGGAGTGAAACAAGCCTAAAGCTGACAGTGGTAAGCGTTTTGCGCCTTCGCCATACAAGACAGAAGGGATGGCAGTGGCCGCACAGCCAAGAATTAGCCAAAGGCGGTTTAATTCGGGCAAGTTGTTGATAGCTTGAACATCGGCAAAGAACAGCAGATAGATAGCAGAGATAACTGCTAAAATCGCCATTTCTACTAAGGTTTGAAGGATGGGTTCAGCATCAACAGAGGCTTTCTTTCTGGCTAAACCATAGAATGCCCAAGTTAAACCGATGCCCAGGGCAAACCAAGGGAAATCTTCAGCGTTGCTGGTTAATAAAGCGGTAGCTGCTACGCCTAAGATGAGGGCTAACCAGTGAAACAATTGATAGC
>DATGYA010000097.1:0-6127 GCA_035298405.1 Kamptonema sp. | reverse complement strand
TCAGTTGCTTTCCAGATGTCGCATCCCATAACCGCATCACGCCTTCGTTACCTGCACCCGCGATCGCTTTTCCATCGGGGCTAAATGCGATCGCATTCACATCATCCCGAAACCCTGCCAACTCAAGCTGCTGTACGGGCTTATCTGCTAAATTCCACAGTCGAGTTGTCCCATCCCGTCCTGCTGTAACCAAAAATTTTCCATCCGGGCTAAAACTTGCGCTCAAAACTACGCCTCGATGACCTTGAAATTGAGCTATTTGCTTACCTGATAAATCCCAAAGTTTAGCTGTACCATCATCTGATGTTGTGACAATGCGCTGTCCATCAGGACTGAAGCTAACAGAAATCACCCAACCTTGATGTCCTTCTAATTTAGTCTGCTCCTGCCCAGATAAATTCCAGATTCTGGCTGTATTGTCATCTCCTGCTGTAGCTATATATTGCCCGTTTGGGCTAAAAGTTACACTAAAAATTTGTAGCCCTTTGTGTCCTTTTAATTCAGCTAATTGCTTTCCCGATAAGTTCCAAAGTTTGGCTACACTATCATATCCAGCCGTAGCAATTTCCTGTCCATTAGGGCTAAAGCTGATACTATTAATTTTGCCTTTATGTGCTTCTAATTTAGCTAATTGCTTGCCGGAAAAATCCCAGAATCGGACTGTGCCATCTTCTCCAGCGGTGGCAATTCTCTTTCCATCTCGACTAAATTTAACGCTATTAATTCCACCCTGATATCCTTCAAATTTAGTTAGTTGCTTGCCAGATAAATCCCAGAGTCTGGCTATACCATCCTCTCCCGCTGTAACAATTTTCTTTCCATCTGGGCTAAAGCTAACGCTATTGATTTTCACCTTAACTTTACCTTGAGGAACCTCAATTTCAACCTGTTCCTGCCCTGTCAAACTCCAGAGTCGGACTGTACCATCTGCACCACCTGTGGCAATAAGCTGTCCATCCGGGCTAAAACTTACACTCTTAATTTCGCCCTGCTCTGCATTAAATCGATTTTGTTCGTAAATGCTGTCAAGAATTTTCTGTAAAGCCAACAAAGGACTGGTTGCTGGATAACTTTGAATGGAACGATTGTCCCGAACCAATACTTGTAAGTTTTGCCCAGCTTGCATTGCTGATATTAAAGCTTCTATTTCGCCAGAACGAAACTGTCGTAAAGCATTAACGCCTGCTTGCTCTAGCTTTGTGCCTTCCTGCGCTTCTTTAAGTCCCTTAAAGGCTATGTTAGTGAGTACCGAAGATGTAGCAGCTACAAGGAAGCTTACAGCTAGTATTATTAGACCCGCTCTCTTGATTCTCTTGGCTTCCTGTTGCGCCGCTGCTCGTGTTCGCTCTGCGTCATTAAACGCCTCAGCCAGTATGCGACTCTTTTCTTTTTCTTCCTCCCAAGCATTTTGTACTTCTTGCTTATCTAATTGTTGACTGTCTGCTAAAAACTGATAATCCAGATCGCTCAAACTTTTACCAGATGACCAAGCCAGTGCATCCTGCAAAGCTTGTTCCCGCAAAAGATGAGATTTTTTATCCTGATGTTTAGAATTTAACCAGGTGGAGAAGGCTTCCCTGTAGAATGGCGGACGCAGATTAGCTAATTGCTCGCTCACCCAAGTTTCGTTAAATACAGCCTTATAAATGGGGTTATAAACTTTTAATTTTCCATTCTGCTTTTTCACTAATCCCGACCGCTGTAATTCCACTTGTTCAGAACTGTCATCTGCATTGATTTCTCCTGTTTGCAAAATTTGTTGATAGAGTCCTAGTATTCTTATAGTATTAGAGCGAATTTCTAAGATGCGGTTTCTAATAGTTTTTAAATGTTCTGGATCGTCGTTAGATTGCCAATTTTTAACAACATATTTTTCAACTAAACTATTAACATTTACCTTTTTATCTTCGACCTTATCAACAAGTAATTTGCACAGCTTTTGGGTAAGAAAAGGCTGCCCCCCTGTCCAATTCAACACTTTTTCTAACACCATTTCGGGATTGTCTACTTTTCCCACCAGTCCCTTAGCTAACGGTTGGGCTTCCTTCAGAGTAAAACCGCTCAGTTCAATTTTATGTCCGATATTAAACGGTGTACCTCTTGTGTCTCGAATTAAATCTGATGGCGTTGCTACACCGAATAAGGCAAAGGTAAGGCGATTGTATTCTGATTTTTCAGTCCGCTGCTCATAGCAAGAACGAATTAGTACAAAAAAATCATCTAACTGAAAATTTAAGTTGAAAACACTATCAATTTCATCTAAAAAAATAACAATTTTTTCACCGATTACATTAACGAGTAGGACATCTTCAATAAACCTGTCCAATCGCTGGACTGCTGATAATCCTTCTTGCTCTTTCCACCAAGATTTATTAACCTTTCCAAGTAGACTGAAACCTCTTTCTAACTCAGAAATTACTCCCTTATACCACTGCTCGGCAGTAGTAACGTTCTTGCCGCCAATTCTTGTTAAGTCGAGGGCAGCACAAGCAAATTTTTCTTTTTGTTTCAGGTGTTGCATCGTTCGTACCCGCAAGCTTGATTTGCCCATCTGCCGCGAGTTCAATACGTAGCAAAACTCACCCGCTTTCAGTGCATTCAAAAGTTCAAAGTCAGCCTGTCGCGTTACATAACTTGGAGCGTTATGCGCTAAACTCCCGCCGACTTTATATTCATATTCTGTGTTTTGTGTTGTATTCATGGTTGCCTCACCTTTAGAGGCGATTGCGGAAATACCGACTATACAACTGGCAACTCGGTGTCACCTCATCCCCAAGTACCTTAACTAACCCCATACCTTCTAACTTATACGTCTGCGTTGGCTCTAACTTCACGCTCGTGTCTGCTGTAACTACCTTTTTCATCGCAGCTACCAGTTCTGGCTGCTTTTGGAGAAGCTCCCAGAGACGCCGCAGGTGGTTGCTATAAATTCCCGCTTGGGTAGCTGCCTCTGATAATAAGTGGTCTAAAGTGGTATCCTGACGCCCAAGGTGATACAGAGCCAATCGTACCAAGAAAGGATGTCCCCCTACCATTGCCATCAGTTGCTTAATTCCCTCTCCATTCGTCCAAGGTAGTTGATGAAGCTTTGCTAAATTCTGCACCTGCTTGTCTGTAAACTCCGGCAACTTAACTGGCAACCCCACATTAAAAGGTGATTGATGGATATCTAAGGGAATAAAAGGTTCTGTGGAGTATGTCACCACCAGCCTGAGTTGCTGCCAAATTTCTAGATTATTTGCTTCTTCATACCAGTCTCGCAGCAGCGGAAAAAAGTCTTCAGCGATGTGAGGATACCAGAAAACCCGATCGACTTCATCCAAAGCCAAGACTAAGGGACTGTTGAGTTGCTCCAACAGATGCACTTGGAAATATCTTGTAGCGCTAACCTTGCTGCCAATATCTTCATCCCAATAATCATTAAGCATTGGCTTTATACCCAGCTTTAAACTGACATTGGCACAGAGCCACCGCAAGAATTTATCTAGGGAAATAAAAACTCCCTTTTCTGCATCTTCCCACAGGTTTAACGGTACCGTTCGACAGCCGTGAGTAGCAGCATGAGCTAGGATTCTGGTCATCAAGGATGTTTTACCTATTTGCTTTGGCCCTTTAATCCTAATCAGGGAACCAGGCTTCAAAATCTCCTTGTAACAGTCATATTCGTGAGGAGAACGGTTCACATAAAACGGAGAATCCAGCGGCAATGACCCATCTGGAAAATCTAGCTCTACATCGGGATATTTTCCATTTATTTTATTTAATAACTCAGGGTTAACTAACTCTGGTTTGTATTTACCAAACCACTTAATTAACTCTTGACGCAACGGATAACGATCTCCATCTTTATTGGCAATACCAAATTTTAAACGAATTGCCTGAAGATGTTTCCTAACAGTAGCACGCTGAATATGTAGATCCTCAGCAATTTCTTCATCTGCTTTACCCTGCAAAGAAGGTATTAATACTTCTTTTAGTCTGAAACTCAGCCTCTTGTAAATATTATCAAAGTCTTTTTGGTTCATTTTTGCTTCGTCCTACCTCAACCTATTTTTAAACCAATTAGTGATTTTAAAATAATTTGTGAGTAAAAATTCACAAATTAGATATTCAACTGCCGTTGTGAGTGAATCCCCTCAAAGATTAAAAAAAATAAGCATTAGTGAGTCTTTTGTAGCAAGGTAATTATCTATTTGGAAGTTGCTGATATTACTAAATTGTTAACTTAATTTTACCCAAGCAACGAGAGATTAATGGATATTCCGAGCTACTCAATAGTTGCTTTGTTTCTCTTGGTTTTGGCGACTGGTTGCAGTGTTTTACCGGGCGCGACATCCACTCGAACAACTGCAACGACTACTACCCTGCCTGTTTCAGCAGGTTCAGCGACTGTTCCAACACCTGAATCTGCAAACACCGAGCCTACAAAAGTAGCGATTTTTCAAGACCAGAGTGGCAGCATCGACAAAACCCGCACCCCACAGCTAAAAACAGAGGATTTAACTCCGCTGTTTGGCTTGCTTCCCCAAGGCGGCGGAGAATTAGCGTTTGGATGTATTTGCGATCGCTCTAACCGTTCCCTCATCCGAGTCCGCATCGAACAACCGCCAGTCCCCCCAGCTAAGCCACCTGAATTCAGTGCCGAAGAAGGAAACCCGTTTGCAGCTGCCGAAAAGCGAAACGAATACGAATCAAAAGCGGTGGCCCACCAAAAGGCTTTAGCTGATTATAACCAGCGGCAACAACTGTGGCGCAACCAAAGCGAGCAACAGCTAAAGCAGTTCAAAGCAGCCATAGCACCCATCCTTAACCAGCCAGCTAACTGTCAAGCGACAGATATTTGGGGTGGCGTACAGCGTGCTGACCTGTTCCTCAACGAAAGCGATACCACCTGGTCACGCCCGCCGCGTAAAATCGCCATCTTCATCAGCGACGGGATAGATAACGTAAAAACACCTGCCGTGGCCATGAAGACTAACGCCAAAGTCATTGTCGTCAACGGTTCGGCTAGTTTGGGTTCCTTTAGCAGCCTCAACCCGATGCAGTTTGAATCACCCACAGCTGCATTTAGCTATGTAGCTTCCTCACGAGGTAAATAAGATGAAGATGTTTGAACCCGAAGCACAATCCCGAATTCGGTTGCGGAAGTTAGAACATTTGAAGCGCCAACGTGAATACATTATCGAATTGGCTTCCAAATATTGGCAAGTTGGCCAGGAATACCAAGCAACTGCGGACACGCTCAAAAATTGGGAAATACAACATCCCGAAATTGCTTTCCCCAGCATCGGACACATGACAAAGCATATCTTTTTAATTCTGGTGCTGCCCGGAGTTTACCTATTCGATTACATCGTGTTTCATGGCGCAGCGGAGTACCTAGCGTTGCTGGTCTTTGCCCCTGGTTCCTGGACGATTAAAGCAGCAGTCATTCTCATCCCTCTGGCTTTTCTGTTACTTGAAATCACTATCAGTAACCAGCGTTGTACTGCCGAAGAGGAAGCCGTTGAATATCAGGTTGGAACACCTAGAAAATCGATCTGGTTTTGGCTCGCCATCTTGACAGTTTTGGTAATGCCGATCCTATTCGTGGCGACGTTTGTGGCTGCTCATGCAGCGCTTTTAGCCACCAACTCAGCCTTTATTCTGCTGCTTGTTGGGCTAACAATCCTGTGTTTTATACTTCATGCGTCAGTATTATTTGGCGGACGGTCTGCTCAAGAGGCAAAAGAGCATTTCATCGGTCGCTCAAAGTATCGTCAGCTACAACGCCAACTTCGTTCGTTAAAAGCGAAAGTGGCGCAGCTTAGCCGAACCTTAATCAATGCTTTTAGCGCTTATCAGCATTCGCTTAATAGCTTTAACCAAACTTATCCAGAACACAGAATCGCTCTTGGGCCTTTCGATGCCGTTACCCGCGAGTTAATTAATCAACTCTTCGGTTACGACATTATTCAAACTCCCAATGGCGTAAATTCTCACCAACATTCCAATCTCATCGACCTGCGTTCTTCTCGACGGAACGAGCCGCCGACGAAAGAGCAGCAGTGGCTCCCATAGGTGTAGCGACCTGCAATACTAATCGCTCAAACCTGCAATCAAGACATTTTCAAACCAGGATTAAATG
>DATGYA010000096.1:0-14931 GCA_035298405.1 Kamptonema sp. | reverse complement strand
CGATAGAATTAGCAGCATAACCTCGTACTGCGTCGTATTCATTAGTATTAAAGAGTGAAAGCTCTAGAGTTTCTAGAGCTTCAGGTTCTCCTAAATACCCAAGGGCTTCTGCTGCTGATGCACGAACTACCCACCAATAGTCACTTATTAGCAAAGATTTTATAGCTTCAAATGCAGGAGTATAACCAAGCGATCCAAGAGCTTCAACTGCTTCACACCTAACCATTTCTTCTGGATCTTCAAGTAAAATCATTAGTTCAGGGCCAACAGTTTCTAAATCTTCTATTCCCATATATCCTAAAGCCTCAGCCGCACAAGAGCGAATACCTGACTCAGGGGACTTAAGCAATCTTATTATTTTTGGTACAGCCTCATAAAAATCAGTACGAGGAAGCTCTATGAGTGCTTTTACTTGCAGTGCATAATCCTCAGAATCACAATAACTTAGCAGCGTTTCACAGCTTAACTCATCCATTATTGTTACCTACTTTTTACGAGCCTAGTTTAACATAGACTTAATTTGTAACTTGAGAGGTGTTCTCCGTGCAGTACGCTTACATTAATTACATCAGTAAATTTTTACCAGGCTCACCTATCAGCAACGACGAGATGGAAGACTATCTCGGAAAAATAGGCAATCGCCCCTCTAAAGTCAGACAAAGGATTCTTAAAAGCAATGGCATTCAACAGCGCTATTATGCCATTAACAAGGAACAAAAAACTCTCTATTCAAATAGTCAAATGGCAGCTCATGCCGTCCAAGATATTCTCTACCAATCTCATCTAGAACCAGCCACCATTGACTTACTTGCCTGCGCCACCACCATGCCAGATTTATTAGTACCTGGATTTGCTAGCATGGTGCATGGAGAACTTCCCGAATTACCACCTTTAGAAATTATTTCAACTCAAGGCGTTTGCTGTGCCGGAATAGCCGCTTTAAACTACGCCGCTTCTCAACTACAATTAGGCAAAAAGCGGAATGCGATCGCGGTTGCTTCTGAGTTCGCATCTCGTCTGTTCAAACACACTAAATTTGAAACCAAAACTTCAGTTAAATCTGGCAAAACTCTTCCCTTTGACACCGAATTTTTGCGCTGGATGCTCTCCGATGGTGCAGGCGCATTCTTGTTACAAAACCATCCTCTTACTACAGGCATAAGTTTAAAAATAGAATGGATTGAACTAATTTCCCACGCCAATGCTTATCCCATTTGTATGTATTCCGGCTTAGAAGAGGAAAGCTCAAAAACAAGCTGGTTAGATTACCCCTCCTACGCAGATGCAGCCGCAGCCGGAGCCTTTGACTTGCGCCAGAATATTCGATTGCTAGATAATGCGATCAAATTAGGAGTAGAAGGATGGCTGCGGTTAATTGCAGCAGGCCGCGTTAACCCCCAGGAAATCGATTGGTTGCTCTGCCATTACTCTTCCCACTTCTTCCGGGGGCAAATTGTGGAACTGCTAGAAAAAGCAGACTGTATGATTCCTGAAGAAAAATGGTTTACGAACCTTTATACCAGGGGCAATACTGGTTGTGCTTCGATTTACTTAATGCTGGAAGAACTCTTTAATTCTAGCAAATTGCAGCCCGGACAAAAAATCTTTTGTTTTGTACCAGAAAGCGGTCGATTTACTACTGCTTATATGATGTTAACCGTTGTGGAAAATTCACCTGAAGTTACCGCAAGTGTTGATTTAATTGAATTGCCTATCAGCTCTCCCCTTGACAGCTTTAAACCTGCACAGCTTGATTCTCCTCAAGCCTATTTATTGCGAGAATTAGCATTGGTTTGGCTAGAATTTGAGCGGAAATTGCGCTCAGTGCCAATTCTACGAAAATTGTACAAAGGAGAATTTACCATTGAAGATTATAAATCTCTCTTGCGAAATCTGCGGCCGCAAGTTGTAGAAGGAGCTCGCTGGATCGCTCGCGCTGCTTCCTACATGACTGATTTTCGCCTCCGCTCTACTTTTATTGGCCACGCTCAAGATGAGCACCGAGATTTTCAAATGTTAGAGCGAAATTACGTTTCCGTTGGCGGGGAATTGGCGGAAATTGTAGGAAGTGAAAAGAATATTGGTAGCGAAGCTTTATCAGCATTCATTTTTCACCAAGCCTCTCAGGAAAATCCAGTAGACTTAATTGGGAGTATATTTATTATTGAAGGGTTGGGGAATCAGCTTGCTGGCAAGTGGGCTAAGCAGATTCAAGAAACCTTGGGTTTGCGAGGAGATCAAGTGTCTTTTCTAGCTTATCACGGAGCGAACGATGAATCCCACCTTGGTAAGTTAGAAGAATTGATTAATGCAGAATGGATGACAGACGCGATCGCGCGTCGCATTGTTAAAACCGCTCAAGTCACTGCTCGTTTATATCTACTGCAACTGGAGGAAATTCGCTAATGCAAATTATTCAACCTCAAGAAACAGAAATCCTGACTGAAGTTAAGAGCGATTTGCCCTACACTCCTCAACCTTACAATCGCTTAAATCCTAACCATTGGGATGTTCTATTTGTAGATCAGTCCATCCCTGTCGATTTAGTAGCGAAATCTTACATGATTCGGGATTTACACAACTGGACTCGCAGTTATTTGCTAATTCCTATTAAGATAATTGCGAACTTGTTGTTGGCTTTAATTATGACAGTAAAGCGTTTACTACCATTTCAATTTAGCGCTTATACCCTAATGCACAAGTCAGCAGTATTTTTCCTGAATAACTTTGTTTCTCCCGAAGCTTGTTACTTGATTGTGCGGCATATTTGTCTGGGTTCCAATATTGTCAATTTTTTGATTGATAATGGCCCCGATCCACAGATTGAGAAATCAAAGCTTTACCCTCGCACTGTTGACGATTTAGCTAACAATGCTTTTTTGGAACATGACATCATTCTCTATAACTTCGTTTGGGATTACAATCAAGCAAGGCAAAATAATCCTAACTGGTTGCAAGAAATTAAAAAGCGTGGGATTAATTACGATAGCATTCAACCTGCTGAGGTAGAGATTGAATTTCATAAACGCCGCTGGTTGAGGATTTTGGATTTAGAATCTGCCATTGAATTGTTTAAAGTGTTTTATTCTCTGTGTTTAACAAGCGATGAATTTGCACGGGCAGTTTTATCGCTTCAGTTAGACGAAAATTTTGGTGTTTACATCAGTCAAATTACGGATAACTATGACTGGAATCATGTAATTAGAAACCGTCAACCTCTAGCGCCGAATAGTCCTTTTAATGCGGCTCGCGATCTGTTTTTGCACGGCATTGTGTCGGAATATCTTTACCGCTATTTGGAGATTCGCAAACAGATGGCAGAGTAAGGTGTGAAATGTTTCTGACTAATTAGTAGATTCAATAAAACTGATAATAATTCCAAAATAAGCTGTTAACAGTTAACAGTTAACAGTTAACAGTTAACAATTAACAGTTAACAATTACAAATGAAAAAACGGGTTAACCCGTATTATGGTTAACCCGCAAGCTTAGGAACGCGCAGATAGATTAATTTTGCACAACTAGCTTGACATTGGCATTTTGCAGACCGCGTTGCTTCACTGCTGCCAAAGTTTTGTTAACAGCATATTTCTGGTTGATAGAGTTGATCAACTCAGTTTGGTTGTGCTTCTTCGCGACGCCCCACAGGTCGGCGATCAGGTCAAAAGAACCGTCGCTGTTGCGAGACCAGCCTAAGTCATATTCGCCTTCGAGAACTGCAACGATGTCAGAACGCACGCGCTGGCCATTGTAGCCCCGCACATCAGCTTCAGACTTCACGTTGATACCCAGGTCGCGTAGGGAAGCCTTTAGGATTTCGGCATCGGTGATTTTGGTACGGAGTGTGCTAAAGTGTGACATTGGGATTTCCTCCTAATAGAACTGAGAAACGAAAACAACGGTTTGGATTTAACAGTGCCGCTAGGCGGCTTTTTTTGAAACTGCTAGCAAGGGAAGTGCTAGCCTTTGCTCCTGGGAAGAACCAGGAGAAAGCTTTTAGAACTCCATTCGCTGATATTCAGCGACTGAAGATGCAGCCGGCCGCGCACGCTGTCTGGCCCAGTCACGAAGTGCTGTGACTTGTTCGCTCATGGTTTTAGACAGCGGCATTGTGGATTTAATCGCGGCAATGATATCTAACTGCGTGAACTCTCTATCTTGAGCGAAGGCTTCGTACATAGCTGCAACCAGCGCTTGCTCAATCTCGGCACCTGAGAAGCCATCGGAAACATTGGCAAGTTGCTCTAAATCGAAGCGAGCTATTTCCCGACGACGCTTGGACAGGTGAATCTTAAAAATATCTTGGCGTTCTTCTTTTGTGGGGAGATCGACGAAGAACAGTTCATCAAAACGCCCTTTCCTTAGAAACTCCCCTGGCAACCGTTCTACGCGGTTTGCAGTTGCCATTACAAATACGGGGGATTTTTTCTCCTGCATCCAGGTAAGGAAGGAGCCGAAAATCCGGCTGGATGTACCGCCATCGGAATCAGCGGAACCACTGTTACCCGCAAAAGCTTTGTCGAGTTCGTCGATGAAGAGGATGGCTGGTGAAATCGATTCTGCGGTTTTGAGGGCGTTACGGAGGTTGGCTTCAGACCGACCTACCATTGACCCATCGTAGACTCTGCCCATGTCTAAGCGTAGTAGGGGCAGCGACCAGAGACGGGCGGTGGTTTTGGCAATTAATGACTTGCCACATCCCGGTACTCCCAGAATTAACATCCCTTTCGGTTGAGGTAAGCCGTACTCTCTGGCTCGCTCTGTGAAAGCGTTGGAACGTTGTCGCAGCCATCGCTTGAGTTCTTCCAAACCGCCGACAGCATCTAGGGTTTCGTCTTCTTCGATAAATTCCAGAATGCCATTGCGTCGGATGAGTTGCTTCTTTTCCGAAAGGATGATGTCTACTTCTTCTTCTGTTAGGCGATTTGCTTTTACCTGAGCTTTGCGGTAGACTTTTTCAGCTTCGTCTTTGGTCAAACCCAAGGCCGCTTTGAGCAGTTTTTCTCGCGCTTCAGTAGTGATGCGGCGCGGTTTAGTTTGCTCTAACTGCTTTGATAATACTTGATTTAGTTCCTTCATGTCCGGCAGTGGGAAGTCTAAAACGATTACTTCCTTTTCTAGTTCGATGGGAACTTGCTGCACGGGGGACATGAGAATTATGGTTTTTTGCGTGCCTTTGAAGCTGGCGATCGCATCCCGCAACCACCTAGTAACAGGGGGAGAATCGATAAAAGGATGCAGATCTTTAAATATATAGATGCCAGAATTGCTGCTGTTCGGTTCTTTCTGCCGAATCACCCATTCAATAGCCGCCTCTGGCGAGACAGTATTATGCTGAGTGGTCGTGCGGGGTTGACCGTACTCTACGATACCGTGAGTTACTGTCCAAACAAACACCTTGCGCTGGGGCTTGGTTTGTGCAATTGTTGCGATTGCCTGCTCAGAACGCTCCTCCTCAGAAGTCATGAGGTAGATCAGAGGATATTGAGCTTGGATTAGAATATTGATTTCTTCTTGCATATTCCTCGATCCCTTTGAGTCGGTGCTATCTAAAGCTAAATCTCAATGCCCCCAGCATCTGATTCTGAACGCAACCAGTGCTTGCCACCCTATTTAGGAAGCAGGGGAAGGTTAGCAGGGAACTAATTCTTCCTCTCCCGGTCGAGCAGTGCTGCTTGCGGCTTGCACTTGCTTAACTGGAAGCTCCTGTTCAGCGACTAGACTCGGCTGACCTTTTAAGGAAACCAGTTCTCCTTCTCGGATTACAACTGAGCCAGTACATTCGGGACAAGCGTACACCCGATGGGTTTGTCCGTAGGATGTCTCTACTTCATCAACCAATTCAGAATTGTTTAGGTAGAATACAATTGCTCTTTCTGCAATTGCTGACATCGGCTCAGATTCAACTGCCGCTTTGATTTTGAGTTGGCGGTGGAGTTCGGGTGGTAGGTATAAGGTAACTTTTTGCTTATCTTGCATATGACAGTGAATTGGCTTACCCGGGTATGTATTTAACAATAGCGGCTCTATTCTGTGATGTCAAGACTCTATGCCGCTTTAACCGCTTGATTGTAATATTTCGTTACATTTGGCAGTTGTTAGTGGTTCGTGGTTAGTTGTTAGTGTTACTGGTTGGCGGTTCTATGCCTTATGACTTAAAGAGATTGGTTTACGGTGTGGTGTTGGGGGCGGCGCTATGGGGCTGTAGTCCGCAATCGAGGAACCCGTCAGGGAGTTGGCAAACTTATCACAATGCCCGCTACAACTTTGAGTTTCCTTATCCTGATAATTGGGTAGCTGGCCAAGCGCCTACTAATGGTGACGGTCAAGTATTTAGCGATCCAAAAAACCCTGTAGTGGAGATTCGCGGCTGGGCTGGCTATAATGTGCCTGCGGCGAATCGTAAGCAACGGCATAACATTAATATAGATAAGCCCAAAGCTTTGAAGCTCAATTTTACTACTGAGCAAGGGCTCTCAGGGGAACTCAAGGTGGATTTGCGATCGCCAGAGAGTTCGATGACGCTGACCCTAGTGGAAGGGGATGTGCGTTACAACTTCCAGGGAAAAGCGCCTAGCCAGCAGTTTGCAGATTACTATAAGTTTTTCTATTATGTGGCTAGCCAGTATCGGGTATCATCTCAGAGAATTAAAAATTAAAAATTAAAAATTAAAAATTAACACCTAAAAACTAAAAATTAATTCAGATAGACCAGATTGTATTCTGTCATTAAGCTGAAAAAGGCACGTAAAAACTGGAAACCCGCACCCAGTGCTTGACAAAACCCCACATCTAAGCAAAAATAGTAGATTGTCTGTCCAAATCCTGCTCGGATCAGGTTGAGACATTCCAAAAGCTGGCAAAGGGCGCAAAACAGATTGGTTTCAAGCTGTAAGCGCGTGGAAAACACCAGTCAGCTACCTGTACGGCAACCTAAATCACCATCCCATGACTTACGCAATTATTGAAACAGGCGGCAAACAACTGCGAGTAGAACCAGGCCGCTTCTACGACATCGAACTGCTTCACGTCGAAGCTGAAACGAAAGTCACCATTGACAAAGTATTACTGGTTCAGCATGAAGGCGATGTTCACATCGGTCAACCGTTGGTTGCAGGCGCAACTGTAGAAGGAACGGTGATGCGACACTTCCGAGGACGCAAAGTTATCGTCTATAAGATGCGGCCGAAAAAGAAAACTCGCAAGAAAAAAGGCCACCGTCAAGAAATTACTCGCTTGATGATCGACTCTATCAGTCTTCAAGGATCTGCGATCGCCCAGAAAGAAGAGACGATCGCGCCAGCCACCGCAGCAACCGCCGAAACTGCATCAGAATAGAAAATAACAACTACAGTTGAGGACATTATGGCCCATAAGAAAGGTACAGGTAGTACACGCAACGGTCGCGACTCTAACTCTCAGCGTTTAGGCGTTAAGCGTTTTGGCGGCCAAGTTGTCAAAGCTGGTAATATTTTAGTGCGTCAACGCGGCACTAAGTTTCACCCAGGCAACAATGTAGGTATCGGCAAAGATGATACTTTGTTCGCCCTGGTTGATGGCGTGGTGACTTTTGAGAGAAAGGGTAAAACCCGCAAGAAAGTTAGTGTTTATGGTTCGCCAGTAGTTGAAGCCGAACCCGTAGCGGTTTCAGCATAGTCAAAGGCTAAATTGAGAAACTTGGTTGCTTTAAGAAATCGGGTTTCTCAATATATAGGAGTTACGCAAGTGCACAAAATCAAGGTTAATTTTAAGGTACGTAGTTGCGTTTCAGCGCTTTAAGAGGGCTAAAGCCCAACTACGTACCCGGAGGGCTAAAGCCCAACTACGTACCCGGTCACTTGCGTAAGTCCTCAGAAATTTACTTAAGCGTTGTGCTTTGGTGTAAACCAAAAGTTCTAGACTTAGCAACAGGGGTAACAATTACCAGCCCCAAAGCCTAGCTAACTCAACACTTAAAAAAACAATGTTCCCAACACATCGCCCTCGCCGCCTGCGCCAACATCCCCAACTGCGTCGGATGGTGCGGGAAACAGTCTTGACTACTAACGATTTAATATATCCCCTGTTTGCCGTACCAGGGGAAGCTGTGGCCACAGAAGTCAAATCTATGCCCGGAGTCTACCAGTTATCGGTAGATAAAATAGTAGAAGAAGCGAAAGAAGTCTACGATCTCGGTATTCCAGCTATCATCTTATTTGGCATTCCTGAAGATAAGGATACAGAAGCGACAGGTGCATGGCACGACTGCGGAATTGTCCAAAAAGCAACCGCAGCAGTCAAAAAAGCTGTACCCGATCTCATGGTAATTGTCGATACTTGCCTTTGTGAATATACCAGTCACGGTCACTGCGGCTATCTAGAAGTTGGAGATTTAACAGGTCGGGTTTTAAACGATCCAACGCTAGAATTGCTAAAGAAAACTGCTGTAGCTCAAGCTCAAGCTGGTGCTGATATTATTGCACCTTCTGGGATGATGGACGGTTTTGTGCAGGCAATTCGTGAAGGGTTGGACAATGCTGGATTTGAGGATATCCCCATTTTATCTTATGCGGCTAAGTATGCCTCAGCTTATTATGGCCCATTCAGAGATGCGGCTGACTCAACTCCGCAATTTGGCGATCGCCGCACTTACCAAATGGACTCAGGAAACGGCCGCGAAGCCCTTAAAGAAGTTGCCCTTGACATCGCCGAAGGCGCTGATATGCTAATGGTGAAGCCAGCCTTAGCTTACATGGACATCATTTGGCGGGTTAAGGAAGCTACTAATTTACCAGTCGCAGCCTACAACGTTTCTGGTGAATATGCGATGGTAAAAGCAGCAGCCCTCAATGGCTGGATTGACGAACAAAAAGTTGTGATGGAAACCCTGACCGGCTTCAAACGTGCCGGCGCTGACTTAATTTTAACTTATCATGCCAAAGATGCTGCACGTTGGTTGTAAGACTTCCAAGCAGTTTTGAATTTTAACTTTAGTAGGGTAGGCAATGCTTGCCCTACTGCCGTTTTTAAGAGATTTAGACCGCTAGAAATGTCAGAATTCCATAACAAAAAAATCTCAATTTTCGAGCAAAATGTATTGATAATTACCGAAGTGGCAGATAAGATATGAAAAGTAATAAGTAGGTGGATATAAAAAACAGTAGAGGTTTTGTAGGGGTAAATTTAGCAAGAAACGATGCTATTACCCAATCTTCTAGATTAAACCCTACCCTCTACTAGATTATACTCTCAGCTTTGTTGCCGGCATTCTTAAGAAAAAAAGCTGCGAGGGGCAAATTGTTTAAAGCCGGAAGCATACAAAATACACCGATTTGAGATAGTTTAAACCCAAACTGAAGGCAGATTGAGAATGAAATCAACGACTAGGGATTACCGTAATATTCAATTTTGTATCGGTTCTGAGCACGTAGACTTGCAGCAATTGCAAGGGCTGTTTAAAACAGCAGCATTTTGGGCGAGGGAGCGATCGCTAGAAGATTTGGAAATCGCAATTCGCTACAGCGAACCAGTTGTTAGCGTTTGGGATGGCGATCGCATGATCGGGTTTGCTCGCGCCACCTCAGACGGTATCTACCGTGCCACAATTTGGGATGTAGTAATTAACCAAGACTATCAGGGCGGCGGACTCGGTCGCAAGTTAGTACAGACAGTTTTAAGCCATCCTCGGATGTGTCGAGTAGAGCGAGTCTATCTAATGACAACCTACAAACAAAGTTTCTACGAGCGCATTGGTTTTCAGTGCAACGCCAGTACAACAATGGTGCTGGAAAATCAACCGATAGATGCGAATGCAGAAGTAGCGTTTTCTCCTGTCAAGCTAACAGTATGATGTGGGTTCTAAAAGGAACCAGAAAAAGGGGTGCGATCGCACCCCTTTTCTCATATAAATTCTACAAATGTCAGCAAGTTCTGTTGTTCGTAGTTATAGCTAGAGGCTAGGAGCTAGGGAAGAAGGGAATCGAATCAAGGGTTCCAGTAATTTAGAATGTCCTAACCGCCTTGGCGGTTGTTATAACAGTAAACCTTTGTTCATTTCTGTACTCGCACGTCGATAACACTAGCATTGAAGTTGTAGTTAATACCTTCCAGCTCTACTGTATTGCCGATTTTGATTTTGATATTACCAAGAACAGGGCCATCTTTAGTGATTTGACCTTTTCCCTGCAAAGTAAACATCATATTTCTGCTGAAAGACTCTTCTTCTCTAGGGTCTGGTAAAGCTTTTAAACTACCATCTGGTTGAGGAGCCGCTACTGTCCGAGCCAAAGTTTTAACAGATGTGAGTTCGACTTGACCGTAGGGTTGATTGCGGATAATTAGATTGACTTTATCTCCTGCTTTGAACAACCCCTGAAGATTGCGGCCCTTCAGACCTAGAGCAATAACATCTACCTGGACGGGTTTAGTAGTTACGCCAACTTGAGCAACAGAACCAGAGGTACCGGGAAAGAAAAAGATACCGACCACAACTAATAGAATAATGAGAGCAGCACCCACGTCTAGGATGCTCAGTTTGCTGAATAGCCGCCCTTGAGAATCCAAAATTTTCATAAATCAGCGTCCTAATTGACAAACACAGGGCTGTTTGTTTGAAAGCCCTAAGAGAGATTACCATGAGTGTGGTCAGAAATCCGAAATGACTGGTAGGGTGGGTGAGAGGAAGTTTTATAATAATGAGCTAGGGTGAAAGGCGATCGCGCACCCTACCATATATGCCAGTTGCATAAGTCCTGTTAGTGATGAAGTTGATAAGTGAAAAGCTAGAATAGCAACTAATCAACTTCAAAGTACGTCTGAGTTGTTGGTGTCTTTTGCCCTTTGGTCTATCAAATATGTTTAATTTCTACTCACGGTTATCGGCGGCTTTGGAGAGTTTTTGGCTGACTTATCGGCGTACCTACGGTCGCGCTGTCTATGTGTTGTTGTCTCTTTCGGTAATTACAGGAATTTGGGTGGTTACGCCTACTCCTACGCAGGCGATATCTTGGGCAGATATAATTTTTCGTGGGATTCAGGTGATACAACTGTCGAATTTGTCTGACAGCCAAGAGGTTGCTCTGGGTCAACAGATTAATAAACAGCTAGCGGGTGAGGAAGTTAAAATTTATAAAGATCGCGCTGCTACGAAATATGTAGATCAAATCGGTCAACGGTTGGCTAAACAAAGCGATCGCCCTAATATTCCTTATACTTTCCAGATTGTGGATGACAAGGATATCAATGCTTTTGCGACAATGGGGGGTTTTGTTTATGTGAATAAAGGTTTGATGGCGGCGGCGGACAACGAAGCGCAATTAGCAAGCGTCCTCGCTCACGAAATCGGACATATAGCGGCGAAGCATTCGGTTAAACAAATGCGTCAAATGGCGATCGCGCAAGGAGTGGCTTCTGCTGCTGGACTCGACCGCAATCAGGCAGTACAAATTGGTGTAGAATTAGCTTTGCGTCGTCCCCATAGTCGGGAGGCTGAATATCAAGCAGATCAATTGGGACTACGGACGTTGGGACGAGCTGGTTATGCTCAATCTGCGATGATTGACTTTATGAAAAAATTGCTGAATCAATCTTCTGTTCCCACGTTTTTGAGCACTCATCCGGCAACTAGCGATCGCATTGCTGCCATGAGACAATATATAGATCCTGCTAGTGCAGATCGGGGAGAAGGCTTGAACAATGGGGCATACAAACAGAAAATTAGTCAGTTTTTAGGCTATTAGTTGTTAATTGTTAGTTGTTAGTTGTTAGTTGTTAGTTGTTAGTTGTTAGTTGTTAGTTGTTAGTTGTTAGTTGTTAGTTGTTAGCCGTTAGTTGTTGGTTGTTGGTTGTTAACAGTATAAAAAGTTGGTTGTGAACGATTTTTGCAAAACATTGAAAATCTCAGCAATTGGCAGTTAGCAATTAATCTTAATTGCGATGATTATTGGTATAGCGAATTCTGGCTCCTGCCCACTGAAGTTTTTCTCTTAAAGTGCGGTAATAAGAATAGTTTTCGCGCAAAATGATAAATTTTACTTGGGAGTCGGCCATTCGCACGTCTACGCGATGTCCTGGCCAGATGGCTGTCGCCATAACGCCATCCATCCACAGCTTAGTAGTGAGATCGTAGTCGGCTAAGGGCCAGATGCTAACTACGGAACCGGGAGGTAGGATAATGGGGCGACTAGAAAGGCTTAAAGGGCAAATGGGAGTAACTGCGATCGCTTCCATTCCGGGGTGGATAATCGGGCCGGAAGCAGAAGCCGTGTAACAAGTCGAACCTGTAGGAGTCGCGACAATTAGACCATCTCCTTGATATTGATCGACTACTTCGCCGTCTACCTCCATTTCGAGAATAGAAGTAGGCATTCTGTCGGCGGAAGCAGGCTTGATGCACATTTCATTGAGGGCGAGGAAGCGATCGCTCACAGGGTGCAAATTGGTGCGATCGCCCTCAAATACCGCCGCCTGTAACATCATCCGCTTCTGCATGGCATAGCGATCCTCCAACAGCCGATTCCAAACTTGTTCTGTGTCCTTGAAATCTTCAAAAGATTCGGTTAAAAAACCCAAATGTCCTCCCACATTCACTGCCAAAATGGGGATATTGTCAGGCGCAAGCTGTCTAGCCGCAGCCAAGGCCGTACCATCGCCTCCAAGTACCACGGCGAGGTCGATTTGTCCACTGCTAGAAGCCAAAAACACTGGATAGGGGTTATCGTTTGGGCCGGATGGCCCCATTAAAACCTGACAGCCGCGACTTTCTAACTGTCGCGCACACTGTTCTGCCCAGCGCTTGCTCTCGATATCTCTGGCTTTGTGGGCAATGATTACCTGTTTGAGCTGCACGTTGTTATTTTGATAGGGCTTGGCTGATTACCATTGTGTCATTCTGAGCCTTGCGAAGCAATCTTAATAGACAATCAGAGGGCTAAAGCCCAACTACATACCTCACTTATTTGAGAACCGCTATAGTATTTATAAAGATAATCAAGCTGTTCAAGTAATGGCGAAGGAAAACCTCCCTCGCTCTCAAAAAATTAAACGAACAAGAAATTAGCAATGACAGAGGCCAAAAATGTTCTCGATTCCCAATTAGAGATTTGCTGCACTGCTCCACTGACAGGGTTTTATCGCGATGGGCTTTGTCGCACTGGCGGTCAGGATTTTGGGTCGCACGTTGTTTGTGCTCAACTAACAGCAGAATTTCTGGAGTTTACCAAATTGCGCGGTAATGATTTGACCGCTCCCGTGCCGGAATTTGAATTTCCTGGTTTGAAACCAGGCGATCGCTGGTGTTTGTGTGCTGCCCGCTGGAGAGAAGCAATGGAAGCTGGTGTTGCTCCTCCGGTTGTACTCTCTGCGACTCATGCTAGGGCCTTGGAGAGCGTTTCTCTCAAGGATTTGAAAAAACACGCCATCAATGAGGAAATCTCACAGAATTAACGATCGCTAACTCTTAATCTGGGTTAAGTGATAAATAGAGGCTGGCTGTGAATTCTTAATAGGAATAGCGAAATGTTAATTTTGACAGAAAAATTACCTGCAAATCCCAATGCGACTGTTAGCTTTACTTTGCCTCTGACAGCTATTGAGCGGACGCGATCGCGCCATCGGTTTGAAACTGATTCTGGGGAAGAGTTGCACCTGCATTTACCGAGGGGTACTGTGCTGCGCGATCGCGATCTCCTACAATCTGAAGATGATAGCTGTTTAGTTCGGGTAGCAGCGAAACCGGAACCTGTAATCACCGCGATCGCGCCGAACCAGCTATTATTAATGCGAGCAGCCTATCATTTAGGTAATCGCCACGTTCCTGTAGAAATTGCTCCTACTTATTTGCGGTTATCACCCGATTCAGTTTTGCAGGGAATGCTAGAACAAATGGGTTTAGAAGTGAAAGAGGAAATTGCGCCGTTTCAACCAGAAATGGGAGCTTATGGACATAGCCATTGAATTTTATACAAGCCCTAGCAGAAAAAAGTTATTATGAGTTACAAAGTTATCAACGCTTGAGAATTGAGCAAACAGTAGCAAGAGGCAGACGTATGTTTTAGGTGCTATGATTGCGGTTATCATTGGTGTAAATAAATAAGCTGCAAGGGAGAAAATTTTTTTGATTTCTCAATTTTCACTTCTTAGGTTGTTACAATTGGCCGCCGTGCCTGTCGGTGCTTATAGTTATTCAGAGGGGCTTGAGACTTTAGTAGAGATGGGTATAATTGATAATCAAGCTAGCTTAAAAAATTGGTTAGAAGATTCATTACAATTTGGGGCAATTCGGTTAGAGGCGGCTGTAATGGTACGTGCTTGGAAGGCTTTGAGTGTAGGGGATTTAGCAAATTTAAGTTATTGGAATTATTGGACAACTGCTGCTAAGGAAACCGAAGAGTTGCGCTTACAAAGTTGGCAGATGGGAAGGTCTCTGGTAAAATTATTGCAGGATATGCAGCTACCTTTACAGGCAAAGGGGATCGCATCTGTGCAAGAATTAACGGAGGTTTGCGGCAGTAATTGCAATTTCGCGATCGCCTTTGGTATTGCAGCAGTAAAATTAGAAATAGAAGAAGAAGCGGCTGTACTGGGGTATTTGCACAGTTGGGCAGCAAATTTAGTGAATGCAGGAGTAAAACTCATTCCCCTTGGTCAAACTGTGGGACAACAATTGCTATTAGACTTGCATTCCCATATTCACGTTGCCGCCCAAGAAATTGTAAGATTAGAAGATGATAAGCTTAGTAGTTGTAGTTGGGGGTTAGCGCTGGCAAGCATGGCTCACGAAACTCAGTATACTCGGTTATTTCGCAGTTGAATTACTAATAAATGAAAAAACAAAAAACTAGCAACAACTAACAACTAACCACTAACAACTAACCACTAACCACTAACAACTAACCACTAACCACTAACAACTAACCACTAACCACTAACAACTAACCACTAACCACTAACCAC
>DATGYA010000095.1:0-1897 GCA_035298405.1 Kamptonema sp. | reverse complement strand
TACCTGTAATTTTAGATATTGTCATCGGCTTAATTTTTATTTACCTTAGTTTAAGCTTGCTAGCTACGGAAATTCAGGAACTAATCGCCACAGTTCTGCAATGGCGAGCTGAACATTTAAAGAAATCAATAGAAGTGCTGATCTCAGGTGGCGGCGATAGCATAAATGATGAAGCTGAATTTAACCGAATTAAAGACTTAGCTAATCTAATTTACGACAATCCGATCGTTAACGATCTAAATCAAGAAGCGAAAGGCCCCCTATCTAAACTATTCCGCAAGATCACCCATCAAATCGGCGCATTGTACCGCCGGATCACCAAAACTGAAAATGCTTTTGGCGATAAATCTAGCGGCCCATCCTACATTCCATCTGCGAGTTTCTCAAGTAGCTTACTTGATACTATCAAAATTTCTTCTTTAGTCAAATCTATTAGCGAAACCCGACTAGAAAGATTTAAAGATAAGCAGTTAGCAGAAGTTAAGTTTATTGTGGATAATTTGAAACTGGGAGAATCAGTTCAGCCAATTTTAGACATGGAATTGACCTGGCTGCAAAAGGAATTTAATAAAATTGTCGAAGATTTCAAAAAAAGTCAGGCAACTCTTAGCGATAGCATCGATAGAATCTCTGAGAAATTAGGTATATACGTTCAAAATTCTCAAGTTTATTTGCCTGAAAGCGAATTAGCCGGCAGAGATTTTCAGTGGCAAATGGGATTTTTGAAATCGAGTTTAGATAGTTATTCTGATCGGAAAGTGCTACTACTTGAATTACAGCCAAGTTTGAGTAATGTCTTAAATTCGATCAGGAGAGTGAGAGAAACTCAAGAAACAGTTCAAGAAATTGCTGAAGCCAAAGAAGATAGTCCGATTTATAAAGAAATTCAAGAAACAATCAATAGTATGCCAGAATCATTGAAAAAAAGTCTATATATTCTGGCAAAGCGTGCCGAAAAAGATACAGCACAGACCGACCAAAAATTCACTAAATTTCAGCAAGAAATAGAAGCTTGGTTTGACCGTTCTATGGAGCGTGCTGGTGGCGTTTATAAGCGCAATGCTAGAGGAGTTGCTCTTTTAATTGGGACTACAATCGCTATTGCTACTAATTCTGATACATTATATATTGTGGGCAATTTGTCAACAGATTCTCTCATGCGTGCTACTGTGAATAAGTATGCAGATGAGATAGTTACGCGCAACTCTATACCAAATCGAGATAATTTCGCGCAAATTCAAACAGATGTCAATCAAGCTTTAGAAAAATTATCATTACCTATTGGTTGGAATTCTAATAACCTCAAAAATCAAGAATTTGATGGTAGGGAATGGCCTTTATTTAGCAAAAGAATTTTTGGCTGGATTTTGAGCGGTATAGCTATCTCTATGGGTGCTGCTTTTTGGTACGATATTCTTAACAAGATTATCAATGTTCGTAATGTGGGCAAAAAACCACCATCATCCACTGATAATCCGTCTTAAAAATTAAAATGAAGCCAAAGATCGAGTGGGGCTAAGAGAATTTACGGATACCGCTGTCAAAATTAATTGTAAACTTCCGTAATATCGCGGATGTACTAGCTAAAAAAATAGACAAAAATTATTATACTAAATTGAGAGTAAAGAGTTCTTAAAACAAGGAAGAAAAGGGCTGATTTTGTGATTTATAGGGTGTATTTACCAGTAAACAACCTATTGGACACTTAAATATGTCACTTACTGTTACTAACAATAATGATAGCGGGACTGGTTCCTTGAGGGCTGCGATCGCATCTGCTGCCCCTGGAGATACAATTGTATTCGATGCAAGTTTAGCTAATCAGACAATTGCCCTTACTAGCGGTCAACTCATCATTGACAAAAACTTAATTATTGACGGTAATGCTGCTACGAAC
>DATGYA010000094.1:0-8449 GCA_035298405.1 Kamptonema sp. | reverse complement strand
TTCATAAGCATTAATCTCCTAAAATATCAATTAATATTATGTTTGAGAAACGACATATCTACTGACCCAAAATTTACAACTAAAGCCACATTGAGATTTTCCATAGATTTCACTAACCAGCGCATATCATCTAAAGCTTTACCTTCATAATGATTAAACAATATAGAAAATCGCTTTTCCAGCTCAGGTTTAACTTTGCGGGAAAGCAGTGCAATTTTGAGCAGGAGGCTAGTCGCCCGAACGGGGCCGATGTTAGAAACCAAATCGTAAAAAACATAGTGGTTGGGACGTTCTGGGCTTTCTACTACTAGGAAATCGAACAAGTAGCGGCAAGTCCGAATCAGCAATAAGTTGTTTAACTTATCAGAATTACTTTCAGGAAAAGTGCTTTTTAGGTGTTTATACAAGCGGTCATTAAATTGACGCTTTCCGTAAGCAGGTTTAATAGAAGAAATCAAATATTCATACAAATCTTCCTTAAAAGCTGCGTAAGATTGAGGTTTTCTGGTGCCGACAAGGAAAAACTGAGCTGATTCTCGGTAAGTGTAGGAACCTTCAACTTTTCCGGCAAATTCTTTAAGAGCAAAGTTAAGTTCAGCATCACTTAAAAGAGTAGGGTTTAAAACTGACTGGATCTGGTTTGTTGTATTCTGTGAACTCACTAAATAAGTTAAATATTGTGATAGCTCCATTTCAAATTGCCACTGTCTTTGAGATTGAATGTGGCGGATAGTTTGCCGATCTTCGGAAGAGCTATCTCTACTCAGCAGACAATAATTGTATAAATATGGATAGCGATAAATTAATTGACCTAATGAGGAGTTAATCTCTTTTTTATTTACATCACCATCAGGATCTACAACTTTTACTAAGCGTTCCAAAGCCAGATACTCTTCACTTTGTGTAAACAACTGTATTTGAGCTTGCAAGCGCTTGACTATGTAAAATTCCGCTCCATTTCGTGGGGAATATTTCTTAAATAAAGCTACTAAATCTGCGATCGCAGCTTTATTACGGGAATGCAATTGCCAGCGGTTGATTAAGATGTGGCAACACCGATAAAGGATATACTTAAATTCTAGATCCTCACGCTTCATAGAAATAATACTATATAAAGCCGCTTCTACCTGCCGATCGGGATATCCTCTACCGTCGATAAATAGTTTGCGAAATCGCTCTATTATCTCCGGAGGTGACTCTGTTTGCACGCAGTAAAACAGGTGAGTGTATAACATCTCCTCATCGCTGGATGTGGCTTTAACTTCATCTAAAATCGGAGCAATAATTGGTGTTGATTTCTTCGTTAACTCTAGTTCGGTCGCCTCTTCAGCAATTTCTTGATATACAATCGTATCTCCGCTTTCCCCTCCACTTCCTGAGCTAATAAATTGACCCATTGAAACATCACCACCAGGGGAATCATCCTGAAGATTTACTGCTACATTTCTACTAGCAATTAAAAATTTATAGTATTCTCCGCTTAACTTTTTATTAGCTGTCCAGACTAATGCTTCCTGTAATTCTTGCCCTTTCAACAGCCATGAATCATCCAGACATCCTGAAGCTAACCATCCGGCGATCGCTTCTCGATAGGGAGCTAGATTTTCTAGTTCCCTTTCCACCCAATTAGAATTAAAAACCGCCTCGTAAATAGGATTATAAACTTTTAATTTTCCCAGATGTTTAACTACCAAACCTGATAACCGCAGTTCTATTTGTTCTGTAGAATCGTCAGCCAACACCTCACCGCGATCGAGAGTGGGCTGCAAAACTTGCTGATATAGTATCAGTAACTGACAGGTATTGTGGCGGCTCCGCAAAATGCGATCGCGAATTGTCTTTAAATGTTCTGGTTCATCTTGAGCTTCCCAGTTATCAATAATATGAACTCTTACTAAATTTTCAATATACTGAGCCTCAGCACCTTGAGGAATAAACGATGGAGACGCGAGTACCAATTTGCAAAGTTTTTGAGTTAGAAATGGTTTGCCAGCCGTCCAAGCTAAGATTTCCTTAAGCACTATTCGCGGTTGAAAGGCCTTCATAGCTAATCCTTTAGCTAATGCCAAACTCTCGTGCAGTTGAAAACCCCCTAATTGAATCGCTCGCCCAATATTAAAAGGAGTGCGATTTCTATCTTGAATCAACTCAGAGGGAGTAGCTACTCCCAAAAGAGCGAAGGTAAGACGGTTATATTCCGGTCTGTCTGCACGTTGATTGTAGCAAGCCCGAATCAAAGCAAAAAAATCATCAACATTAAAACTTAAGCTCAGCGTACTATCGATTTCGTCTATAAAAATCACCAGATTCTCAGTAACCTCTGTGAGTAATACCTCTTGAATAAATACATCCAATCGCTTCACGGGAGCTAGCATTTCATGGTCGCTCCACCAACTCACTACATCAAACTTATCTAATAAATTAAAATTACTTGCTATGGTGTATATCAGCCCTGCATACCATTGTTCAGGTTTAATATCTTGACAGCCAATTGTTGTCAAATCAATGGAGGCACAAGCAAACCCTGAGCCTTGCAATCTTTTCATAGTTTGCACCCGCAAACTAGACTTGCCCATTTGCCGCGAATTGAGGACATAACAGAAATGTCCAGCCCTCAACCCTTCGTAAAGTTCATCATCCGCCTGCCTTTTAACATAAGTTGGGGCATCTATTGGCAGACTTCCCCCGACTTGATATTGATAGGTTGAGTTGAGTTTTATATTCATCTCCTGAGTCTTTAAAAAAACTCCCATATCATTTATTTAATCTTTTGTCAAGGTTTATTACCAAAAGCAAAAAAATATTTTTATCGCCAGCTTAATCATAGAATAGTTTCAGGGTTCCCAACCCCAACTTAAGGCACTGTACTAAAGTATTCGCTAGCTGCACCCAAAGCAGCCAATAAAAAACCTCAGCAAATTGCTGAGGGCGGCGAGTATCCGAAAAATCGTTAATGACTGCGTTCTTCAATTTACGTAGGACTGCATAGATCCCTATATTTGTTGAAGATACACCCTGATGTATTTACTACCCGATGGATTACCCTGATGGTTTAACTCCCTGATAGATGACCCCCCTGATGGCTTTCACTCCACTACCCAAAAAAGCAGGGTGGGTGGAAGATCGTGGACACTACTAACACGTCACTTCCTGCTTTTTTGGTCGCTCAGGTTTGCCTGTCTGAAATTAATTATTGCAGCCAGCATTTCTTGAATACAAGAGGTCTATTGCACAGACCCACTTTAACCGACCAAGGTGCTAAAAAGTGATTTGTTAGGTTCATCAGGGTCATCATCATGAAAAAGAGTATCTTAGTTTTAGGGTTTATAGCCTCCGCAGGCTTCTCCTTTTTCAATCTACCTTGCCCCAAGGCATCTGCATCCGAGCCATCAGCGAGCGTCACGACTGCACAGAAGAGTTGGACTCAGGTCAACTACACTGGAACGAATGAGGACGGCGACAAAGAGGACGTAAAGACAGGTAAAAAAGGGAAATAATTCCTGTTCGCCCGCGTTCTGAAAACCTCCTCAATCTGCAAGCGGCTACAACTCCTGCCCTTCAGGAAGTGATGCAGGCCAGCACTGGGCGTTTGTAAAGGGAATGAGAGGATAGGATGATGGGATGGATGGGAAAACTAAGTATCAGAAAATTATGACGGGTATCTACATCCCTGCTCCCCCCATCCCTACCTCTTTACCCCCTGAAGTCCCTGACCTTCTTAATATGCCCCAATTGTAATTCCTCCGAAAACCCCTATGGAAAACTCTCTCATTAGCACCCGCAGACAGCGGAGCTCGACCAAAACCCAAGAAAGGCGTCAGGCCACCCCCAAAGAAAAGAAGTTAATTCACCTGTTGGCTAATCTGGGATGTAGTTTGGTTCGGTATGACTACAAGCACTCAAGTAGCAAAGGAGTTATACCGCCCGATGAACGCAAACATTTGGCGGAATGGCACTATCTCCGACTTCAGCAAATTCGGAGGGTTGAGCGTAGTTTAGAACCTGTAGCTACCCTCAAGCGCGTCTACTACAAGAGTATTCTTAGCCCTAGAGATCTAAAGTCGCTGAAACTGCTTTGGGTTGATGAGGAGGGCAAAAATAGAGTGAAGCGTGTCGATCCGGATTTGGATGCGGTACTGACTGAAGCTCTCGATCGCGGAGATACTTTGAAGCAAATTTTTTACGCTATAGAAGTAAAAGAACGCCTTTTTTCGCCGACTCCCGCTGGTGGACCAGTGCCGTTTTGGGTGCAAGAGTGGGAATTATCAGGTTATGACATTAACTTTTTCCCACCTTCATTCCCTGCATGGGCTTCCATTGTTGATGATTAACAGTTATCGGTTAACAGTTGACTGTTAACTGTTAACTGTTAACCGCTTTAAAGTCTAAAATCTCAAATTGGCAATCCTTCAGAGAGAGTAAAAATCTCCATATTTTTGCCGAATATATCGCAGAAACGGGTTGATACTCAAGGGTGAGCCTGTAACCCGCTGCATCATTTCAGCGGCATTATATTTGCGACCGTGCTGATAGATATTTTGTTTCAGCCAGTTGTGTAATAAACTAAAGTTTCCTTGTTCAATTTCCACGGGAATTTCGGGATCGAATTTGATGGCGGCTTCGTAAAATTGAGCGCTCATTAAATTGCCGATCGCGTAACCTTGAAACATTCCCCCAATTGTGCCGACATACCAGTGGACATCCTGCATTACCCCGATGCTGTCGCTGGTGGGAACTAAACCTAAATCGCTTTTATATCGTTCATTCCAAGCTTCTGGAAGGTCGCGGACTGAGATTTTGCCTTCGAGCATAGCTAATTCTAAGTCAAAACGGATCAAGACGTGGAGGTTGTAGGTAACTTCGTCGGCATCGGTGCGGATGAGCGATCGCGCGACCTTATTAATAGCTCGATAAAATGTATTGATTGAAACGTGGCTTAATTGTCTTAAGAATACGCCTTGTAACTGGGGGTAAAAACATTCCCAAAAGCCGCGACTGTGCCCTACTAAATTTTCCCATAATCGGGATTGACTTTCGTGGAAACCAGAAGAAATGCCGCCTGCGAGAATCGTACCTTCTAATTCGGGGGCATTGCCCATTTCATAAAGGGCGTGTCCCATTTCATGGATGGTGCTGAAAAGCGCTTGAGCGAGGTTATTTTCGTAGATGCGGGTAGTAATTCGCACGTCGTCTATGGAAAAGTTAGTCATAAACGGGTGAAGGGCTTTGTCTTGGCGGCCTCGCTTAAAATCGAAGCCGATGCGCTCAATAATTGTGCGGGAGAATTCTAACTGCTGGTTTTCTGGAAATTCTTGGTGCAAACACGAGTCATTGATGGGAGGTTGAGAGGCGATCGCGTCTACAATGGGTAGTAATTCCTGACGCAATTGAGCAAACAAGGGTCGCAAATTGGAGACTGTCATCCCGCAGTCGCTTAAGTCAATCAAGGGGTCAGCAATATGTTCGTTGCTGGGGAAAAAGTCGCTATATTCTTGACTTAATTCTAAAGTTTTTTCTAGATAAGGCTGCACGGCAGCAAAGTTGTTGTCTGCCTTTGCTTTTGCCCAAGCTTCGTAGCAGACGGCTTGATGGCGAGAGAATTTAGCCATGAATTCTGAGGGTACTCGCACGGCGCGATCGTAGTCTTTACGGGCGATGCGGAGCGCGCTGGCGGCTATCGAGTCATAGGGAAGCGTCGCTTCGTAGGGGCGTAAATCTTCTAGTAGTTGTCCGATAACTGGATCGATGAATTTTTCGTGGCTAATTTGTTTAAGGGTTGCCAGTTGGCGACCTCTAGCGCTGGCACCCCTGACTGGCATATATGTTGCCTGATCCCAGTGCAGCACGGCTGCGGCTGATTCGATGTCGTTAATTTCGCTCAGGCGGGTTTGGAGGAGAGCGAATTTTGCTTCGGTTTTGTCGATTACGTGCATGATTTGGGGGTTGGCGTGCTCAGTAATGCCTATTGTATTTCTGGCATCCTTCGATGTTCAATTAGCTTTATTTTCTGCTAATGCGACAAATCGCACATCTTCCCGTAGTTTATGAAATTTTGAGTCAGTTTTGCAGAGTTTGCGATATTTTTTGGGATTGAGTGCGATCGCCCGTTGTAAGTTTTCCAGTGCCGCGTCGGTATTGTCTTGTTGGCAGTACAATCCGGCTTTGTGGTAGAGTGCGGCTGCATCGTTTGGTTTGATTTCTAAAACTTTGTTGTATGATGCGATCGCCGCTTCTATCTGCTCCAATTTACTCAATGCCATCCCCCGATTGTACCAAGCTTCGCGGTTTTCGGGTTGAAATTCTAGACTTTTATCCCAAGATTCGATTGCTGCTTCTAAGCGATGTGAGCTTGCCAGCGCTAAACCGCGATTGTACCAAGCTTCGTGATAATTTGGTTTGATCTCAACGGCTCGATCCCAAGACGCGATCGCGGCTTCTAATTGCCCTGATTGTACTAAAGCTGTTCCGCGTTTGTTCCAAACTTCCCACAGATTAGGCTTCAGTTCTAAAGTGCGATCGTAAGAGGCGATCGCTTCTGCAAATTCGCCTGCACTCGCCAATGCTATACCGCGATTATACAAGGCTTGATACAAGTTGGGTTTAATTTCTAAACTTTTGTCATAAGATGCGATCGCGTCTGTAAATCTCCCTAAATTTCTCAAAGCCTGAGCGCGGTTGTACCAAGCTTCGTAGTAATCTGGCTTAATTGCTAAAGCTTTGTCATAATCGGCGATCGCTTCTTGATTCCGTTCTAAGTTGACCAAAGTATTGCCGCGATTGGACCAAGCTTCGTGATAGTTTGATTTTAGCTCTAAGGCTCGGTCGTAGTCTGCGATCGCTTCTGCAAATCGCTCTAAACTTCTGAGGACATTGCCTCGATTGTACCAAGCTTCAGCATTGTCTGGCTTAATTTCTAGGCTGCGATCGTAGTCCGCGATCGCTTCTTCATTGCGTCCGAGCTTTCTGTTGGCAACGCCCAGATTGTACCATGCCTCGTGAAAGTTGGGATCGAGTTCAACTGCTTGAGTCCAAGACGCGATCGCCTCTTGGAAGCGTCCTAATTGTACCAGAGCATTGCCCCGGTCGTAACAAGTTTGAGGATTTTCGGGTGTAATTTCTACGGCTTTATTCCCAGAAGCGATCGGCTTTTCTATGCTACCTAATTTTTCCAAAGTATTTAACCCCCGTAAAATCATCTTGCCTCACCGTACTTTGATTATTAACATTTTCTACCATTTTCACTTACCACCCCTAGCTGTCAGGAGTTTAAACCCCTGGATTCTAGCAAAAGTCCACAAAAAATGTTAATTGTTGAGTCTCACACAATTGTTGCACCCTTAACAATATCTTTATCCTAATTATCCTTCAATCCTCTCTTGCAATAAAGCCTCTGCCCAAATAGCCTCCGCTTCTGACAGCGGCGGTACAATATCACCCTTGTAATCTATCGTAAAATCATAACCTGCTCGGTCGTATATTAAATTTAATATTACCTGTAAATCAACAATTGGCTCCACATCTTCCTCGCGCAAAGGCAAAGGAAAACAAGGAATGGGATCTGGTAGATCGAACAAATACAAATCCGCCATCGGACGTTGATTTCCTCGACTCACCAGAAGGCGATAACTGGCTTCAATATCATTATTAAAAACTGGAAGATGTTCCCAACAACGCAATAAATCAATTTCTACCAAATGAGTGCGACTCCCAAACACTTTTTCCCGCTTTTCCTCATACATCTCTCGCCCTTTCCCTGGGCGTTTATTGGCAGGTGAAAGCACCTCAATCACCGTCACCACCTCCTTAGTCGCTATATCTATCACCTCTAAATAGCTTTCTCTAACCTCTTCCGGCATAGGTACTGTCACCTTCACAGGTGTAACAGTTCTTGCGATAACAGCTACATTAGAACTAATCGGGTTTGTTTGAGTTTGTCGGCGTTGTATAGAGACATCAGGAATACCTACTAACAGCGAATTTTCACCCTTGATTTCATAAATCCGTTTTTCAATAGCGACGCGATACTTGGGCAGCAGTTGGGGAACTAATAACTCCTGAATAATACTAATAAGCAAGTGATGCACTTCTGGCCAAAAGTCAGTATTTTCTAAATAGGGATTCATCCCTGGAAATGGATTAGGCATTGGATTTAACTCCTGTTTATTTACCTGTAATGAATTGATAATTTAATACTTAGAATTTAGGAATCTGTAGTTTTGCTTTAGTGAAAAATACTTTATCTAATTATCACAAGTCATACAACGTCTTGAACCAATTTACGAAGGCTTGTGCTTTAGGATATTCAGGATTAATAATTTTCTCCATAATAGCATGATGTAGCAGCTAGGTAGTCATCTGCATCAATTATTAATCCCACTTCTGGTAAAAGTTTGCTACAGTTTGGGTAGGGGCGGGTTCGCGATCAAATTTGCCACCCACAAATAACATT
>DATGYA010000093.1:0-9365 GCA_035298405.1 Kamptonema sp. | reverse complement strand
CCAAGATGCAGCCGATCGCACTTGGCACTTCCACATCCGCCATGCTCAAATCAACCCCCACGAAGATCGAGAATATCTCGATTGTTGGTGTGAAGAAACAGAAGGAAATTACGATTTGCCAGCACTGAAGCATAATCGGTGCTTCCGTTTGGATCGGATTCCAGAAGCCGCGATCGCACCCATTGATAGAAAATGGTTGCCCAATCTAGCTCATATCGAGGTAGAAATGCACCTATTCAGAGGTTTAGCCTTTGCCTACAAAACAAAAACGGGTCAAGATACTTTCAATGAATGGTTAGCAGACACCCCGCAAGTCCGGCGAGTTGTCAGAAAAGTATCAAATACCTTTTGGTTTTTCCGAGAAATCTTGCGCTATGGCAAAGATTGCGAAATTGTCTCACCCGAAAATGTGCGCGATCGCTTCCGAGAAGAACTCAAAGCCCTCTGCCAACAATACGGCCTAGAAATCGGCGATTAGCCCCAAACGCGATCGCGCCCACTTTGCAACTACGCAGATTGGTAAGCTAATCGAACTCGCACCTTAAACAAAAATCGGTCAAATTATGGAATTTCTCGCAATACCCCAGCCAGAATATCTACAATTTGATCGATATGTTCTTTCTCAATCACTAATGGCGGCGACAACGCAATAATATCCGCAGTCGTGCGGATCAACAAACCTTTTTCAAAACAGCGTACAAAACAATCAAAAGCCCGCTTTCCAGGCTTACCAGCCATCGCTTCCAACTCAATACCCGCCACCAATCCCAGATTGCGAACATCAATTACATAAGGTTCACCCTTCAGAGAATGCACCGCCTCTTCCCAATAACTAGCCATATTAGCAGCACGTTCAAACAATCCCTCTTCCCGATAAATATCCAAAGTAGCTAAAGCCGCAGCACAAGCAACCGGATGCCCCGAATAAGTATAGCCGTGAAACAACTCAATCGCATTCTCAGGCCCATTCATAAACGCATCATAAATGCCTTCTTTGACAAACACCGCCCCCATTGGCACCGTACCATTAGTAATACCTTTTGCAGTTGTCACCAAATCGGGAACTACCCCAAAATATTCAGTAGCAAAACTAGCACCAAGACGACCAAAACCCGTAATTACTTCATCAAAAATCAGCAAAATTCCGTACTTATCGCAAATCGCCCGGAGGCGTTCTAAATAACCCTTTGGTGGAATCAATACCCCCGTAGAACCCGCCACAGGTTCAACAATTACAGCCGCAATCGTAGAGGCATCATGCAGAGTAACGATGCGCTCTAATTCATCAGCCAAATGTGCGCCCCACTCAGGTTGTTGGCGACTAAAAGCATTTTTTTCTAAGTTATGAGTATGAGGTAAATGATCCACCCCATTAAGTAAACTGCCGAAAAATTTACGATTCGGAGCAATACCACCCACAGAAATACCGCCAAAACCTACGCCGTGATAGCCACGTTCTCGCCCAATTAATCGCTGGCGCGTACCTTCACCTTTAATGCGGTGATAAGCGATCGCAATTTTTAACGCAGTCTCAACTGATTCTGAACCAGAATTAGTAAAGAAAACGCGGTCAAATTTCCCAGGCATCATCTTTACTAAACGTTCCGCCAGTTCAAACGCGCCGGGATGTCCCATTTGAAAAGCAGGGGCATAATCAAGACGCGATATTTGCTGGGAAACTGCCTCTACAATTTGAGTGCGACCGTGCCCAGCATTCACGCACCAAAGTCCCGCTGTACCGTCGAGAATTGAGCGATTATCATCACTTGTGTAGTGCATATTTTTTGCCGCTACCAGCATTCGCGGATTAGCTTTAAACTGGCGGTTGGCAGTGAATGGCATCCAATAATGTTCGAGATTAGTCATTGTTTATTTTTCCTTTTTGGTGTAATCTTAGGATGTTTAACCTGATTCTTCATTTTGTAATTTTACCAAAATTTAGCGACTTTGACTAATCGGAATTTCAATCCTGAACTCAGTTCCTTTTCCTAGTTCTGAGAAACAATCTAAGGCTCCCCCATGTTTTTCTACTACAATTTTGTAAGCTAGAGAAAGTCCTAAGCCTGTTCCTTTACCCACAGGTTTAGTAGTAAAAAAAGGATCAAAAGCTCGGTTTTTAACTTCAGCAGACATTCCAGCACCGTTATCCATAATTTTAATAACTGCACGGGATGTTTCTTTTAGTAATTGAGTGGAAATAGTGATAGTGGGAGAGCGATCGCCTACTTCTTTATAGCCGCTATGTTTACACCCTTCCTCCAGAGCATCAATCGCATTTCCTAAAATATTCATAAACACTTGATTGAGTTGCCCTGGATAGCATTCTACCTTTCCCAGGTCGCCATACTCTTTAGCAATATTAATTTCTGAAGATCCGCCAGGATGTGCTTTTAAGCGGTGCTGCAAAATCATTAGCGTACTATTAATCCCTTCGTGAATATCAACTTGCTTCATATCTGATTCATCGTGGCGGGAGAAGTTACGCAAGCTCAATACTATTTCGCGAATCCGCTCAGTACCTACTTTCATCGAAGCCAATATTTTTGGTAAATCTTCCGCTATGAACTCCAGATCCATTTCTTCAACTAAGTTTTGAATCTCTGGTATAGGGTTAGGATATGTCTGCTGATACAGTAGCATTAAATCTAGTAGGTCTTGGGCATATTTACTAGCATAGGTGAGATTACCGTGAATAAAGTTAACAGGATTATTAATTTCGTGAGCTACGCCAGCTACCATTTGCCCTAAGCCGGACATTTTTTCAGTTTGAATCAATTGAGATTGGGTTTGTTTTAGTTCTCTAAGAGTTGTACCCAATTGCTCGGCTTTTTCCTCTAAAATGCGAAGTAAATATACTCCTACAACTAACATTACAGCCGCGCCTAACCCAACTACAATAATTCCCAAAGCCAGTTGATTTGCTGGTGCAAAAGCTTCATCTTGGTGCATCTCAGCTAACAAGGCTAAATTGCGCTTCTCAAGCCATCGATAAACGCCCACTACCGGAACTCCCTGATGATTGAGATAAAATCCAGAGTTATTTGTACCGCTGGTAGCTTCATCAATCCCGTGACTATGAACATCTTCTAAAAAATTCTGTTTTCCAGAGTTACCTCCTGAGATGAATGTATTTCTAGCGGCTAAATTGCCTACTAAATAAGTTTGACCAGTTTTACCCAAACCAGTGCGATCGCGAATAATCCTATCAATCCTTTCTAAACTCAGGTTAGTTGCCACTAGCCCTATCACTTTACCTGTCTGGTCAAGCAATGGGATAGCTAACGTACTCATTGGCTTTCCCGTCACTGACGAGGGATAAAAAGCTGGTACTAACTCGCTATTTTTACCAATTTGCGTGAAATTTGATAAATTTTCATAAGTTCCTTCGCGAGACTTGTTATTAGAGACGATAATTTTACCGCCATTAGTAATTATAAAAATTTCTGGTAAGTTGGGTTGGGTAAGAACTACTTTTTCCAAATAGTTGCTCAAGGTATTGTAAGCTAATCTATATTCTGGTTCCGATGTTTTGCGAGTTAATAAATTATTAATAAAATCTTGGAATTCAGACGACTGATTTATTAACATAAAAGCCTGCCGCTGATCGTCAAACCAGCGATCTAGTTCGCCTTCTTTGAGGGTTGCTGAAATATTTAACTGATTGAAGACAAGTCGCTCTAAGTCAGCTCTAGCCTTAGCCCAAGCGACATATCCTACAACTCCTACCGTCACTAGAGACATGAATAAGAAAACGGTAGAAAGCTTGACGGTTAAGCTTTTCTGCCAAAATTTCATGTCTTTTTATTTCCAATTGGTAAAGTTAGGGTTAGTTGCCTTTGTGGGCGAGAAGTAACTGTTTTAGTGCCGATCAGCGCTTTCTTAAAAGAGCTAAAGTCCTTACTAAAAACAGAGTTAATATCGCCCCTACTTCCACTCAGCAAAAATCTTTTTGATTTGTGCGATCGCTTCATCAGCAGCTTGCTCCGGTGATAAACGGTCTTTCAGAATACGATTTAGAGTTTGTCCCCAAACATTCTCCTGCTGCACTTTAACATACGCAGGGTTCAATACAGGATAAAAGGGGCGGATTTGACGCTCAGTAAATTGTTTGAGGGCCACCGGCAAATGAGGATCTTTGGGATCTTTCCAGAAAGCATCTTTTAGAAGTTGTGGCATGACGGGGAACCATCGCCCCGCCGAATTCTTAATATAAGTTCCTAAGTTCTCAGGCTGAACCAAGTAAGATAAAAATTCTTTGGCTACTTTCTGGTGCGGCGATGATGCAAATATAACTGCTTGCTTGACAGAAGCCATGTATCGCATCGGTTTGCCATCAGGCTCATTAGGGAACTCCATTGTGCCAATTTTATTGTAGTAAAGGTCTGTGTCTTGCTTTTGGGAAGTTGGAATTGACAAGCTAGGATTGGCTGTGATTAAGGTAGTTTTGTTAAGGAAGTTAACATTATTATCTGTATTCTGCCAACTCAACGCACCAGGTGGTACAACTCCTTCTTTGTAAAAGTTTGCACACCAATCTAATACTTTAATAATGCCCTGTCTAGTTGCAGGAGTGTCCACTAAGAGTTGACCCTTTTCATCCAATAATTTTACATGGTAGGCTTCCAAGAATTGTTCAAACATAAAGTAAGTATCTGAAGCCCCTGGAGACATGGGTAAACCTAAAGCATAAATATTTTTTTGTCCCTGTTGACGCAATTTTTCCTGAGCTTGTTTCCAGAAATTCCAAAAGCCATCCCAATCTTTCGGAATTTCATTATCGTTCGTGCCAATTTCCTTAAGCAGGTCGCGCCAGTAAGAAATGTGGATTGTCTGCTGCTCAATTGGCACTGCATAGTAGCTGCGCTTCTTGACTTTGTTGTTGTATAAATATACAGATTCTATGGCGTTAGGGGCGTACAAGTTTTTGATGGGTTCAATCACGTCAGAAACATCTACTAGCTTCCCTTCCCAAGCCCATTTCGGACTCCAATTAATGTCTGTTAAGTGCGCGAAGAAAATATCAGGTAGCTTATTACTAATTAGGGCTTTATCCGTCTTTTGAATAATATTAGCATCAGTAATGAAACTCAACTTAACTTTGATAGGACTTTTCTTTTCCCACTCAGTAATTATTTGCTGAAATGCGGTATCTTCTTCTGGGTAGTAACCCTTATTCCACCAGATGTTTAAGGTGTTGCTAGCACTGGAATTTGCGGGGCTTCCTGTGGGGTTAGAGTCTGTAGCTGGCTTAGATGTATTCAGGCACGCGACTAATACAATACTTAACAAAAATAGCAGTAGAAATGTCTGTTTTTTCAACATATTACAATCATTAAGGGAGAGTTAACTGATGTGGTATCCAGGCTATAATATACTTAAAGCCAGAAACAAGGCCGATTGGTCTTGATTTTTTACTCTTCAAATCAGAGTTGAGGTAAAAGTAGCTGACTAGCTAGTATATACTACAGTCAAAAATTTAAGTGTATTAGGATTTACACATCGTTAACATAACACCGCTGGCCCGGCGCTAAGTCACCGCCAAGACAGCGGTGCTACAAATAGATTTGTGTAAGTCTTAATATTCATCCATTAGTTTTGGATACTTAAGTATATTTATTACCTCTACTTTATACACCTGTATTAATTCTATCCCTAGAATATAATAACTCCTTATGGAGTCGCAAGGTGAGATATCTTATCATAATTTTACAAATACAACTTACAGAATAATAGCTCTTAGCTAGTACAGTAAAAAAAAATTAAAGTGTCATACTCAAACCAGGTTAAACTGTACCAGCCAAAACGCTTCCCAATCAGATATAGTGCTAAATATCTCCCTATAGCCATTCTGAGGAAAACCCCCGTGAGAATTCCTTTAGAGCGAAAATCTTCCAAAGCCGTTTATTTGCAAATACGCGATCGCATTTCTCGCCTGATCGAGTCAGGAGCCTTGCAACCCGGAGACAAACTTCCCTCCATTCGCTCTCTGGCTTTGAATGCAGGAGTCAATAAGTTAACCGTCATCGAAGCTTACAGCGTTTTAGAAGCCGATGGATTAATTCGCGCACGCGCCGGTGCAGGCTATTACGTCAGCAGTCCTGAAATTGCCTATTCTAAATCTGCTTCAAACTTTGCACCGCCCCAAGATGTAATAGTTTCCGAGCGAGAAGGTGGTGGATTTTTTAATATTTACATGGGTGGAATTGAAGCCAGACAGCACTTAGGAATGATTGATTTTAGTAGCGGTTTCCCCCTAGAATCTGGCTCGGAAGATTTGCAGCGAATTGCTAGGAGAGCTGTTAAACAAATCAGTACAACTCTATTTAACTACGATTTACCCCAAGGACAATTAACACTCAGACAACAAATTAGCCGGATGTTAGTACAGCGGGGATTAGAAGTAACACCAGATAATTTAATTGTCACTAACGGCTCTAAACAAGGGCTATCTTTAGCTATTCACCACTACGTGCAGCCCGGAGATTGGGTAATAGTAGAAAGTCCTACTTATCACGGAATCCTAGCGGTTTTATACCATAGAGGAGCTAGAGTAATTGGGATTCCTATGACAGCAGAAGGCATGAATTTAGAATTGTTGGAAAAATACCTTTATACTCACCATCCCAAGTTAATTTATACAGTCTCAACCCTGCACAATCCCACAGGAGTTACCACGTCGCAATCCCATCGCCAACAATTGCTACGGCTGGCAGAAATGTATAACTGTCAAATTCTGGAAGATAACGCCTATGAAGGATTAAACTTTGACCCCGTACCCGCGCCAATTAAGGCGTTAGATAGACAGGATTGTGTGACTTACATCGGCACTTTTTCCAAGACTCTAATGCCGGGAATTAGAGTCGGTTATATGGTAGTTACAGGTAAAGATTATCAGCCATTAGTTGAAGAAAAATTGCTCCATGATTTGCACGTTTCTACTATTTCTCAAGCAATTGTTAGCGAATATTTAGCTTCTGGACATTATCGCCGCCACTTGGCTCATTTGCAAGGTCAACTACTCCAAAATCGGAATGCACTGCTAACTGCTTTGGAGCGTTATTTTCCAACTTCTGCTTCTTGGACTGTTCCCAACGGCGGACTATTTCTTTGGGTGCATTTACCAGCGGGTTTGTTGATGCACTCAATTTATCAGAAATCTTTATCCCGAAAGGTTCTTATCGGTGATGGTCAACTATTTTTTCCTGGTCAGCAGGGGTATTCTGCTTTACGTTTGAATTATTCTTATAGTCCAGAAGAAATTGAGCGGGGGATTTCAGTTTTGGGTGAAATAATTAAAGATTGTTTGGATTGATCGGTACTTCCTCAATGACAGGGTGAAACTCCCTACGGAGACAGAATCACACCTTGCAGATCAATTTTGCGATCGCACTGCGCTACTAGCCGTAATTTGTTTACTCAAATTGTCTGAACATCTGACTGGATTTTGGACAGCAGTGACATCGACGATCGCTTGAAGTGGTACATTTACGCGATATATTTCAGGCATCTTGGACAATCCCGACATCTGAAAATACCTCGATAGCATCACTTGTAAGAGTGAAGGGCGTACCCGCCAAAGCTTTCAACATAATATTGAAAGCACCGTTAGCATCTCTGTCAGCAACATAACCGCATTCAGGACACTTGAAAACCTTATTGCCACTTAATTTAGTGTGAACATGACCGCACTTACCACAAGTTTTGGAGGTATAAGCTTCGTTTGTTTCTACAATTATTACACCATATCTATCAGACATAGATGTTAACAATTGTTTGAAACGATAGTGGCTCCAAGTCAACATTGAACGCACCGACTTAGTATTTATTCGCCTTTTTGATTTCAAAACCATGGATGACGTTTCAAAAGTAGGAATAAATACTACTTTATAATTGCAAGCCAAGTAACTTGCAACCTGGCGATGCAATTCATCTACTAAATTGCGAATCTTGATCCGAATTCGAGATGCAGCGCGAAGCAAGGAACGGCGATGTTTGGCTTTAACTTGCTTTTGGTAAGCACGGCTAATTAACTTGTCAAGGTGAAAGCATAATCTCACGATTCGCTCAATGTCTCCCTTGCCAAGCTCTAAAACCGTCTCTCCATCGTAGCCAGTTAAAAAAGTTCTCACTCCTGGGTCAAGCGCAATTACTCGATTTTGCACTGTTGGTTTGCTGGAAATATATTCAGGAATTACCGCAAACCAACGTCTTCTATCTCTAACCAATTGAGTACCATAATTACAAGAGTTGGGAAGTAATTGTGACGATTTAAAAGTACACCCTTTTGTTAATTGAGGAAACCAAGTTCCTTTGATAAAATTGCCATGCTTGAATTTAATTGCTGACACAGATTGACGACAGTTACGAAATGAAGCTTCGCCATTATTGGCTTTAGCTTGTCTCCAAGCATCGTAAGCATCTTGGACTGTGTTGGCTTTAGGATGCCTCGGTACAGTCTTTAACCAATCTGGCAAATCGTTAAGAACGAATGCTTCTAAATCGTAACTACTCCCATGAAAACCATTTTTGAAAGCTTCAATGCAACGATTATAAACAAATCGGCAACCCGCCAACCAATGCCGCCAAATTTGGCTTAACTTATGGTCAGGATAGACTCTGATTTTTCTCGCAGAATTCGGTGCTGGTTTCGTCGTCAATTTCTGCGAGTGCCGCTTTTTGCTTTTGTATTTCCGGGTCTGCCCTGAGTTTTTTTTCGTACTTACGGAGTCCGTATAGCCGAGAGGAGAAACAGTGAACGACTGACAACATATCTTGTACGAGCTCGGTTTCTGGACTGTACTTTTGTTGATAGAGAACCACGATTTTACAGTTAAATCTTTCGCACAACCACTCGATGAGGTCAAATCCAAATCTGGCGAGTCGGTCTTTGTGGGCAATGACAAGCAGTTGGATATCGCCGCTGATAATTCGCTCCAAAATGGCGTTAAGTTTTCTCCTCCTAAAATTGAGTCCCGACCCAATTTCTGTGATGACTTCGCAGCCTGGGTAGCTTGCAGTAAGCGCCTCAGTTTGTCTCTGGAGGTCGTCTCGTTGACTGGAAGTGGAGACTCTGGCGTACAAGATTGTAGAAGGTCGAGTAAGTTCAGTTGGACTTGATTTTTGTTTGAGGTATCCAGCGATGTCGTAGCGTCTTTGACCTGCTTCGGTTTTGAAGGTGGGGATTTTACCGTCTTCTGACCATCTGGCAAGGGTTCGGGTACTAACCCCCAAAGCGTTAGCTGCTTCCCTTGGTGTGACATACGGCATAACTCTTACAGCGGAAACACTTCTGATAGTAACGACATCTGTCTACGATGTCAAGTATGTCCACGAAAGGCGTTTAATCTGTCTTTTGGTTTTATGTC
>DATGYA010000092.1:0-1898 GCA_035298405.1 Kamptonema sp. | reverse complement strand
TCTTGCTTCGGCTTAAATTTTGTACCTATAATATTGTGGCTTTTATCATCAATTCCCCAAATAAGGTAAGCAGTTTGCTGATTATGTAGTGTAGCGGAGTTTGACAAAGCAGACAGATACTCACCAATAAGGTCTGGATCTTTATTGTCTTTTTTGAACTCAACCCATTCTGTTTCATGGGGAAGGGCTAATAATTGTTGTAGTAACGGTATTAAATGCTTGGTTTCCATAACGATTTTTGCTCTCCTTTTCTGGTTTTTGTTCAGCTTAAAAATTTTTATACTTTGATATAAATGAGATTTTCAATCTGACGGATAGCTTCTCGTTCTTTCTGCCAAGCTTCATCACGCAACGCATTAGCTTTGAGAACTGAATCACCAATCTCGTTAAATTTATTTTATGAAATTTCCTACCCCTTCACCTTCTCACGCAACCGCCCATAAATCACATCTAACCAAACAGGCACTACAAACTTCCCCTGTGCCCAAGCTGCTACTACCTTCTCCACATCGAACTCTACCAACTTTGCCGCTCCTGCCTGCGACTCTTTGACAAAAATTAACCGCTTTGGCTCCCGATCGCTCAAAAACCCCGGATACTCCTCTTTAACTGTCTTCAACACTTCCCGCGCCACCTCAAACGTAAAACCCACCGACAGCCAATAAACCATCGCCGCCAATTCCACCAAATTTCCCTCAGAGTAGTAAATACTCCTCCCCGTCCCTGTTTCCGTAATCACAGGGACAACAACCCCACTCTCACGCCAATATTGCAACTGACGTAACGTACAGCCTGCGATATCGGCCGCCTGCTTACTCGTAAAAAAGCGCTCTTCCATGACCATCATTCTACAGGAGCGCCGATTTATACATTTATGTTAGTATTGAAACATTGATGTTAAAACCAGCGATGAGCCAAATTACGATCCAGTGTCGCCTAATCGCCAAGGAGTCCACCCGCCGTCAACTCTGGGAGTTAATGGCACAGAAAAACACGCCCCTAATCAACGAACTCCTAGAACGAATCGGTCAACATCCCGACTTTTTAACCTGGCGACAAAACGGTAAACTCCCCCCAGGACTAATCAAACAGCTTGGTGAATCCCTCAAAACTGACCCCCGTTATACAGGTCAACCCAGCCGCTTTTACATGAGTGCGATCGCACTGATCAACTACATCTACAAATCTTGGTTCGCCTTAATGAAGCGGTTGCAATACCAACTAGAAGGCAAAACCCGCTGGCTAGAAATGCTCAAAAGCGATGCCGAACTCCTAGAAACCAGCAGTGTCACCCTAGAAACTCTCCGCCATCAAGCCACAGAAATCTTGACTCAATTAACCCCCCAGCCAGACTCCCCAAAACCCAAAAACACAGGCAAAAAAGCCAAAAAACCAAAAGCTTCAGAAAGCGAATGCGCTACGCGCAGGCTACGCCAACGCACTCTATCTCACAGCTTATTTACAGCCTACCGCCAAAGTGAAGACAACTTGACCAGAAGCGCGATCGCCTACTTACTCAAAAATGGCTGCAAACTCACCGACAAAGAAGAAGACCCCGAAAAATTTGCCAAACGTCGCCGCCGAGTAGAAATCCAAATCCAGCGCCTCACCGAACAGCTAACCGCCCGAATGCCCAAAGGTCGAGACTTAACAAACGCCCAATGGCTAGAAACATTAGCGATCGCATCTACCACCGTCCCCGAAACCGATACCCAAGCTAAATCCTGGCAAGACCGCCTGTTGAAACAATCCAACGCCGTACCCTTCCCCGTCACCTACGAAACCAACGAAGACCTAGCGCCCAAAAACAGGCTGCCTATAACCATTTTGGAGAATCGGAGTTAGGGGAATATGTAGATAGATTACTAGCCAAAGAGATTGTCGCGATCGCGCAAACC
>DATGYA010000091.1:0-1558 GCA_035298405.1 Kamptonema sp. | reverse complement strand
TTAAACCCCCACTCTTTGGCTAATCGCTTCATCTCCCAGTCTTGGAAGGCTGGATTTTCTATCGCCTCGATCTTGTCTAGTTGCTGGCAAAGAATATCGAATTTGATTTCAGACTCACTACGTATAGCGCCCGATTTTGAGGGCTTCAATCCCTCGAAATAAGCGATACGAGCCTTGAACTCTTCAACTAGATCTTTAAGCTCGATATCTTGTCTTTGGGCTAACCCTGAGAGTTCGTAGCCGATGTTAATTCCTGTTCTTCTAACGTATTTGTCATAGACCAGCATTGCGGTCTGGTCTATATTTGTCGCCGACACCGTCCAGTCAACTAATTGGGCTAATTTATTCTGTCCCCCGGCAGCTTCTAACAAGTCCATATTGACTAAATGAGTCGTCACTGACATCAAGTCAATCGATTTGTTTTGTCTATATAAATCCGTGCAGGCTTGGTAAATAATTTGATGCTGCCTGATTGAAAAATGCTCTTTGGTCAAGAGGTCCGCGACCCTACCCATAGCGTTTGGGTCGATTAATATGCCTCCTAGGACACTAATTTCCGCATCAACATTAGTGGGAATTAGTTCGTGAATCTTGCCAGATGAAAGTCTATTTGCTTGTGCTATCATAAGGATAGAATTCAAGTTTTAATCCTTATTTCTCCCCCCCCCTACCGCTAGAGGGGGTATTTTTTTGGGGATTAATAAGGGTGGACATTAGCGGTTAGTATTGGTTGTCGTAAGCGTCTTTTAATTTCTTAAGCTGTTGTCCGCTCATATTGAGAATTAAAGCAACATGAAATTCTGCGTCTGGATATTCCCAGCCTGCGTCGATTAAGTGGTTGAGCATTCGTAAGGCGTCGTGCATATCGCTTATCATTGAATCTCCTTTAAAGAAACTGGTTTTACTTTTAGGAAGGCGATCGCACCTTTTAAAAATGCGATCGCGCGTGGGTATCCTTAATTAGCAAGTGGTGGGAGCGAAAGTTTATTTCGTCGTTGGCAGTTTCTCCATCGTTTGGTTGGCAGTACTAATATCAATGGCTACTGGCAGCAGGCCTAAAAATCGATTGGCTTCAAAGCCGTACAGCATCAGGCTTGATGCTTCCTCGCCTACTAAGAAAATTTCAATGCCATTGGCAGGAATGTTTCGGACAAAGGAAACGTACTCCAGGCGTATGACACCTTGAGATGTTCGGACAAATGTTTGGTGCATAACTCTAATTAGTTGAGTCCTTTCGCCCGTTGCCCCTAGCGGGTGGGCGTTCTGGGGATTGTTGGCCTTTAGTAGCCTCTGCCAGGAAAGCGACAGTGTTGTCGCCTCCCAAGTCGATCCGGCCGCTACCCCGTTCCCCGCGCCCGATTTCCATCAGGATGCAAAGGAGCGAGAGGAACATGAGTAGGCAGCAACCGAAACCGAGGGCAAAAGATTTGTGATTGTCGGGAAGCATTGGCAGGCACACCTTGTTTGGTCAGCCCCTTACTGGGGAATAGCCGTCTTTACCTGCACCCTGGAGAAATGGTTGAGTTAAGCAATCATTAGCGATGGTGGCTCGTTACCT
>DATGYA010000090.1:0-11398 GCA_035298405.1 Kamptonema sp. | reverse complement strand
GAGATATTACAATAAAGAGTAATTTTAGCGATCGCAGGTTTAATGACTGTAGCTTCTTCCAATACTCTTCCAAATTTTTCAGCGCCTGAGTTCAACTTAAATCAAAATGGCGCAACTTGGCAATGGCACAGTTGGGAAGGTCTACCTTACCTGACTTGTAGTTGGCTCAACTCTTGGCCGCACGGCTTTTTTACTCAAAATTTCGCCCCCAAAACTCCCTCTGATTTGGTGGAAGTCCTGAATCCACAGGCGCGGGTTTACCGTGTTAAGCAAGTACACGGCGCTAGGGTAGTCAAAACCGATCGACTATACCCTGTTTCAAGTGCTGGGGATGATTCCAATCCTGACCTCAACTCGGCTGGAACATTGACTGAGGCTGACGGAATAATTACAGAGAAAGAGCTTGAGGCGGTGTGGGTTTGTTCTGCTGATTGCGCGCCGGTTTTGATTGCTGATGCTAAAACGGGACAGGTGGCAGCGGTTCATGCTGGTTGGCGGGGTACTGCTGCTAGGATAGTACCGGAAGCGATCGCTATGTTTGCAGCCTGTGGTAGTAAACTGGAAAATCTGCGGGTGGCTATGGGGCCTGCGATCGCAGGAGACGTTTACCAGGTATCTATTGAAGTAGCAGTCCAACTTGGTGCCACAATTGCTCCAGAAAGTACAGATGCAGAGTTGCTGGAGTTTTTGCACCAACTGCCAGAGCAACCTATTTTAGACGATCCAGAGCCAGGAAAGGTACGTTTGGACGTGCGGCGGTTTAATGCTCTACAATTAGAAAAATTGGGAATTAAGCCCCATCAAGTCGCGATCGCTCCTTACTGTACCTACTCTAATCCAACTCACTTTTTTTCGTATCGGCGCGACCAACTAAAAAAAGTTCAGTGGTCGGGAATTGTCAGTACCAAAAATAGCTAATAACGCTATTTTTGGAAAATGATATTCGGCATTGTGTAGTTAGATTTCGTTAAATTAGAAGTAACTGGCAAAATGTCAGCGTCGCACGATGTCAAATAAACTGTTACGAAAAAAGCCACGAAGCGCAAAGGTAGCACAGATGTCAGCACGATTGTTACTGGTGGATGATGAGCCCGGATTGCGGGAAGCAGTACAAGCTTACTTGGAAGATAGCGACTTTAATGTTGATGTTGCCAGCAATGGTCGCGAAGGGTGGGAACTACTGCAACAAAACCAGCCTGACTTGGTGATTTCAGACATTATGATGCCCCAAGTTGATGGCTATCAGTTTCTTTCGCAACTGCGAGAAGACCCTCGATTTAAAGCTTTACCAGTGGTGTTTTTGACGGCGAAGGGAATGACTACAGACCGCATCCAAGGCTATCAAGCTGGTTGCGATGCTTATATTTCTAAGCCCTTTGACCCTGATGAGTTAGTGGCAATTGTCACAAATTTACTGGCGCGGCGGGCCGCAGCCAAGGAAGCTGACGAAAATGCAGAAAGTCCAGATATTGCGGCTTTGGCAAGTCAGATGGCGAGAATTGAGTCTTTGTTGACGGGACGAACGGGCATCGCTCAAAGCCCGTCACCCATTAAAATAGATTTAACTCCACGAGAACAAAGCGTTTTGGATTTGGTGGCTATAGGTCTAATGAATAAAGAAATTGCCCGCCGCTTAGAAACCAGCGTCCGCAATGTGGAAAAGTATGTCAGCCGCCTGTTCAGCAAAACTGGTACGAACAGCCGTACCGAGTTAGTCCGCTACGCTCTCGAACACGGTATGACTAAATAAGCATCAAAGTGCGAGCAAACTCAAAAACCCGGCTTCTAAGGAAGTCGGGTTTTTTGATAGGTAGAAGGGTCGCAAAATAGCCGATCGCACCACTTTTTAGCTAAATCACAACCACCATCTTTTCCACCTGATACAATAGATGTATTGACAAAAAGTTACAGGTTGTGATATGGCAATTCCTTGCCAATTTGTACCAGTGTGCCAGCGTGAAAAGTGTTCCTTCTCAAAGAATAGTCCGCTACTGGGCGCGATCGCAGAAAGCTCAACCATTGGGAACTGAAATAGTCCGATAACCTTACGGTTAAGCCTTGTTCGCCCTGTAGTAAAGAGGAGGGAAACAGTCCGCTGTAAACTGGCGCTAAGCAACCTTTAAAGTTAGTGTCACAGGTTAGGGTACATCTTCTACGCAATTAAATCACCATCAATGAATAGCAGAACTAATGAAATTAGTCACGGACATAAATCCCAGAGCCGAACCCTACTACTCAGTTTCAACAAGGAGAAAAATATGCTTAATGTGATGCGAAGAATCGTAATTGCGATTGCAGCATTGCCGCTATTGCTAATAGTAAATATATCTCAAAGCTTAGCAAGTATTAGCAGTATAAAAGTCGCAGAATCCCATCAAGATATTTGGACTCAAGACTTTAGACAAAACTCTAATAGCGAAGTAGAAGCAGACCATCTCATCGCCGCCAATCTTGAACAGCAATTCCGATTATTAGGTAATAATGTAGAAATTAACGCCACCGACCCAAAAGCAGCAGTCAATAATCCAGATCAACTCTTGCAGTCAGAGTTACTGCTAATAGCAGCTAGGAATGAGAAGACAAGAGAGTGCCGGGTGTCAGGACTTTGTTCCTAAGCGCACAATTCTAGATTTTATAGGACTTACGCAGAGAGCCTAGCAGCCTTGCGCTCCGCTGCTTAAGAACGGGAAATGGGGATATCTCCTTTTTGACTTTGTTGGGAAAGCAAAGTTTCAGACTTTAATGCCTAAGTCCTGAATATAAAATCTAAACTTTAAAATCTAAATTCGGCTGGCAAGTTAGAATGCTAACAATAGCCTAAAGGGGAAGGAAGTTGAGGCATGATTAACCCGCTCGGAGCAACAGACACAGCCGCAGAGAACAAACACTCATTACAAACCCTCTCTAGAACCCTAGCGATGTCTCAGGGACAATTTTCCCTGATTTTAGTGCGTTGTAACTATGCTGCCCTAAGAAAGCAAATAGTAGAACAACTGCGCCAACAGTGTTCTGTCCCGCTTCGAGAACTCGTCCTTCCCACCTCTGTAAAAACGCTCTACACCACCATAGAAGCAGAACTAGGTGGTGCTAACCCAGAGGCTTTAATGGTATTCGGCTTAGAAACAGTAAGTGCGCTCGACTCTGTGCTAACTTCGACGAATTATGTTAGAGAAGAGTTTCGCAATAATTTTCCGTTTCCGGTAGCGCTGTGGGTGACGGATAAGATATCAAAAAAGTTAATTCGCTTAGTTACAGATATCGAGAGTTGGACGACAACTATTGAATTTGCACTCGCCCCCAACGAGTTGATAGATTTCCAAAGCCGTAGTGCAGCTCAGCTATTTTCTGCTGTTTTGGATGGTGGAGCTTGGCGGTTAACAAATAGTGCGATTTTAGGTGCAAGTTCTGCTTCAGAATTGGAATCGTCTCGCCAAGATTTACAAAGCTATGGTGTTAACTTAGAGCCAGCTCTCGAAGCTTGTTTGAAATTTATTCGAGGGCGACAGGAATATGCGGCTAATCATATTGATGTAGCTTTGCAACTTTATCAGCAAAGTTTGAATTTTTGGCAGCATGAAGTAATAAAAACGAACGGGGCAGAGGAATTGCTGATTTCATCTGTTCAACTTCCGCCTTCATCTTTGTTAGAAGCACTGGTACTGTTTCATATAGGGCTGTGTTACCGCCGCCACGCAGAACAACACCGCACTGGCAACCGTTCTCACTTGACGGAAGCAAAAAATTATTTTCAGCAGTGTATTAATGTTTTTAATCGCGCTGGAAGAGAGGATTTAGTTGCTCAGTTTATTAATCAACTCGGCGAGGTATTGCAGCATTTGGAAGATTGGGATGGACTTTGGGATCTGGCGGTTAAATCTCGGTGGCTGCATCAAAATATTGGGGAATCGGCGCAAGTGGATTTAGCTCAAGATTACGGATTTTTGGCGGCTGTTGCTTTGGAGCGGAAAGAGTGGAAGGATGCTAAAGAATGGGCGACGATCGCGCTGGAAATTTTGCCTAATGCAGTTGCAAAAGAAACGGAACACGAGACGCGGGTAAAGAGTCTACATAAAAGTTTGTACTTGTTAATTTTGGCGATGGCTGAGAATGAATTGGGAGCGCGATCGCTTGCCCTAAATCACTTAGAAACTGCCCATCAAGAAAGCTTGCCTGTCTACGATCCAGAATTATATCTGCGGGTTTTAGAAATGCTGAGAGAATTGTATTTTCAAGAAGGAAACTATCTCGAAGCATTCAAAATTAAGCAAGAATATCGTGCAATTGAACATACTTATCGGTTCCGGGCATTTATTGGGGCTGGGAGGTTGCAGCCACATCGACAAGCGATTAATCCCGCAATGGAAACTGCCGACTCTGGTGCTACAATTGCTGATGAAATCACAGCTTCCGGTCGCGAACGGGATCTGAACCGTTTACTCGGAAGGATGAGCAGTACCCAGCACAAATTAACAGTTATTTACGGTCAATCTGGAGTAGGTAAAAGTTCGATTGTCAGAGCGGGATTAGTACCAGCATTGAAACAAAAAGCAATTGATTTCCGTGCTGTTTTGCCAGCAGTGCTACAAGTTTACAACGACTGGCCGAGGGAATTAATAGGGCAGTTGTCGCTCGGCAAAAGTGAAATTACTGGACAGCAAATTACTGAATTTTCCTCAGAATTTACTAGCAGCGACACACATTCTGAGACAGGGGAAGTAAGTTCTAATACTCAACAGGAATCTGTGGTGATGAATGGCTCCTCTATCCAGCCTGTAGAGGAAAAAAGAGCGGCAGTAGACAGTGGAAAAATTATTGAAGTTCTGCAAAAGAATTCTACCCAAAATAATTTGCTGACTGTAATCATTTTTGACCAGTTTGAAGAGTTTTTCTTTCTGTGGAAAGAGCCAGCTAAGAGGCAGGAATTTTTTGAGTTTTTAAGGTTGTGTCTGAATATTCCGTTTGTAAAAGTCATTCTGTCGGTGCGGGAAGATTATTTACATTATTTACTAGAGTTTAGCCGTCCCAAACATCCTGAGAATGTCTTGGAAAATGACATTATGAGCGATATTCTTAGTAAGTATATCCTCTTTTACTTAGGCAACTTTACGCCAGAAGATGCTCGATCTGTTATTAAAAAATTAACTGAAAGGTCGCAATTTTATTTAGAGCCAGCGCTCATTGATGAATTAGTAAAAGATTTAGCTCAGGATTTGGGGGAAGTGCGACCAATTGAGCTGCAAGTTGTAGGCGCACAATTGCAAGCAGAAGAAATTACAACTTTGGCTCAATATCAAAAATTAGGTGCTAACCCAAAACAAAAATTAGTTGAGCAATTTTTAGAGGAAGTTGTTAAAGACTGTGGGCCTGAAAACGAACGGGTAGTAAGGCGAGTTTTGTATTTGCTTACAGATGAAAATGATACCCGTCCGCTGAAAACTCGCGCTGAATTGGAGACAGGTTTAGCAACATTTGAAGAAGCGGATAAATTAGATTTAGTTTTAGAACTATTAGTAAAATCGGGGCTGGCATTTCGATGGACTGAAGTGCCTGTAGAGCTTTACCAGTTAGTTCACGACTATTTAGTGGCTTTTATTCGCCAGCAAGAGGAAGAGCAAGAAAGAGCAAAAGTAGAAGCGCTGGAAGAACAGTACAAACTTAGCCAAGCAGAAGTTGAATTACTTCGTCAACAAAAAGAATTAAACGATCGAGTAGCAGAAGCTAATGAAAAACAGCGCGTAGCTGAAGAACGACTTTATCGCCAGCGCAGAAGCCAGCTTATTACAGCACTTATTGGAGTATTGGGAATAGCAACTGCGCTAGGTTTAGCCTGGTGGTTTGCATCTCAGCAAGAACAACAAGCACAAAAAGCAAAGCAACAAGCTGAAATTGCTCGCATTGATGGGTTAGTTTCAGGTTCAGAAGTTCTCTTGCTTTCAAGTAAAAACGATCCTTTGGGAGTATTAGTAGCTAGTGTGAAGTTGGGCAGAGAATCTGAGAAAACTGAAATAGCGATCGCGACTAAAAATCAGATAGCAGAAAGACTCAGGCAAGTTGTCTCTGGCGTGCAAGAACGTAATAGCTTTGAGGGACATGGTAAAGGCATTTCTAGTGTCAGTTTTAGCCCGGATGGTAATGTTATTGCTAGCGGTAGCGCCGATAGCACTGTCAGACTTTGGGGTAAAGATGGTATGGCGATCGGAAAGCCTCTTCAGCACGGTGACAGCGTTGTGTGGGTGAGTTTTAGTCCCGATGGGAAAACTGTTGCTAGCGCTTCTGCTGACAAAACGGCGAAACTGTGGCGGGTTGAAGATGGAGTTGCGATCGCAACTTTTGTCGGACACGAAGAAACAGTCACCAGTGTTAGTTTCAGCCCCGATGGGGAAACTATTGCTACCGCTAGTTACGACAAAACTGTGAAATTATGGAACAAGAATGGTACTCTACTAAGAACATTAATAGGTCAGAAAGATTGGGTGCTAGGAGTGAGTTTTAGCCCAGATGGAAAAACTATTGCCACCGCCAGTAAAGACGGCACTGTAAAACTTTGGAACCTTCAAGGTAAGGAACTCAAGACTCTCAAAGGACATAGTAGTTGGGTCTACAGTACCAGTTTCAGCCCCGACGGAAAAACTATTGCTACCGCTAGTGCAGACAACACAATTAAACTTTGGAACCTTCAAGGTAAGGATCTCAAAACTCTTAAAGGTCATAACGATCACGTTGTAAGTGTTAGTTTCAGCAGGGACGGCGAAACTATCGCTTCTGGCAGTGCGGATGACACCTTGAAACTTTGGAGCACTAGCAGTGGTGAATTACTAAACACTTTTAGGGGACATCAAGACGATGTGAGGTCAGTAAGTTTCAGTCGCAACGGAACGATCGCATCTGGCAGTTACGACAAAACTGTAAAAATCTGGCAGCCTGAGAGCACTCCTTTAAGCAAAATTCTTGCAGGCCACAACGATTGGATTTACAGCATTAGCTTTAGTCCAGATGGCAAAACAATTGCTTCAGGCAGCGCCGACAAAACAGTGAAATTATGGCGTAGTGATGGCACTTTGGTAAAAACAGTGTTTGCTAATCAAGGTGCCGTTGATGCAGTCAGTTTCTCGCCTAAAAAAGGTATCCTAGCAACTGCTGGTGAAAATAAAACTGTCACCCTTTGGAACCTTGAGGGTAAAGAAATCAAAACTCTCAAAGGCCATGAAGGAGAAGTTTTTAGCGTTAGCTTTAACCCTCAAGGCAGTGTGGTAGCAACTGCTAGCGAGGATAAGACGGTTAAACTTTGGAATCTTGACGGTAAGCTACTCAAAACTCTCAATCATCAAGAGAGCGTTAATAGCGTTAGCTTCAGTCCGAATGGCAAGTTAATTGCTTCGGCAAGTGAAGATAAAACAGTGAAACTTTGGCGATTTGATGGCAAGGATGCGAGTTTACTGCAAACTCTTAAACACGATGATAGCGTTAACAGTGTTAGCTTTAGTCCTGATGGTGAGATTATTGCCTCGGCTAGCAATGATAAAACTTTGAAGCTTTGGGATGTTGAAGGAAGGGTTTTACAAACTCAGAAGATTAGCGATCGCGTTATTGGGGCAAGTTTTAGCCCGGATGGAAAACTCATCGCCACGGCAAGCGCTGACAATACTGTGAGTTTATGGAGTTTTGTGGATCGGAAAGCGATGCTGTTAAAAACGATTCAAAATTCGGCTAGAGTTATTAGTCTAGGCTTTAGTCCAGACAGCAAAATATTAGCTTTCGCCGGTCGAGATAAAACTGTTACTTTGTTACCTGTTGATAATTTAGATTTGAATAGTATTGTGGCGCGGGGCTGCGATTGGCTGCAAGATTATTTGATGTATAATCCTATGATTAGTGAGAGCGATCGCAATCTCTGCAAAACTACTGTGACGCGATCGCTACAATAATTGGCTAATGGCTAATTGCTAATGCTAATTGCTAATGGCTAATGTTAATTAAAAAATTGTAACTCACCTACTAAGGATGATTTTTGAGTTATAATTTGAATCAAATCAGCGAGACTAGGAGATTGATGATGCCACTGATGACAGTACATGACTTGAAAGAAGTACAAACAATTCTCTCCGAAGCAGGCCATGATTACCAGTTAGAACTAGAAGATGGGAAAATTATTGTTATGGGGCCATCAGATATTGTATCCAGCGAAATAACTGCTGAATTTCTACGTTTACTAGGAAACTGGGTAAAACCTCGCCGTCTAGGACGTTTATTTGACTCCGCAGGCGGTTTTATAATGCCAGATACTAATGTTAAAGCACCAGATGTTTCCTTTGTTCGCGCATCTCGTCTGCGGCAAAGCGTTCGCTACTTCGCGGAAATGGTGCCAGATTTAGTAGTCGAAATTAAATCGCAAAGTGACCGGATTAAAACTTTAGAAAAGAAGCTAAAAAAGTTTATAGAATTAGGTGCAATTGTAGGAATTCTGATTGACCCAGATTTAGAAACTGTAACTGTTTATCGAGCCGCAGGGGAAGAAGTTATATTGAGAAATGAAGATATTTTGATGGTTCCCGAATTATTTCCAGGCTGGGAATTGCCAATTTCGGAACTGTGGCCTCCAATTTTTACAGAAGCAGAAACAGATTAAGTTTTAAAATGAGGAATTAGGCGATCGCGGCACCAAAATTCGTCCTTTGTACCCTGCACTATCGTAGCGCTCGATCGCAACAGATGCGATCGCCTCCGCTTTCCCGCTTTCAATCAAAGCTACGCAAGCACCGCCAAAACCCCCACCAGTAAGCCTTGCGCCAAACACTCCCGGAATTTCTTGTAAAATTGCTGCTAGCGCATCCACTGCGGGTACAGAAACCTCGTAGTCATCGCGCTGACTAGCATGAGAAGCATTCATCAACTCGCCAAAACGCTTTGCTGACACCGATTGTACTGCTTCTAATACGCGGTTGTCTTCAGTAACGACATGGCGCGATCGCCTTCTTTGGGGTTCCGGCAAAACTTCCACGGCTTGCGGATCGGTGATATCCCTCAACGCCTTCACTCCCAACATCTGCGCCGCTGACTCGCATTCAGCGCGGCGTTGGTTATAACCGCTACCAGCAGCTAACTTATGGGTTTCACCGCTATCAATTACCAAAATTTCTGTACCTGCGGGAAAAGGTATGATTCGACGTTCAAGCGATCGCGTATCTAAAAATAGCATTGAATTAGTATCAGCTAAACTCGATGCCATTTGATCCATAATACCGCAATTTAAACCTGCATATTGAATTTCTGCTTGTTGTCCAATTTGAGCGATCCGCACATCATCAAGAGGTAAATTTAGCAGCGATCGCACCGCTTTAAGAGTTGCCACTTCCAAAGCTGCACTGCTAGATAAACCCGAACCTATCGGCACTGACGAAGTAACAAACACATTCAAAGTCGGTATTTTATATCCTTCTTCCTGCAAAAGTTTAATACAGCCAAAGATATAGCTACCGAATCCTTTTGGGGCGCGATCGCTATCAAAAAAACTCGCGCGATCGTTAAATTCAACCGAGTAAAAATGGTGCTGTCTATCCTTACTAAAACCCAGTTGTACAGTAGTACGTTGGGGAATTGCAGTAGGCAGTACAAAACCATCATTATAATCAGTATGTTCGCCGAGTAAATTTACCCTTCCCGGTGCGCTAGCTTCCGTTTCTGGACTTTGATTAAATATTTCTTGAAAGTTCATAAGTAGAAGGAAGAATGAAGAAGGAAGAAGGAAGAATGAAGAAGGAAGAATGAAGAAGGAAGAATGCTTATACAGCCAACTTTTTAGCCATCGGTATCTTACGTTTAATTAGGTGGATTTACTTACTTAAAAATCCCTAGCGATTAGAAATCGCGGCTATACAAACCAAGTTCTGCTGCGCCAACTAATGCCAAATCCGGCTTAAATATCATCTTATTTAGTCTGCGTAGGCAGACTTTGTTTCTGTAGTTGCGGTTGCAAACGCTGAACCAACTCATCATCATCATTATTATCCCACCTCCAAAGGCACAGGTCGCAACCTTCCATCTATCTCCACACTCGGCCAATTAGGATCGAAAGTCAAGTTTTCCAATCCCTCGTTAAAAATCACAAAAGTATCCTCAATCTTTGCCCCCGTTAAACTAGGATTCCAAGCGACAGCCATATTTGATTGTAAAGTATCTTTAGTTTCTGGATTCGCCACAACTTCCCGCGACAAATATCCCGTAGTTCCGCCTTGATGATGTTCCCGAATTGCATTAACATACCCTTGCTGTTCGTAAGCACCCTTAAGCACATTATAAACTGCATTCAGTGATTTTCCAGGCTGACAAAAATTCAGAGCCTTTGCTTCAATTTCTCGCACATCTCTGTGCAATTTTGCCTGCTCTGTTTTTAAAGAACCAAAGGAAACAAATCTGGTCAAATTTGCATATAAACCATATCCCCTCGCGCAAAAAACCAGCATCGCTTCCCGTCCAATTACTTCTTTTGTAGCTGTAGCATGGCGGTAAAGCGGCAAACGCCTTTCTCCAGCAACTAAAGTAAGGTTAGGATGTAGCCCTCGCGCCCACAGTGCCTCAGCTCCAGCTCCGGCTAACTGATATTCTGTCCATGTAGGTTTAGCCGCAGAAAGTACCTCCGTCATTGCTTCGCTTGCCTTACTGCCTACCTGTCGATAACGCTCTAATTCACTTGCTATCATTACCCGTTTATGGTTTTGTAAAGAAGCAATTAATCCTATCTCTTCAGAATTAGCAGGACGATCGCTCATTACTTTTTTTCCTTGGGTAACTTCTCTGACAAAAGCTTCGCGTTTTGCCGCATCTGCCCAAGGATAGATATAAACTTCAAAATTTACGGGTAATTCCTCATCCTTTAAACGCTGGGCTTCAATTTCATCTGTTAAAACCCAAGCATTTTCCGCTGTTACTAACACTTCGGCAATTCCGGTTTCAGCCGCGAGTAAAACAGTATTGGAACCGCCAGCAGTTGCCCAGGCAAACCAATCTGTACCCCGTAGGCGAAGTGCAATTGCACCTGTTTCATCTAAGGCTTTGCGGATTAATTTTAGTTTAGAGGAGACTTCTTCGTTCATAGTTGAATTTAAACAAAACTAAAGGCAAGTTTCACACTTAAATCAGGGAGAGTAGGGTTAAGAAGAAAGTGTTACAGATACCGCTTGTAATTCCTTAGCTTTTTCTTCAGGCAAAGCATCATTAGCAAACATTCCTGCCGCTAGTTCAGTTCCGGCTAAATATTTGAGGCGATCGCTTGTGCGATAAGGAGGATAAAATTGAGCGTGTAAATGCGCTTCAGGATGCGGTTTACCATCAGTAGGCGCTTGAAACCATGCCATTAAATAAGGAAAAGGGCGATGCCACAAACCTTCATATTTAAGAGTTA
>DATGYA010000089.1:0-2143 GCA_035298405.1 Kamptonema sp. | reverse complement strand
AGCAAAGTCTTATACTGCTTTTGGCTCAGACTTTTTAGGGTGGCACCTGACTCGATTAGTTGTTCAATATGAGCGAGGTTTCTTTTGATATATTGCAGTTGTTTTTTAATGGCTTGATTTTTTTTGTGGCGTAATGGTCGTCGTTGTTTGGCTACTACTAAGTAGTCTTTTCTGGCTATTTTTCGATAGGTTCTGGGTTTTTTCTTGATTTTTTGTTTGAGGAATTTATAGAGAATGTCGATGATTTTTTCAGTGTGAACTCTGGCATTGTTTAATAGTCCTAAGTCGGTGGGATAGCTAATGTCTGCTGGGGCACAGGTCGCATCTATGATTAATTTCCCTTGATTGGTTGATTCATTTTTTGCGTCCGAATCCTTTTTTTTTTCGGGCGGTTTTGGGGTGGTTTCGCGCATTTTTTCCACCATTCGTTCGTTCACTTTCTTGATTAAATTTGCACTAATTCGTTGCCGAAAGTAGACTAATAGTGATGGGTCAAAAGGGGGCTCATTACTGTAGGTTGATTGACCGATAAAGTATTGTAGGTAAGGGTTTTCATGGATTTGTTCTACTGTTTCTATGTCGCTGATTCCGAGTTTTTCTTTGATGATTAATGCCCCTAATGCCATCCTAAATGATTTGGCGGGTGCTCCCATGAAGGTGGGAAAGTTTTCCGCATATTCTGATTCAAATTCTGACCACGGAATTAGTTCGGCCATTTGTACCCAACGGTTATCTGCTGCCAACTTGCATCCGTTGGAGAGTTCAAAGTCGAAGGGTTCGGTAGGAGCAGACTCAGCTTTTCGGTACACGATCACAAATGGTAATGCAAGGGTTTTGTACTATTTTACCTGTTTTTCTTGCACCATTATTGATCGTCCGCTCTCTTCATCCTGGTGGTGTAACCTTTTGACACTGATTCAGCAAGCCCTAAGTAGTCATGCTTTCTCTTAAGTTTCTACTTGAAGCTTTAAATCCCTCTGAAACTAGCAGATGTCACCGCACTCTTACTCACACCAACTATAACAACTAACGGCTCCCTTAACATTCTACTATTTTTAATCTCCTACCAACCCATTTAATGCTTCAGCAACGCGATTAAATACTTCCACCCAATCTCGCGGTTGCGATTGCCGAAATAATCGCATAGTAGGATACCAAGGAGTATCATTTCTTTCTAACATCCATCGCCAATCAGGACTATAGCAGAGTAAAGTCCAAACTGGCTTACCTAATGCTCCAGCTAAGTGAGCAACGGAAGTATCTACAGTAATAACTAAATCTAACTGCGCGATCGCTCTTGCCGTATCTCCATAATCTCTGAGATAATAACTTAGATCGCAGACATTAAATTCTGGCAATTTTGCTAAATCCGTAGGCTTAGTAACTTTTTGCAAGCTAAAGAAATCTACATTTTTTATATTCAAAATAGGCACAAAATCATCTAATTGACAAGAACGATTGCGATCGTTTTTATGAGTAGGACTTCCACACCAAACAATTCCTACTTTTAATTTGTTAGACTCAGATGAATGCAGGATTGGGAAAACAACATTTTGCTCCCTTGCTTCTAAATAAGGAATTTGAGCAGGGATTGTATCTAAAGTTGTACCCAGAATATGAGGTAAGCTCATTAAGGGAGCATAAACATCAAACTCTGATGTCGCAATGTCTCCCGGCGGAATCATCTTGTGAATGTGAGGAATGGTGGCAAATAATGGCATTAAGTCGGGAATACAAACTAAAATAATGCGACATCTACTTTCAGCAACTAGGGGAATATAGCGAATAAATTGAATGGCATCTCCCGAACCTTGTTCGGTATGAATTAGAATAGTTTTACCGCTTAAATCGCTACCATCCCACAAAGGTTGAGGACAAATAAATGGTGTAAAGTTATTCGTTTGCCAACGCCACTCACTTTCGGCAAAGCCTTGGGTATATTCTCCAATTTGTAATAAAGCCATGCCTAAATTAAAATGTGCATCAGGAAATTTGTAGCGAATATCAATAGCTTTTTGGTAGTATTTTATCGCTTCATTTAATCTATGTTCGTGCTGGGAAATTATACCCAAATTATTGTAAGCTTCTGCATAATTAGGATCTGTTGCAATTACTTGTTCTAATTCTAGAATCGCCTCTTCCC
>DATGYA010000088.1:0-9724 GCA_035298405.1 Kamptonema sp. | reverse complement strand
ATTGTATAAATGTATCATCACATTTCAACTTTCTTAAAGGTGCGAAATCCGCATTTTTTTATTGGGTCGTCTGAGAATTGCCTTCCAGCATAGTCTCTTCTACTAATCCTTTCTTTGAATCTAGCCATTCTTTTACGTCAGCAACGTAATCAATCCATTCTCGAGTCGAACTGATTAGCTCAATTATTTTTGATAACCCAACACTCCTCTCGTAACCCAACTGAGCTATAATTCCGTCTACATATTGGTGATTATCCTCAACAACGTTAATCTCTTTTGCAATCCCGATAATTTCGTTATGTTCTTTATTATTTGTATGCTCCAAGCCGATAATAATGCTGTGAATATACTTTTCAGGGTTAGTATTTGGTGGAAGCTTTAAGGATTTTATTTTTTTGCAACCATCTTGCCGAAGTGATTTTGCCTTTTCATCATCTCCAGTTAAGACCTTTTTTAAATGATTCTCTTGTTCTTCTTCAGTTATATAGACATCTCCATCTAGTATAAATATGCTATTTTCGCAATTTTCATCACGCAGGAGTAGTGCAGCTAAAAGCGTAAAGCAATTTATAGCTGCTCCAAATCTCTGTATGGAGACGTGTTTAGCAATACCTAGTTCACCCGTAACCTTTTTTACTATTGCCATAGCAAGATCATCTTCAACAAATACTTCAATTGGCTTAAGTCGAATTCCCGTTAATCGGTAGATTGCATCTGGTTTAGTGTCTTCAAGGCAATATGTTTTTGATCTTATACATTTACTAAAAACGTGTCTTATATTGATTAAATTAGACAAATCAAGAACTGATTCTCTATGTGTTGTAAATACAACTTGTAGCTTTTTGTTTTCCGCTCTTTCAGCAACAACGTTAATTAATTTTTTCATCGCTGAGTCATGCAGCAAAAGGTCAAGTTCATCTATTAAAATGAGGCTATATTTTTCTGCCCTAAAAACTTTTTCCAGCAATGAAAATATTTTTTGTTCCCCAGCACTCATACTTAATGCAGAGTATTTTATCCCGTCAGCTTCAACACCAATAAATTTTTTTCCCCGTCCAGTATCATTAAGAGTGTAAGCTGTGTATTTTATATTTAGACAAAATGATGCTTTGTCTAAAATTATATTTATAATTTCTTCACTTATTTGATTAGTTGAATAATTTATTTTGGCATTATTCCGTTTTTCTGCTTCAATAAGAGGAACACAATTATCTACACCAAAGTAGAGAACACTTCTTGTTGGTCGCCTTTCATATATTGGCATCCATCGATCCTTACTTTTGCTATACATAGTCTCTACGTCTTTGGGATTTTGAGAACCTTGTCGGTAAGTATGAACTATTTTTAGTTTACTCCCTTGCCATAAATTATCAGAATGCGGAGGAAAGAAATTACTAAATTTATAATCTTTTTGTTCTTTCTTTGGGGGTTTAAAGCAAGAAGCTAGCACATGAAGAATAGTTGATTTTCCATAACCATTCGGCCCCAAAATACCTGTAATGTTTTTTGTTTCAAATGAAATACAAAGCTCTCTGAGATTTTTAAGGTTTTCAACCTCTAGCTTATGTAAGCGTTGCTCAGAAATTGGTGGTTGGGCGACATCACCAGAAACTGGCTTAGATCGGGTAGGGACAGACTCTTTCATGGAAGATTACTCGCATATTACATGATTATTATCATAATACATGGTTATTCAGGACTTATGCAAGGGCTAAACTTCTACACTAATGACATTCTTTACACTGGGATCGCTCATATCAAACTCTTGCACCCTTAAAATAATACCCCACGGTAAATGAGGATATATTTTGTCTATAGGAGGAATAATAATTATTTTCTTACCTACATTCCGAGCCAAGACAGCGTTAAACTAGATAACTGGTAGATACCCTGTACTTATGACACTTTTTACACTGCGATCGCTCAACAAAGACTTCGGCATCAAAGAAATCCTAAAAGATGCCAGCTTCAGCCTTGATGAAGGCGATAAAGTCGGACTAATTGGGGCCAACGGTTCCGGGAAATCCACACTGCTGAAAATGATTGCCGGATTAGAACCCATTGATGGCGGCGAAATTTGGGTCAATTCGGGAGCAAAAATTGCCTATTTGCCTCAACAGCCAGATTTAGATGAAAACCATACTGTATTGGAACAAATTTTTGCAGATAGCGGCGAAAAAATGGCTGTTGTCCGCGAATATGAAGAAATTTCAGATAAATTGACCCATGGACATGGCGACACGGAAAAACTCATGGCGCGTCTTTCAATCGTATTTCAACGTATGGAAGAAATTGGCGCTCTTGAACTAGAAACTAATGCTAAACTGATTCTCAGTAAATTAGGAATTGAGGATTTTGAAGCCAAAATTAGTGACCTTTCTGGTGGCTATCGCAAGCGAATTGCTCTGGCAACGGCTTTGTTATCAGAACCCGATGTTTTACTGATGGATGAACCCACCAACCATCTCGATGCACTCTCTGTTGAATGGTTGCAAAACTATTTGAATCGTTATCGGGGTGCGTTATTGCTGATCACTCACGATCGCTACTTTTTGGATCGCGTTACTAATCGCATTTTAGAAATAGATCGCGGCGATTTATACGCTTACTCTGGGAACTACGCTTACTACTTGGAGAAAAAGGCAGAAGCTGAGGAATCAGCAAGTAGTACCCAACGCAAATATAAAGGAGTATTGCGGCGAGAATTGGAATGGTTGAAGCGAGGGCCGAAAGCTAGGAGTACGAAGCAAAAAGCCAGGATCGATCGCATTCGCGAAATGCAAGAACAGGAATTTAAGAAAGCACAAGGAAAAGTTGATATTTCTACCGCCGGCCGTCGCATTGGCAAGAAGGTTATTGAGCTAAATAATATCTGTAAAGCTTATGGCGATCGCATCCTAATTAAAGACTTTACTTATAGTTTTACTCCCGAAGATCGCATCGGCATTATTGGTAGTAACGGTGCTGGAAAATCTACTTTGATGGATATTATTACCGAACGGATACAGCCAGATTCCGGGACAGTAGAAATTGGTTCTACTATTCATATTGGGTATTTCGATCAGCACTCAGACGATCTACTGATGAATGAAGATCAACGAGTAATTGAATACCTCAAAAGTGTCGCTGAATTGGTAACAACCGCAGATGGAAGTATTATTACTGCTTCCCAAATGTTGGAGCGGTTTTTGTTTGAACCTAATCAACAATACGCACCGATTCACAAACTTTCAGGCGGTGAAAGGCGGCGGTTATTTTTGTTGCGGGTGTTAATGAGTGCGCCGAATTTGTTGATTTTAGATGAGCCAACTAATGACTTAGATGTACAAACTTTGGCAGTTCTAGAAGACTATTTGGAGGATTTCAATGGTTGTGTAATTGTAGTCTCCCACGATCGCTATTTTCTCGATCGCACAATTGATATGGTTTTCGCCTTTGAACCGGAGGGAAATCTGCGCTTGTATCCTGGCAATTATTCAGTCTATTTAGATTATAAAAAGCAGGAAGAAGAAGCAGAAGCGAAGCGCTTAGCATCTTCGACTAAAAATTCAAAAAAAGCAGAAACCTCGGCTTCTCCATCGGCTACAGCCGCTAAAAATGGGAAACTTTCCTTTAAAGAAAAACGTGAATATGAGAGGCTAGAAATAGAGATTCCCCAAATGGAAGCTGAAAAAGCAGAAATTGAGAAGTTGCTTTATCACAATCCTCCTAGTGGTTTCACAGAGGTACAGAAACTTTCGGATCGTTTAGCAGAATTGACTCAAGCAATAGAGGTCGGAACTGAACGTTGGTTAGAATTGGCAGAACGAGTAAGCTAGGGAGGGCTTTTTTATAAAAAGGTACGTATTTGGGCTTTAGCCCTCTTTATTTGTATACGTTTGAGGGCTAAAGCTATGGCTACGTGCCTGTTGCAATCTAGAAACCGTTACGTCCCCAAATTACCATCGAAATCGAGAAGCTGAACACAACGGTAAGCCCAACCCAACCTAGTGAGAGAATATCCATAACAGTGCTTTAAACATGGTACAAAATTACGTCAGTTCTATATTATATTACTTTGAGCAATCTTATAGTATTAGTCCGCCGTGAAGGAATCGTTGTTTAGTCTTGCAGAACGGTTAGAATCTCTCAAAGCAGGTATTCTAGCAGCCTTGTCGCTATTGCTAGCTTTTGGGATGGCTGAAACTGCTAACAGTCTGATGCTAGCAAAGTCGCTGGAAACTCTGCCAGCTATGGATTTTAACTTAGTAGTTAGAGGTGCGATCGCTTTGATATCTGGCTTTCTCTTTGGTGCCACCTACCGCTACGCCATCCGCCGCGACACCAACCCCCATCTCAAATCTGGTGTAGTATTAGCCTTTGGGCTGGTGCGGGGATTCGGTCAGTTAGATATAGGATTATCTAATGATGCGGGCATTTTGCTTGACCCAAATATCTGGCTATTTGCGGCGATGGATGCAGAAAGTATTCTCATGTTTGCGATCGCATCTCTTAGCCTAGATTTCGCCATCCAACACAATTGGATTAAACCCTTCAACTCAAACTAAATTCCTCAATAGTTGCGTTGCTGAAAAGCATATTGCGATCCACCGCCGACAATATTTTATTATGAGCGCGATCGCTAACAACACAGCGACTAACTAATTCTGCCACATCCGCACGGTGAATCATCCCAGAAATTTGATAATCCTCACTTAAAACCCCATTTCCCGTCGCCGGTTCAGACTTCAATCCACCCGGACGGATAATAGTATAAATTAATCCACTGGCAATCAGATGCTTTTCTGCCTTTTCTTTTTCCAGCAAAACTGGCCCTAAACTTTCTAAAGCTTGGGGTGATAAAGCCACGATACTATTGCCACTACCAATAGAAGAAACCAAAATAAACTTTTGTACTTTTGCTTTCACCGCAGCATCAATCAAATTCTTATTACCCAAATAATCCGCCCTTTCCCCATCTTTTGGTAAACCACCAATCGTACTAATTACAGTAGAAATCGAATCATCCCCAGTCATTGCCGCTTCCACAGCCGCAGCATCCAAAGCATCACCAATTACCACTTGGATACCCATCGCTTCCAATTCATCACGAGTTTCAGAAGTTCGCAACATTGCCTTCATCTTCATCTGTTTTGATGTCAGATATTTAGCAATTTCTCGCCCAACCCCTCGACTTGCACCCGCTAAAAAAATGTAAGATTCAGCCATAATTATTAATCCCAGATCAACCTTCAAACTGAAGATATTGTATCATAAATCATGGCATAAAAGCCAATTACTCAAAATCTCAAATCACCTTTTCCTAGCCACAATCACGACCCAAGATTGCTGCGTACAAGGCAAACCTGGCGGGCGATAATAGCGATCGATAATATCAAATTCTGCTTGTTCCAAACAGGGAGCTAATGTTTCATACTCCCAAGCTACAGTATAGCGTTGACCAGTTGGCCGCACATCGAAACCCTCCCAATTCCCTCGACACATAGACATCACAATTGCACCCGCAGGAACTAAAGATTTGTGAAAATCTTTCAGTACCTTTACCATGCGATCGCGGGGAACATGAATCAGGGAAGCATTAGCAAAAATACCATCAAAAGTTGCCAGAGGCAAATCAAGACTCAAAAAAGATTGTTGCCAAACTTCGCAACCCGACAACTCTTTTGCCATCTCCACAAAGGCAGGCGTAGCATCCAAACCAAATGCCGTATGTCCTTGACTTTTAAACCAAACTAAATCGCGTCCCGGCCCGCAGCCAACATCCAAAATTGTACCAGGATTTCTCGGCATTTCTGCAACCAAAGCCTGACGATTTTGGGATACGTCATGGTTCCAAGTTCCATCTCGGAAAGATTCCGCAGTTAACTGATACTCTGCAATAGTAACGATCTCGCGTTCTTCCACTACTCCTCCACATTTAAACTTTTCTGCCGATTAGCAAATAAGTACTCATTTCTCCCTTCCCTTTGACCTGAATTATACCACGCTCTTCAAATAAATACTTGTTTTGTAACAAATTATAAGTTGAAGAACTAACCTGAATTTTGCCAGGAATTCCCTGGGATTCCATCCGGGAAGCGGTATTTACTGCATCTCCCCACAAATCGTAAATAAACTTTTTAGTACCAATTACACCAGCTACTACAGGGCCAGTATTAATTCCAATTCTAATATTGAGCGGTTTGCCGCATTCAATGCTAAATTTAACTATTTCCTGCTGCATATCAAGAGCCATTTCAGCAATCACTTCTGCGTGTTGTGGGTGTGGCATTGGCAAACCGCCAGCCACCATATAATTATCCCCTATAGTCTTAATTTTTTCTAATCCATAATTTTCACTCAACCGATCGAATGCTGAAAATATCTGATTCAGCAAATTAACCAATTCTTGAGGTGAAACCCGCGATGATATTTCTGTAAACCCAACAATATCAGCAAAAAGAATCGTCACTTCTGCAAACCCGTCAGCAATATTACTCTGTCCCTGCTTCAACCGTTCAGCAATTGGTTGGGGCAGTATATTCAGCAATAAACGTTCCGATTTTTCTTGCTCAGAACGCAATATTTCTTCTGTTATTTTTCGTTGATTAATTTCCTGATACACTCGATCGAACATTTGGTTAAATGCTGCCATAACTTCTCCAAGCTCATCTTTACGCTTGACAGATAGAGAGTAAAAGTCTGGTTTATCCTCATTTTTGCTTAACGCCTCTCCCGCAGCCATTAAATCATCTCTAAGTCGCAGGATAGGAGCAATTACTGTTACTCCTAATACTAGCATTGTTCCAGAGGTAACGAAAATAGATATAATCAAAACTAAGCCAGCAATTCGGAGAGTAAATGCGTACAATTCCTGTTGAACTGACGTGGCATCGTGACGGACAATTAAGATATATTTTCCTCCCAAATGGAGATTTGTCCAAGCCACATCGTATCTAGCACCATCTCGGCTGCGCCTGCGTAAAATTTTAGTATCTTTGAGGTCGATAAAATTAATTTCAGGTACGTCTCCTAATGTATCTATCAGTTGACCGTTAGATTGATAAATTGCTATCCCTGAAATTATATTAGAATCACTGATTATATTTTTAATTTTTAGATGAAGTAGGTTGCGGTCAGACATATCTGTTTTTGTCAAGACCACTAGCGAGTTAATAGTTGCATGAGAGACCTGTTCCAATTGCAACAAAAGCTCATTCTCGCGGCGAAAATAAGATGGGACGAGAAGAATCAACTCAATAATAATTAGGCTAACAAATACCCAAAAAGTTATTCGCAAAGACAAGCGAGCTGTAAAGGAAGCTAATAGTGCTAAAATCCTATGCTGCATAAAATTGACTCAAACTAATATAAATATATTGCAAAGTAACTTGTCAGTCAGGAGATTGCAATCATCTCTCCCTAGCGCCAGGCTTACTGAGAACACAATTGTCAGACCAAGGATAATTTCCCCGTAGAACAGGGTTCCGAAGGCGTTCCATGCTTGAGAAGTTAACACGCCCATGATATCTGTAACTAAAAGGGTCGATCTTCCTCTTACTTTCCAAGTATTTTTAGTTTTTCCGTGAAACTATGCACAATTGTAACTCCTTAACTCGGCTGTTACCAGTGTTCCGATCGGATTTTGCCTTCCTCAGCTAGAATACCGATAGTATATTTTGGAAGCAATCGTGAGTTACGATCTCAATCCTGTCTCTAGGGACAACTCTATTTTTCCCGGAGAAGTTTTTGCTAATACTGCTGATTTTGACACGGGAATGAGGCAACTATTGCCTCGGTACGATGAAATGCTGGATGTGTTAATTCGCTGTATATCTAATAATAACCAGCAAGTTTTAGAATTAGGATGTGGTACTGGAGAACTAAGTTTAAAAATTCTCAGATGCTATCCATCTGCTGAGATAATTGCTGTAGATTACTCGCCGCGGATGCTTCAATTTGCGAAGGCTAAAATTGAAGCCGCAGGTTTTGCGGATAGATGGATAGGGATAGAATTGGATTTCGGGGAATGGGCGAATAATTCTCTCGATCTTTCCTCTTTCTTAGGGGTGACAATTGCCGATAAATTTAATGCCTGTGTTTCATCTCTGGCAATTCATCATCTCAAGGATGAGATCAAGTTTAAGTTATTTTACTGTATTGGTGAAAGTTTAATTTCTGGTGGCTGTTTTTGGAATGCTGACCCGATTCTTGCGGAATCTGCGATCGCGGCAGATATTTATCAAGCTGTGCGAGAAGATTGGGCTGCTCAACAGGGAACAACTTTATCAGAAATTCGTGCTAAGATTGGAAATAGTACGCCTCACGGTTATTCTAATCCGGATCAATTGGCTACTTTGTCGGCACATTTGGAGATGTTGATAAAAGCAGGGTTTGATACGGTGGTAGTACCTTGGAAATATTATGGGTTAGCGGTTTTTGGCGGTTGGATTGAATAAATTTTACCCAATTTCATCCGAGAGGGAGATGTGAGGTTTCGGCGATCGCGCTAATTGTAAAAATAGACGCGATCGCCTTAGATAACTTGTATATTTGGAGTCAATATCTCATGCTTCCACACAAAGAAAAAACTGTGAATTCCCAACCACCTACTGACGACAAAAATCATCAGGTAACAACCTCTGAATCTGAAGAAGAACTTCAGAAAAAAGCCACAGAAGAATATCAAAAGTTAGGCCCAGATCGGGATGATTCGGTGGATATTATCCACAAACCTTGATCGCCGCCGAATGAAGGGAGAAAATACAACATTGAAAGCTAAAAAGTAAAAATTTACTTTTTACTTTTTAATCTTTAGTTCCTAACCGTTCCCATCCTTGGTAGCCGAAATCAAAAATTTCCGGGTGCATAATTTCTGCTAAAATCTCTAGAGAATCTACCAGTCTCGGCCCTGGTCGGTTAAAGTAAGAATTCCCATCAGTGATAAAAACTTTTCCAGTTTTAACAGCTTGCAAATTTGGCCATTCTGTATATTTAAGCATTTCCCGTGCTTCTATCCGAGTGCGGTTTAAATCAAAGCCGCAAGGCATGAAAATAATCACTTCTGGATTAGCATTTACAATAGATTCCCATTGTAACCAAGGTGAATGCTGACCAACAATCCCGAATAGCGAATTGCCTCCAGCCATTGTCACTAATTCTGGAATCCAATTGCCAGCGGCCATCAAAGGTTCAATCCACTCAATACAAGCTACTGTAGGATGATTTTCTTTAGCAATAGTTTGTGTTTTGGAGGTGACAGCATCAACGCGGAATTTTAATTGCGCGATCGCACTTTTTCCATCAACTCCTATAATATCAGCAACTCGCTGAATATCTGCCCAAACTTCTGCAAGCAAATTTGGCTGTAAAGAAATAATTTCTGGTTTGCTATTTACTAGCGTACTAACTGCTTCTTCCACCTCAGTTAATGAACACGCACAAACTTCACATTGAGCTTGTGTCAGAATATGAGTTGGCTGTAATTTCTCCAGAGTCTCTATTTCTACCTTATAAACGCTAAGGGCATTTTGCAGCAATTCTGTCACGCGATTATGAATTTCGCCGCTAGTACCTTCGGGATTAAATTTAGGTTGGGTGCAAACTGGTAGCTGTTGGATTTCTGGAGGATAGTCGCATTCGTGGGAACGGCCTACAATTGCAGCAGTCAATCCTAATACTTGTAAAATTTCTGTGGCACTGGGAATTAAAGATACAATTCTTAAATCGTTCATGGTTAGTTGTT
>DATGYA010000087.1:0-4962 GCA_035298405.1 Kamptonema sp. | reverse complement strand
ATAAGTTTCCGGGCAAGAGTTTGTATCGAGGAGTTTCCTACTTACCTTTGATTATTCCAGACATTGCGATCGCAGTTGCGACTTTAGTATTTCTAGCAGCAGCGGCTATACCTCTCAGTTTGTGGACAATTGTAGCAGCTCATATAGTATTTTGCCTCGCTTACGTTGGTTTAGTTGTCTCTACTAGGTTAGCAGACCTCAACCCCTATTTAGAAGAAGCTGCCCTAGATTTAGGTGCAACTCCAGTGGAAGCTTTCATAAAAGTTTTGCTGCCTCAATTAATACCTGGAATTGTATCTGGCTGTTTGTTGTCTTTTGTACTCAGCATGGATGACTTTTTGATTGCCAGTTTCACCGCAGGAAGTGGTTCAACAACTCTACCCCTGGAAATTTTTAGCCGCATTCGCACTGGAGTTAAACCAGATATTAATGCTCTCAGCGTGATTTTGATGCTAGTTTCTGGAGGTCTAGCTTTTCTCGCAGAATTTCTGCGGGAACGCAGCGAACAGAAACGAAGCCAATAGGCATTTTTATTGGAGAATTAATTTAGTTTTTTTGTCATAGTTATAAGTAAATCCACCTAATTAAACGTAAGAAGCAGATGGATAAAACCTAGCTGTATAAGCATTTTTCCTTCTTCCTTCTTCCTTCTTCCTTCTACTTAGCATTTTTTAGAGCGCGATCAGCTTCTCAGTACGGTTTAAAATATCGCTACTTTCTTTGAGCGCAATGCAAACTTCTAAACTCAATGTTAGAGTATTGAGTGAAGGGGATAAACTCCTCAACGGTGCTATTTCTGTAGGAGAACAGCCTAACATTTCCATGTAAGCGAGAGTCCAACCTCTAGCGGCGATATCATCTACATTGCCTGCACCTTGACACAGGTAACAGTTTAACCCTTGTCCGCTGCATTCTGGGCAAAACCAATTTCGGATTGGTGCATGAGACTGATTTTCACTTGGTACAGAGGCTATTCTCAGTGCTTTAATATGATTTTGTACAACTTGCTCAAAGCCTCGATCCTGCTTGATTCGTGTTCGGGCTTTAATGTTATTTTGTGGAGGAGAGGGAATCAATTCTGGCAGGAATTCTATTTCTATTTCTATTTCTGGCTTGGGAATCGAGTTGTCTTGTAGTTCAATCTCAGCATTAGGTTGATTGGCAGAACTTTGGGTTTGCTGATGGTGTTCGATCGCTAGTGTCCAAGTTCTTTTATGCCGAATATCCCCGTATTTTCTCACTTCTGCGTCGGCGATCCCCATCGCAGAGGCCTGTTGGCGTAGCATACTTAGTGATACCATAGGATTTTTGATTTGTGGATTAACTCACAATTTCAGTTTTGTACCTTTAAAAGGTTAGCCGAATGATGTTTGTGAGGGTGGATATCTTGTCCGCTTTTAAATTAGCACAATGTTAGAATCATGTTGGCGAACATTTTATCGGTTTTTAAATTATAAAAGACGGGCGCTCCACCTATCCCACAAAAATATTTAACTGTTTATGACTTCAATTATTCCTGATAATGCTTTGTCTGTTGCTGGAGTGACTTCTTACATTCAAGCATTGCTGGAAGATGACAACTACCTGCACTTGGTTTGGGTAACGGGGGAGGTATCTAATGCCTCAGAATCCCGTAGTGGATTATTTTTTAGTCTCTCCGATCCGGACAATCCGGGGATGATTCGCTGTGTAGTCTGGAACTCTCAGCGATCGCAATTAATGCAGATGCCGGTAAAAGGGGAACAGTTGATAGTTTTGGGAAGCATCCGCGTCTATAAAGCGCGGGGAGAATATCAATTGAATGTTTGCCAAGCGCTACCTGCGGGAGAAGGGTTGCAAGCTTTGCGTTATCAGCAGTTGCGATCGCGCTTGGAAACTGAGGGTTTGTTCGATCCTGCCAGAAAGCGATCGCTTCCCTTCCACCCTCAAACTGTGGCTGTTGTCACTTCTCCCGCCGCTGCTGCTTGGGGGGACATTCAGCGCACTTTTACTCAGCGATATCCCGGTTTGCACGTTTTATTATCGCCTGCTTCGGTACAAGGAGAATTAGCAGCAGCTTCTATTACCGCAGCAATTGAAAGAGTAGAATCCGATGGTCGTGCTGAGGTAATAATTTTAGCACGAGGTGGCGGTTCTGTGGAAGATTTAGCTTGTTTTAATGATGAGCGGGTGGTACGCGCGATCGCGAATTGTTCTATCCCAATTATTACGGGTATCGGTCACGAAAGAGATGAATCTTTAGCTGACTTAGTTGCCGATAAAAGCTTTCACACTCCCACCGCCGCCGCTGAAAATGTTGTCCCCGATCTTGCTAATCTTTACATCCAACACCGCCAAAGAGTACAAACATTAGTCTCTGTTGTAGAACAACGTTTGCACAAAGCAGAACAGCGTTGTCAACAATTACAAAGTCGGTTAAAACGCCTTTCTTCTACATCGCGAAGTTTACAACAGGCAACCGTGCAGTGTCAGATTTTACGTCAAAAGTTAGCAACACTCGACCCTCAAGCTGTGTTACAAAGGGGTTATGCAGTGGTAAAACAAAAAGATGGCACTCTCGCTCGCACAACTGAGAAGTTAGTGACAGGAGAGGAACTAACTATTAAGTTAAATCAAGGTATGCTTAAAGTCAAGATTGTAGAGATAGTGGACGCGGATGATTGATTTTTCACAAGGCCAGTCTGACTGGAAATATGAAGTCGCAGTGGCTCAAATTGAAGAAATTATCGATCGAGTTGAATCGGGAGAACTTCCCTTGGAGGAAGTTTTCGAGCAATTTGCAATGGCTGTGGAATATTTGCAGCAGTGCGAAACTTTTTTAGTACAGGGGAAAGCCCAGATGAATTTATTGATTGAAACTTTGGCTGATGAGCCTGATTTTTAAGATTGTTAACTGTTAACTGTTAACTGTTAACTGTTTTCAAGCTATTAGCTGCAACTTTTATCGGCTCAAGTAACTCTAAAGGTAAATGCAACATATTTAGCGTATTCTCTGTATCTTTCCTATTATCTGCATTAGGGCCGTGATAGTCGCTACCTCCAGTCATAATTAAGCCGTAATAGGCACATAAATCTTTTAAATTTCTGATATCCTTTGAACTGTGACTGGGATGATAAACCTCAACTCCCATTAAACCAGCGTCTACTAATTCTTTTAAAACTTCTTCAACAATGCCGCCGCGAAATAAGTAAGGGTGCGCCCATACTGGTACTGCGCCACAACTGCGTAACAAATCAATGCCTTCAATAATCGAAAATTTCTCATAATTCACGTAAGCTGGTTTATTATCTCCCAGCCAGCGATCGAAAGCTTCGGTTGGTGATTGAACATAACCGGCTTTTACAAGTGCCATTGCGATGTGAGGCCGGCCGGGGGCCATTCCTTCCCCCAATTTTGGCAACTGGATGGGATATCCAAGGGCTGCTAAATTATCAACTATTTGCTGCGATCGCCTAAATCTTCCTTGTAGGCGATCGCCCAAAGGTTCCCGCAATTTATCTGCATCGGGATAAAAACCTAGAATATGTAGCGATCGCTTAGTTTCTGCATATCTATGAGTAAAATTTTTCTTCTCTGGCACAAAATCCAACATCTCACTAAAAGGTTTTTGGCAATTTCCACATTTAAATCTGCGTCGATTAACACACAAAACTACTTCTCTATTACCCAGGGGTAAATCTTTTACTAAATGTCGCTGATTTTGATAAATTCGATGACTTTTTTGACCACAACGGGGGCAAAGCGCTGTTTTCTTATCCGATTTCACGAAGAAAATTAATGTATCTTCTGTTTGTTGACTATTTTCTACTAAAACTCCCGGTAAATTTAGCAATTTGGTCATCAACTTATTCATAATACACTAGCTTTTTTGACTGTTTCTTAATATTTTAGCACAGTAAGTACGGAAGAACCCATAATCTGTGGCTTTTCCCTTCTTTGGATCTCCTGTTTCGTCAATGATGAGAACGATTTTTCGATCTTTAACAATTTTTAAAATTAATTCTAGCCTTTGCCTTCTCAAGGCTTGAGCCTCCCAGGGTGATTGGGTAAGAAAGCGATGCAATCCTTGAGCATTTTCTAGCCCCATTATCTCTGCAATGGCTGGTAGTGTCTTACGTTTAATATCAGAAATTATACCAGCATGAAGATGTGTAAAAGCTTCAAAGCTTCTGACTTCTGAAAACAGATTTCTGTAATAGCTACAATACTCATCAATCAATTTCAATGTCGAATCAGCTTGGCGAGTCTTAACCATAGACCCAGCTCAGGTTTGAGAGATTTTGTTCTATTATACTATGCCTAGAGTGACAAAAGAGGGGTATGTAAATTTTTGTACCAAAGTCCAATATTTCTGCTTTTAATATGACAATGACAAAAAATCATCTAAAAATTGATTAATGAGCAGCTACCATATAGCGAAAAATATACTCAACAACCTCAACATAATTATAAGCTTTAGCTGTTGAATCAGCCCAGACTGTAACTCCATGATCGCGGATTAACAAAGCTGGTATTGGCGGCGGTGAAATAGCAAACCGCGAGCAAATCTCATCAGCAATTCGCGGTACTTCAAAATGATTCACAAACATCGGTATTGCTACCTCTGGATTCTCTTCCCACACCCCCAAACCTTTAATCATTTCAATAGCAGGCAAAGGCAGTGTATCATCCTTCGTAAATCGAGAGACTAAATTAGCCTCAATTGAATGTACGTGATAGCAAGCTTGAGCCTCTGGAAAACACTTATAAATTGCCTGATGAATACTGGTTTCTGCCGAAGGACGACAATCAGGATGGGGCTGCTCGATAATTTTACCATATATATCTATGCGAATAAAATCTTGGTCTGTCAACTGTCCTTTGGCACGCCCGCTAGCAGTAATCCAAAAGCTACCGTCAGCCAAACGAGCCGACAGGTTGCCAGCAGTACCAACCATCCAACCGCGATTGTAAAAGTGAGT
>DATGYA010000086.1:0-30031 GCA_035298405.1 Kamptonema sp. | reverse complement strand
CTGGTTCAGCGTTACAAGGGCTCTATGGCAAATCTCAGTCCATGATTCACATTGGCCAATGTGCAACTGTATCAGTCAATGAGTCCCAGACTCATGACATAGATATAGTTGTCTGCACAACTCAAGACTATCACCTACTCCCCCAACTCTCTCTTCCACCCAAATTCTTTTTGCATAATGCCACGAAATCTGAGCCGTTAATGTTGGGATTTGAGTGTCAAGCAGTGATGCGTGCTTGCCTAGAGAAATACGACTATTACTGTTATTTAGAAGATGACTTAATTTTGCACGACCCCTGGCTATTTGTCAAGTTAAATTGGTTTACTCGCCATGCTAGTAGTGGCAATTTACTTCAGCCTAACCGTTATGAAATATCCCCTCAAGGGTTAGTTCGCAAAGCTTATATTGACGGCGACTTAGTACCGCAAGTAACAGCGAGATTTCAAAATGTGCAAGAGCAACCGCAGTTTGTAGGTCAGGTTATGGAACAGCAAGTTGCATTCCACCGTGCTCTCAACCCTCATTCTGGATGCTATTTTTTGAATGCTCAGCAGATGGCTTATTGGGCAAATCAACCTTATTTTTTAGATGGTGATACCAGTTTTATTGGGCCATTGGAAAGCGCGGCAACTTTAGGAATCATGCGAAGTTTTAGAATTTACAAGCCTGCCCCTTTTAATGCGAATTTCCTAGAAATTCAGCATTTTGGCGCTAACTTTCTTAACCTCATTGGCAACAAAGTTAGCCATTCGCAGCCAGGGTAATACCACTTCTCTAAAAGTTTGCTACAGTTTGGGTAGGGGCGGGTTCGCGATCAAATTTGCCACCCACAAATAACATTAATAAACCCGCCCCAAGACTGTAGCATTAATTTAGAGAATTGGTATAAGTTCTTTTTTTCTTATAGTCCGCGTAGGCGGACTTTGTTTTTATAGCCGCGATTTCTAATCGCCCGTGAAATTCCCAAACAAAAAAGCTAGGGATTCATATCCCTAGCTTGCGGGGAGTAGCAAAGTTTAATGAAAACCCGCTACACCGCTTAAACTGATTAATTAAAACAGCACGATATCAGACTCGCTGATGTTAGGTCGGCCGTTAAGATTTACCAGCGGAACCAAACCGCCAACAGAACCGCCGTTAGTGTCGAAGTAAAGATTACCGCTTTGAGCTTCGTAAACGAGGAATCCTGTTGCTGGTGAATTTGCTTCCACATTTGTACCCGTAGCAGGGCTGGTTTGAAGGACTACCAACTCCGGATCTAGAGGTCTGAAAACTCCTCCTCCGACAGAGAATCCTTGTAAACCAAAGCCAGCCTTAGATATAGCGATCTTATCTGAACCGATTAGGAAATCAGAGATGCCATCAATTGAGCCTGCGATTGTTCCGCCTTCGCCGGTGTTGAAGTAATAGAAGGTATCGTTGCCATTACCGCCAGCCATGTTGTCCGCACCAGGGCCGCCGTAAATCTGGTCGCTACCATTACCTCCAATTAGTACATCATCACCAAAGCCGCCGAATAGCTGGTCATCGCCATCGCCGGCATCAAGAGTATCATTTCCGTCGGTTGTAGCAGTTTGAACGCCGCCGATCAGTATGTCATTACCCGAACCAGTAATTATGGAATCACGGCCATTAGCGCCTGTAATGGAGTTATTGCCTAAGAAATCACTGATGACGTTGGCTGTTGTGCCAGTAAAGCTGACACTGGTAGCGTAGCTGATGGTGTCATTGCCAGCAGTGTTGCCAATCAAGCTGTCACCGGTGGAGCCAAACAGGATGAAGTCATTGCCATCACCGCCGTTCATAAAGTTCCGGCTACCGGGGAAAGAACCGCTGGCGGGGGTGGTGTTGCCAATTAAGCGATCGTCACCGGCACCGCCGTCCAGGGTAATAAGTGGAGCATTAGTACCCGCAAAGCCGGCATTGATGGTATCGTTACCGTCTCCACCAGTGGCTTGGGTGAAAATTCCGCTGAGGCTGTCGTTGCCGTCGCCGCCAATCATCGTATCAGTTGAAAAGGCAGCTCTGATGGTGTCATTGCCGCGACCGCCATCTAGTATGCTTTGACCGGCGTAGCCTGGAAGTGTAACAGCAGCTCCTTGGCTGGAGGTTCCAGTCCCCTGTACCGACAAGATTGAGTCGTTACCATCACCCCCTAATACGGTGTCTTGGAAAGCGTAACTCAGGATCGTATCGCCACCATCTCCACCGTCGTAGAAGTTCTTACCTCTTTGAAACTCGCCAATTGCACCGTCGATAGAATCATTGCCAGCACCGCCGAGCAAAGTAGTTCTTTCAAGACCGACTATAACTTGACCGGCTGCAAAGGGATTTGTCTGGAAAGAGTTCTCAGCGCTCAGGGTGTCATTGTCATCATCCCCTGACGCATAGGAATTGCTACCGACGACTTCCAGGGTATCGTTACCCTTACCACCGAAGAGGGTATCTCTTTGATTAATACCTACAATGAGGTCGTCGCCGAGGTCGCCGCGCAAATAGTTACTACCTTCATTGCCGCTACCAACAACACCACCACCAAAAGGACCACCAGTTAGGTTAAGGCCGAGGTTGTTGCCGCCACCAACTCCACCAATAAAGAAGCCGAGGGAGTCATTCCCCTTGCCACCGTAAAGGGAATCTCTCCTCTGGGAACCGCCCAGCATAATATCATTACCTTCGTTGCCAAACATTAAGTTGGCTTCGGAAGTACCTTGGAGGTAGTCGTCGCCTGCGCCGCCGTACATGGTGGCGCGAGCTTCTGCGATTACTGTGTCATTACCGTTGTCACCATACAAATAGGCGGGGGTGCGCTGAGTCCGCAGGGAGTCTTCGTCGTCACCGCCGTACAGAGTATCGTTAGGGCCCAGGGCAATCAGGGTATCGTTGTCCCCTTGACCAAAGATTAAACTGCCGCCCAGGGTTGCGGTTCTAATAAAATCAGCACCAGCACCGGCGAATATAGTGTCCGGGCCTAGTCCGGGTAGGTTTAAATCTAGCTGATTAGGATTGTCATCTAGCGTTGTCATACAGTTTCACTCCTCTACTTGTTGGTAATCGCGCCACTGCGACTACAGACTCTGCCTAGAACACCAAATATTTGGATTCCGCTGTAGTTTAACCTTTTTGTCAGTCGCAAGTCTAGCCCACTTTGATTAACTGTGTCTAGAATTTCTCTTGAGCCAACTTTTTGCTGGTTGGCTGTTGCTGTGAAAGTCTTCACCCTCAATGATCCCCTTTGATTTTGGAAGATACATACGCTCTCGAAGACGGGTTTGACAAACTCTAAGTTCCGCCATTGTTTGAGCGATTTGAGTTGGTTCCGGACACAGCGATGCCAAGAGGCTAAAGTTTTGAAAGGTAGCAGATGGGTTTGACTCAGGCTGTGGTTCGCTCCTAAAGTAGGTCGCGGCTGTTGCTGTTGGCAAAGGTAGGCTCTACTTCAGGACTTACGCATAAATAGCACATTTTTTAGAGATTTTAATCGATTTTAAGATTTTTCCATCACCTAGTTTGCCAATTCTTGAGAATAGTGCAGGCAAGATGCCCACTCCACAACGAAGTTTAATCTTTGTAGAAGAGGCAAGATATCTGTTCTTGAGATATGGTGTCTACTCTCATAAAGTTGACTGTTTGTGGAACGGGCATCTTACCTGTTATCCGGGCTATGCTTTAAAAGTCTACGCCGCGTTTTAGTTCTACTCCACGATCGCCATAGTGTTTGTGACAGAAAACTTCGGAGTGAACAGCCGCTAGGTCGAAATAAGCATGGGGCTTGTAGCAGCGTCCGGTGATTGCGATCTCTGTATCGCGGGGCTTTCTTAGTAAGGCTTCGACTATGGGCTCGACGGGCAGCAGTTCGAGGTCAACTGTGGGGTTGAGTTCGTCGAGGATGATGGTTTTGTATAAGCCGGAGGCGATCGCGGCTCTAGCTATTTCCCAACCGCGCTCGGCTTCTACGTAGTCTAGTTCTTGCTGCTGTCCGCGCCAAACGATCGCGTCTCTGCCACAGCGCTGGTGATCTACTAAGTAAGGGTATATCTGTCGCAAAGCTGCGATCGCCGCGTCTTCTGTATAGCCCGCGCCGCCTTTGAGCCACTGCACGATCAATACGCGGTGGGATTGATCTTGGCTAATACCTCTACCTATGGCTTGCAAGGCTTTACCCAAGGCGCTGGTAGATTTGCCCTTGCCAGAGCCGGTGTAAATCTCTATGCCTGTAATTCCGCTTGCTGCTGCTGCCGGGTGGTAGTGGGGCTTCATTTCTGAGTGCAAGTCGGCGATGTCTAACAGTGCTTGAGGCGCTGCCCTGCCTGTAGCTATAATTTCTAAGTGTTCGGGTTTGTGTTTGAGGGTATGGACTATTTCCTCGATTGGCAGTAAGCCTAAGTCTAATACGGGGTTAAGCTCGTCAAGGACTACGACTGAGTATAAGTCTGAGGCGATCGCGCCTTTTGCTATGTCCCAACCGCGCACAGCCTCTAATCTGTCAAAGCGGGTAATTTCTTTGGAGCTAAAATATTCTGCTCTCCCGGTACGTACTTGGTCTATTAAATGCGGAAATCCCCGCTGTAAGGCTTCTATTGCGGCATCTTCGTCATAAGAACGACCAGGCCCTTTAAGAAACCGCAGCAGTAAAACTCTCGTGGGCGATTCAGAATTGATTCCCAAGCCAATCGAACGCAAAACTACGCCCAAGGCGGCCTGAGATTTGCCTTTACTAGCTCCGTCGTAAACGTGAATTTGACCGACAATGCGCTCTGAAAGCGCCTGAGCGGTGCGAATGCCAATGCCATTTCTTACCATAGTGAGCAGTTATTTCAACCTCTCTCTGTGCCAGCATTTTATCACCTTTTGGAGCTGTGCTTGGGCAAGTTGCTTATATAATATTATCAATCACGGTCGTTAATCGTTAACATTTAACCGTTAACATCAATGCTTCCCACTGTTTTCCCCTTACGTGCTATTTTGTCTCAATTTTTAATTTTGTGGTTGGCGATCGCAATTGAATCATGGTTTTTTCAAAAGTTCCTAAAACTCACGCCTAAAACCAGTGTTGAATATGTAGCAGTAATTAATTTATTTTCCACTTGTATGGGGTGGTTCATTTTTTTCATTTGGGAAGGATTGATGTCACCAGACGAAATAGAACTACTTATGGGTTATATGTTGCTAGGGCAGTGGCACCCGATTTCTCCTGTACTGATTTTTGCAGCTTTTCTAATTTATAGTATATCTTTTTTATTAAAATGGCAGGGATTAGAACTCTTAGAATTTCTGGTACGAGGTAATAAAAAGAAACCAATAGTGCCTTTGCTACCAGGTACTCCTAACCTTGTCCGCCGCCCTCAAAAATTTTCTCAAATATCAACTCAATCTGCTGTAGTATTGATAGCGCACAGTTTCAGTCATTGTATCATTCTGCTAGTTTTATATTTGGAAAGTAAATGAAGGAAGAAGGAAGAAGGAAGAAGGAAGAAGGAAGGAGGAAGAAGGAAGAAGGAAGGAGGAAGGATAAACGCTTTAGTTATCTGCGAGAGAAGGATGAGGGTATACGCAGCGAGCTTTTTATCGATCTATATTTTACGTTTAATTAGGTGGTTTTACTTATGAAAAATCTGACTAAATTCACTGCAATATTACAAAAGGTTTTAGTGCCGCCTAGATTAGTACACTGGAAGACTCCTGTATTAATCAGTGTTTTTTTCTTCTTTCTATCAGCCTTAGAAACGAAAAATCAAGGACTCAAAAACACTATAGCTGATTGTAGTTGGTTATTTTTAACAATTGCAATTGGTTGGCGGACAAGTCAGGAACCATTTATAGTAGGGGGAATTAGTCTTAGTCCTTGGGTGACAGGAGCCTTGATTTGCGTGTTTTTATGGGAAAATTTGACACCAGATAGCCAGTCCTTAGCAATTGTATTTTGGCCGTTGATTTCAATATGCCTTGCTGTCATAATTGAGTTTATTCGTTCCGGCGCAAAATTCCAATCTTCTCCTCCTTTAGTTCGCCCGATATTTTTAGGAGTAATTCTGAGTCACGCGCTAATTAGCTGCTTGCTAGCATTTCATTTTATAATTCAAGGTTGGCTAGCAGAATATCCAACTCTGCTGGTAGAGGATTTCAGTAAAAGCGGCTTTGTTGTTAGTTTTAAACAGGAATCTTTGATGAATTCCAGAGGTGTGGCGATCGTCAAATTAATGGAAGAACAAATCAGAAGTAAAATTCGGACTAAATCTTGGGAAGAGGTAGCATACTGGCTGATAGCTGTGGATACAGAGAAAATTTTCATGCGGAATGAAGTGCTGAAAAAGCTATCTCCTCTGGCTGAGAATTCAAAGTGGGAGATAGAAACTCCTATTATCCAAGGACAATCTCTTTATAAGATACAATTGTTAGCTCGATGGCTCGGCCCTACCACCCAAGAGGGAGGATATACTCTAGGTAAATATTGTGAAGTGGCGAAATCTGGCAATCGAGGTAGTGTTAAATGTAACCCAGTTAAGATATATACTTCTAAAGTAAAAAGAGACCAATTTCAGAGAGGGATTCAAGTATGAGTCTGGGTAGAATTGTGACAATTGCTGTTAATGTGTTTTGGGAGGTGATTCGCGATCGCGTCCTATATCTCATTGTTTTTTTTGCAATATTGATGGGGGCAGCAGTACGTTTTATACCTGAACTAGCAGCGACAACAGAGAATAAAATTATCTTAGATATTGGGATGGGCGCTATTGGAGTTTTAGGTTTAATGGTGACGGTTTTTGTTGCTACTGGACTCGTGAATAAAGAAATTGAAAAACGGACGGTTTATGTTTTAGTTGCCAAACCAATTTCGCGTCCAGAGTTAATTGTGGGTAAGCATATTGGTTTATCAGTTGTGCTAGCGGTTTTGGTGGCGGCGATGACTCTTATTTATGTCGCGATCCTCAGTTTAAGCCGAATACCTTACCCGCTAGGAAGTATTTTAATCGCCAAGTTTTTTGTATGGATAGAGTTGTCTCTGCTGACAGCAGTGGGGATTTTATTTGGGGTTTTTACCAGTTCGTTGCTGGCAACTCTGCTTACTTTTGGGGTTTATTTAATGGGACACTCAACGCGGGATTTAGTAGCCTTGGGCAAGTTAACTAAAAATCCTACCATTGAGCAACTAATGATGGGGCTTTATGTGGTTTTGCCAGATTTGGCGCGGCTTAATTTAAGAAATGATGCTGTTTATGGTCAAGTGCCGCATATAGCAGCTTTAATCGCTAATGCTGGCTACGGTTTGTTGTACATTGTAGTGTTGCTGTCAATCGCGATCGCGATCTTTTCGCGGCGTGAGTTTTAAAGTATAATGGAAAGAGAAAATTAAATTAAATCAAGCTTATGTTAAGAGAAAAACTAGAACAACTAAAAACCCTATTTGCCCAGATGGATCGGGCATTAATTGCCTACTCTGGCGGGATTGATAGCACTCTGGTGGCGAAAATTGCTTTTGATGTATTAGGCGATCGCGCTTTAGCTGTCACCGCAGTTTCCCCATCACTATTGCCAGAAGATTTAGAGGATGCCCGTATTCAAGCTGTATCAATTGGAATTGCCCATGAAGAGATACAAACTCAAGAAATGGCAAACCCCAACTACACTTCTAACCCAGTTAATCGGTGTTATTTCTGCAAAAGCGAACTCCACGACACGCTAAAACCGCTAGCGATTCAGCGGGGTTATGCCTATGTAGTGGATGGAGTTAATGCTGATGATTTAAAAGATTATCGGCCGGGAATTCAAGCAGCGAAGGAAAGGGGGGCGCGATCGCCTTTGGCAGAAGTAGGTGTTACTAAGTTAGAAGTGCGACAATTGGCAAAGGAATTGGGTTTGCCTTGGTGGGATAAACCTGCACAACCTTGTCTGAGTTCTCGCTTTCCTTACGGTGAAGAAATCACGATTTGGAAGTTACAAAGGGTGGGGCGTAGTGAGAGGTATTTAAGAGAGTTGGGCTTAAAAAACCTACGGGTACGTTCGGAGGGAGATACGGCACGAATTGAGTTACCAGCAGAGGAAATTAAGGAGTTTGTTTTGAAGGCAGATTTGCCGGGAATTGTGGCGATGTTTCAGGAATTTGGTTTTGTTTACGTGACGCTAGATTTGGAGGGATATCGTAGCGGAAAATTGAATCAACAAATATTGTTAACTGTTAGTGGTTAGTTGTTAGTGGTTAGTTGTTCGTTGTTCGTTGTCATTGCGAACGCTGTGAAGCAATCGCTAACTCTTGCTAAGTAGTCGGACAAAAGTAAACGATACTGTGTTAAGAAATATTAACAAGCTTGAAACCTTTACTGTTCCCTGTTCCCTTGTCCTCATAGTTAACTTTATTTTTGTCTGCCTACTTAAAGCGTTAAAGTACGTGATTCCTGCTTTAGCAATCCCAAAATAATTTTAATCTATTGCGATTGCTCTGGCAATGACAGTGACCAACTAAACACTACCAACGAACAAATAACCACTAACTATTAACATAATCACCCGATTTACCGCCTGTTTTGCTTACTAGCCGAATTGATTCTATTTGGATCGATTTTTCCAAAGCTTTTGCCATATCGTATAACGTCAAGGCAGCTACAGAAACAGCAGTCAAAGCTTCCATTTCTACCCCTGTTTCCGCCTTAGTTTTGACCTTGGCGCGAATTTGATACCCTGGCAACTCAGCGTCTGGCGTTACCTGAACTTCTACTTTTTGCAGGGGCAAGGGATGGCATAGAGGAATCAAAGAGGCAGTTTGCTTGGCTGCCATAATTCCGGCTAGTCTTGCAGTTCCCAAGACATCTCCTTTGGGGGCATTACCGGCTTGAATTGCAGCAAATGTCTCCGGTAACATTCGCACTTGGGCGGCGGCTACAGCTTGGCGCAGAGTAGAGACTTTGGCTGAAACGTCCACCATTTGCGCTTCGCCGCGTTCGTCTAGATGAGTTAGCTGAGTCTGTGTGGGTAATTGAGAAAAATTTTGCTGGAGGTCTTGCGTCATTTTGGAAGTTGTGTTAGGATTAATCTTGGTGTGAAAAAGACTTATGGATAAAAAATCCAGAGTCTGAAATCAACCAGGGCTTGTAGCTTAGTGGATAGAGTGCATGGCTACGGACCATGAGGTCGGGGGTTCGAATCCCTCCAAGCCCGTTTTAAATTAAAAATGTAAAATTAAAAATTAAAAATGTAGAAATTTATTTTTAATTTTTTATGAAAGGTAATTTTCCTTTTTTAATTTTGCATTTTTAATTTTTAATTCTTCAGTGCGTAAACATCTTTACCTTGACCAAAGGCAAACCTCAGAGAATGGGGTAAATCTTTGCTGGACTTGGTGATAAAGACGAGTAGGGCGAAGATAGCGATCGCTGAGGCGATCGCGAACATATTTCTGTAACCGAAAAACTCTGCAACTAAGCCTAGTATCGGGCCTGCGATCGCAATTCCCAAATCAAATCCGGCAATGCAGAGAGAGAAGAGACGACCGCGTTCGTGAGGTTCGCACCTGTCAGCCATCAGCGTCACCATCATGGGGACGACATTTCCACCAGCGGCACCTTCAAATAAGGCTGCTAGTAAAAAGGCATAACTGGAGTTTGCTGTATACAAAATCAGCATAGACAAAGCATAGCAGATCAAGCCACCAGTGATAAAGAGTCCGCGACCGTATTTGTCGGATGCTTTGCCGACAGGCAAGCGGATGGCAAAACTTGCGATCGCAGCCACCGAGTAAAATAGCCCCGGATTCAAATCAACCTTTGTCTGCTGCAAAAACAAAGGCATAAATGTACTCAAAGTTCCAAACACCAAACCAACTGACACCAAAACTAAAGCTGGAATGCGAACGCGGGGACTCCAAAGCATTTGAAAATAAGACAAAATCTCGTTCGATTTGGGAATTGGGATTTGAGATTTGAGATTTATCTTTGAAGCATCCACATAAGCCGGTTCCCAAACCTGGTTAGTACAGAGTAAAGCCAACATTCCCAGAATAGAAGACATTACAAATAAAGGTACATACCCCACCCAAGCTTGTAAATATCCGCCAATAGCTGGCCCCATAGCCATACCAATTGGAGTTACTAAACTCATATAGCCAATTAATTCTCCTCTGCGTCCTTCTGGGGATAAATCTGTCACCAAGGCGCTATAACCAGTGCTAAAAGCAGCAATGCTAACGCCATGAAAAGCTCGAATTACCAACAATAAAGGAATTGAGGTCGCGAATAAGTAGCTAAGAGGTGCGATCGCGACCACAATAGCACCCAAAAGCAAAACCAGCTTTCTACCTTTGGTATCGGCAATCGGCCCCAACCAGGGCCGTGACAGTAACAATCCGATGGCAAAAGACCCCATCACAAAGCCAATTTGCTGCTTTGTACCGCCTACATACTGGACGTAGAGGGGCAAAGTTGGTAGTAAGGAAGCCAAACTTGCCCAAAATAACAAGCCTGCGGCGAATAAACTTAGGAGACTGCGCCTGCGTTGGGGGTCAAGTGTACTAAAAATTTTCAACTTACAAATTCCTCTTTAGGTTTATTTCGATCGGGACTGTCGGGTGGATCGGATGCAGTAATTAAACGATATCGCTAGGGTTGTGGCTTCTGACACACCGTACTAATTGGGGCAGTTGTGTAAGTCCTGTTGATGTTTTTAAGGTATGTCTGAGTGCCGCGATCGCACTTCCTGCCTTTGACTCACCCAAGTGGGTGAAGTCGCCGCACTTTGAGTGCTACTTCTATTCTGTTACAATTTTTAATATTTTGTTTAAAGTGTTGATAGACTTTTGCTTTCTTGTCTAATGAACATCAATTCGCCCCAAAATCCACTCTACTGCTACTGCTAAATCCGCGGCAATAAAATCTGGCTTAGTATGATGTTGATATGCCCCACTCAAAACACTTTCACCATAGCCAGTTTTTACTAAAATCCCCTGACAACCAGCATTATGAGCCATATCTACATCAGTGGCTTTATCCCCCACCATAAAACTTTTTTGCAAGTCTAAATCCTGTTCCCAAGCCGCTGCTACTAACATCCCCGTATTTGGTTTTCGCCAAGTAGTCCAGCGGGTAAATTCTGGGTTGATTCCGCCTTCAGGTTGACTTAAATAAGGACAATAATAAAGAGCATTTAATTTTGCACCTGCTTCTATTTCTAACAAGTTACAGAGGCGTTGATGCAGTGCTTCTACGTGGCTAACTGGATAATAATCTCTGGCGGGGCCAGACTGGTTAGAAACTAGACAGCAAAATATTTCGTTGTCATTTAATCGACGTACTGCTTTAGCTACTCCCGGAATTAAGTTTAAATCTTCAATGTGGTGAATATAACCTGCTTCAATATTTAAGACTCCATCGCGGTCAAGAAAAACGGCTGGTTTCATTTAGTTGTTAGTTGTTAGTTGTTAGTGGTTAGTTGTTCTAAGAAATTCAGTTAACCGTTAACAGTTAACCGTTAACAGTTAACCGTTAACAGTTAACCGTTAACAATTACCCTCCCCAAACTTTTTTCAGAACGTCTTGAGGTGAAATGTCAGCCATTTTACCCGTAGGTGATTTAAGGCCAATAAAACGATCGCTTTTTGGCAACAACTTAGCTGGATCGGTAGGGCCAAAAAGCGCGATCGTATAAGTCTGAACTGCTACCGCTAAGTGCATCGGCGCACTGTCAGTACAAAGCATCAAATTAGCAGCGGCGATCGTAGCAGCTAACTTACCAATATCATCAGGCGCGATCGCTAAAACCTTCGGACAAGATTCTACAAGTTTTTCTACAAAAGCTGCATCCTCCGGCCCTTTAACAACTACAACAGGCAAATTTGGCTGTCGCTGTTGCAAATCTTGAATAATCTGCTGCCATTTGTCCACAGGGTAAATTTTGTCAATTCCCTTAGACAAAGCTAATTGGCTAGAACCGCCATGAATCAAAATGTAACCGCTATCTTTAATCCCTAACCGTTGCTGTTCGGCTTCGGCCCACTGTATGTCTTGCTTGGGGACATTAATTGCCAACGGTGGACAAGGCTGATTAATGTCAAACCCTTGCAACAAATCGTGATACATTTCAGCAGCATACTGCTCAGTTTTAAGAGGTATGGCATCGGTGAGAAACAGGCTGCCATTACCTGCATAACCAACCCGCTTGCCAATTCCAGTCAGCCACAGCAGGAGTCCGACACTCCACCGTTGTCCCAGAGAGACAACAGCTTCGTATTCGCGATCGCGGATGATACCCAGCAAATTTCCCCAGTCAGCTAAAGCATTGCTGTCTTTAAAATCAAATGGGATAATTTCTTTGACAGACTTGCAGACACGGTAGGCACCTTTGGCCCTTGGTTCCACGATCGCGTCAACCTGAGTATTCGGATAAAGTTGTTTTAAGCCATCCAGGGTAGGAAAAAACAAAATTTGATCGCCAATCCCCCCAGGAACAAGGGCAACAATTCGCATATTGGTCACTTGAGCTTACCAACCGATTATTCTAAAGGAAGAAATGCTTATCAAATCAGCATCATAGCTAACATAGCTACATCAAGGAGTAACCGTGCATTTATTAATTCCCGCCGCAGGCAGTGGCCGGCGGATGGGCAGCGATCGCAATAAGTTGCTGCTATCATTACTGGGCAAACCTTTACTGGCTTGGACTCTCGAAGTTGCTGAAGCCTCGAAATATATTACCTGGATTGGGATTATGGGCCAGCCAGCAGATTTTCCTGACTTTCAAGAAATCCTGACTAATTCCCCTGTGACTAAACCAGTTCTGCTAATTCCGGGGGGTATCACTCGCCAAGAGTCAGTTTACAACGGTTTGCAGGCGCTTCCAGCCACAGCAGAACGAGTTTTGATTCACGACGGCGCGAGGTGTCTGGCCACGCCAGATTTGTTTAATCGCTGCGCTGAGGCTTTATTTAAGTTTCGGGGTTTAATTGCTGCTGTCCCAGTTAAGGACACGATTAAAGTTACTGATGAAACTGGCTTAGTGAAAGATACTCCCGATCGCAGTCAATTGTGGGCGGCCCAAACCCCCCAAGGATTTGAGGTCAAATTATTAAAAGATTGTCATGCCAAAGGCCGCCAACAGGGATGGGAAGTCACAGACGATGCGGCTTTGTTTGAAAAGTGCGGTTTGCCGGTACAAATTGTTCAGGGAGAGGAGACAAATTTGAAGGTGACAACGCCAATGGATTTAGCGATCGCAGAATTCATCTTGCGGCAACGAGCTCAGGGGAAACCTTAAGCGCATCCAAAAACGCAAACACCGCCGGTACTAACAACGCATCCCTTAACACAGCTACCGCAATTACCCTTTCCAAAGGAACTGGTAAACTGTACACCTGCACCCCTTCCGGTATCGGTTCAGCGGCCAAACGTGGGAGAATTGCTACACCCAAACCTTGGACAACCATGCTGAGAATTGTTGAGTCTTCGCTGAGTTCGTAAGCGACATCTACAGGGAAATCCGCAGCAGTTAAGTAATTGCGAATTGGCCAAGAACAGCTAAAGTCCGGTGGTTCTAAAATTAAGGGGAAACTCGCTAAATCCTCCCAGGTAAATTTATTACCTTTTAATTTGGCATTCGGCGGTAGCAACACAATGTATTCATCGCGCAAAATTTCCCTGGTTTCAAATTCCTCGCAAGTGGGAATAGTGACGATACCGATGTCGGCGCGGTGCGATCGCAAAGCTTGTTCCACACCCTGGGTATGGGGAATTTCCGTAATGCTAACCGCAATTTTGGGGAAGCGGCAGCGAAACTTGGCAATAACTCCGGGGAGTACGTGAGTCGCCACGCTACGAAAAGAGGCTATTCGCACCATCCCTCCCTGCAAACCTCTTTCTAGGGAAGCCTCTTTGACCATCATCTGTAAGGATTGCAGAATTTCGCGACCGTGAGCGAGAACTCTTTCTCCCACTGGGGTGAGGTGAGCACCGTGACGGCCTCGGTGGAATAGTGGCACGCCTAATTCTTCTTCTAAACTCGCGATCGCATGGCTAACTGCTGACTGTGACAATTCTAGATACAAAGCAGCATCGCTGAAATTACCGCAGTCCGCTACTGCAACCAAGGCGTGTAACTGCGAGATTTTCATTTTGCGCGTATTAATTTCTTTCATAGGCTTGGTTTCAGTTTTGCCTAGATTGTGACCAAGGAAGGACTAGGGATGGGAAAATCTATCTATCTATTTTATTCATGTAACCTATTCAAGCCATGCTTTGAATGTCTATTTATAACTTGTTACAGTGATTTTAACAGAGAAAACAACTAATACAGTCTCGCACTTGAGGAGTGCTGGTATGCAAACCTATGAGAAGTGGCTAGACCCAGAAACGCTAAAACTTACATCAATTCCTGGGAAAGAGTCTCAAACCAAACAGCAAGCTTTATTATCGCTGCTAAAGGGCATTTTTCAGCCTTTACTTGCAGCTATTATCTGCCGCGATCAGATCAGAATTTGGCAAACATCAGATCGGTATGGCAAGACCTTATGGCACGCTTACGATCCCGCTACAGGTCGCTCTACATCTGTGGCAACTGAAGATGAAATGCGGGTTTGGATTGAACAACGCTACTACCAATAGTTTAAAGGGGATGCGGGGCTGCTAAGCCTACGCGCTTTTAAGGACAACTGCCAGCACCAATTTTGTTGGTCAGCTATCCATCTGTTGCTAGTACAGATTGATAAATTTTTACTAGAACAGTTTTAAGATGTGACAACTGTTCTAGTCAAACTTAGAAAATCTGTACCTTTGCAAATTGATAAGTAATAGATGAAAGTAGAGATCGGGCAGGTTTAGAGGCGATCGCATTTATCTAAAAGCAGATTTGAATGCTGAATTCTTGCTAAGTTTTCACTACAACTCAAATAGACTAAGGGAGTTTACTGTCATGTTTCAACGCAATTCCCAATTTGCAGCTATTAAAATTGAAAATAATCAAGTCTTTAGGTTGCCTAAAGCATACCGCGAGGTGCAAGTATTATCAGGAACCGCTTGGATTACAGTTGACCGAAAAGATATTATCTTGAGAAGTGGAGAAAAGGTTTGCCTCCCGTCAAGTAACAATTTTGCCCTAATTTCTGCTTTGACTAATGTACCGTTAATATTGGAAGTGTTGACTGGCGATCGCAAAGCGATCGCAAACCAATTTGCCGTAAATTTGCTCTGATAAGTAGAAGGAAGAAGGAAGAAGGAAGAATGCTTATACAGCGAACTTTTTCGCCATCGGTATCTTACGTTTAATTAGGTGGATTTACTTAATACCAAATTAGTTTAAATACTCCTTTTATTTTTGAGTCCGCTTAAGCGGACTTTGTTTGTGTAGACGCGGTTTCAACTCCCAAATCCGATCTGTGGCGGCTCGCACGAGGCAAAATAGGATTATGAAAAAATCCAAAATTACCCAACTCTGTGCTTTGTCCCTGGGGTTGTTTCTATTGTGTAGCCGTCAAGCAATGGCTGAACCGACAGGGAACCCGCAACCGCAGCAGATATATAGTAGCCAAGAGATTTTACAGCTATTGGCTGAATCCAAAATTGTGTATTTAGGGGAAACCCACGACAGTCGCCAAGATCATCAAGCTCAACTGAAGATTATTAGAGAATTGCACCAACGAAATCCCAAAGTCGCGATCGCGCTAGAAATGTTTCAGCGTCCTTTTCAAGGTGCGATCGACCAATATTTAGCTGGCAAAATTACAGAAGCTCAATTAGTCGAGCAAACTGAGTATAATCAGCGTTGGGGCTTTCCTTGGGAATATTATGCACCAATTTTGCGGTTCGCCAAGGAAAACCAATTACCTGTATTAGCCTTAAATACACCCGCAGAAGTAACCCGAAAAGTTGCCCGCGAAGGTTTAGAAAGCCTGACAACAGAAGAACGCAAATACATTCCGCCTGCCTCAGAAATTCGCACTGACAATGCCAAGTATCGACAAATGTTGCTAGAAATTTATCAGCAACACGCCTCTGGGGGAAGTGGTTCTAGTGCTGGCTTCGAGCGCTTTTTTCTCGCCCAAAACCTCTGGGATGAAACAATGGCGGAAACAATCGCCCAATTTGTCACAGCTAAGCCTGATTATCAAGTAGTCGTGTTGGCTGGAAAAGGTCACATTGTTTACGATTATGGCATTCCTAGCCGCGTCGCCCGACGTTTAAGTACCAGGAAGCTAATACAGCGATCTGTGCTGTTTTTTTCAGCAACAGATTCATCCTTGCCCACAGATCCTCGCATTGCTGACTTTATCTGGAAGCACGCGGAATAGTACAATTTCAATTGCACTAACTATCAAGAACAGGCAATGACAAACACGCCCAAAATTCTCGCCTTTGCTGGAAGCACCCGCGAAGCCTCCTACAACAAACTACTGGTAAAAGTTGCGGCTGCTGGAGCTACGGCGGCTGGGGCAGATGTGACTTATGTGGATTTGCGCGATCTACCGATGCCGCTATTCGATCAAGATTTGGAGGCTAGGGATGGAATACCAGAAAATGCTAGAAAGTTAAAGGAATTGATGATCGCTAACCAAGGATTTTTGATCGCTTCTCCTGAGTATAACAGTTCAGTTACGCCTGTTTTGAAAAATGCTATTGATTGGGTATCGCGCCCGCAACCTGGGGAACCGGGGTTAGTAGCTTTTACTGACAAAGTAGCAGTAATTATGAGTGCTTCCCCTGGTGGTTTTGGGGGTTTGCGGGGATTAGTTCATTTGCGATCGATTTTGGGGAATATTAATGTATTTGTGCTGCCCGATCAGAAAGCAGTTCCCAACGCATTTGAAGCCTTTAATGCTGATGGTACGATGAAAGATCCTAAACAACAGGAATCTATTGAGAATCTGGGTGCTAAGTTGTCTAATGTGTTGGCGAAGTTAATCGCATGAAGCGATAAGTTTTGCTGTTTTCAATTGAGAATTGGCAGTCAGTAATGTATGGCGATCTGGTTTTAACAGTTTTGCTAGTTACGTCAATTTTGAGCGCTAGTAAAAGTGTTACAACTATAGCAGATTGCCATCTGTTCCCAGTCTAAGATATGACATTCATTAAAGATATAAACTTAGCACGCTGCACTAAGACAGAGGCACTCCCAAATCTTTGCAAATCTTCTTTGCTACAACATCGACAATCTCTGTATGTCTCGGAATAGCTGAGGTTTTGCGGTTTAATGGATTGTAGTAGATGGTATGATTTCCACCTTCTCGCAGCAACAAACAGCCATTCGCTTCTAAATATTGGATAAGTTCTCGTCGCTTCACTATATTATCACCTTAATTTCTTCACGAATTACATTTTTCCCTGAAAGTTCTTGCTCAGTTAATTCTCTATTTGATATGATAATTAGCTCGATTGCTTCTCGCAGACTTTCCTTAGCCTCTTCCAAAGTTTTCTCTTGCACGTTGGCACCAGCTAACTCTTCAACGTAGCCAATATACCAGTCGCCAACTTTTTCAAATACCGCAGTAAATGTGTTTTCCATTGTGTTTGAACCTGACAGGGATATATAGTGCGTCTAAATGAATTGTGTGATTTTTTGTATAGCCAATCCCACGCTCGGTTGCCCTTACCAATGGGGTAGGGACGGGGGCACTACCCTACCAATATTTGTACAACTCATTTAGAAATGCTATAGTGTAAATTTTATCACAATATGATGTTAATCAAGCTTTTCGCTTACCTACAGATTCCACCAACGGCAAAAATACTGGCTTCAACTCCTCCCGACTCACCACTAAAGTAGGATACGATCGACTTCCATAATTCTTACCAACTTCTAAAGGAAAAATTGCGTCAGACTCCAATGGTATCCAAACACCACCAGCAGCTTTTACTATTACCCAACTCCCCGCGATATCCCAAATTTTCGGCGTAGCTTCAACTCCACCTAAAACTGCACCTGCTGCTACTGTTAAGAAATTATAACTAGCCATGCCTAACATCCGAATTTTAGCCGGAATATGGGGCGCGATCGCGACACTCCGCGAACAGATATTAAAAAAGTGATTGGAAGTCAGTTCATCAGCACTAGAATGAATTGGTTGATGATTTAAAAAAGCACTAGGATTACCACTAAGTCCTGAATTTTCTAACCAAAAGCCGTGAAAAGATTGATTTATAGGGGGCAAATGTACGTAACCAAAAACAGGCGTTCCCTGGTACAATAAACCCATAGAAATTCCCCAAATAGGAATTCCCCTAGCAAAATTAGTAGTGCCATCCAAAGGATCGATTATCCAACACCATTCAGTACCAGGAAAAATGTGTTCCCCTTCTTCACTTAAGATGCCGTGACTAGGAAATGCTAACATAATTGCATCGCGAATTTCTCCATCCGCCCACTTGTCAGATTGAGTTACCAAACTTCCATCTGATTTTTCCGAAGCTTGAACAGAACCAAAATCTTTTAATAATTGTACTCCGACTCTAGCAGTAGTAGTTTGTGCAAAACTTAAAATTGCATTCCACATTAGATTTAAAATTAGCAACTACAGATGAACACAAATATTATACAATTATCTGGGTCCATCTGCGGTAAAAAATTAATCCAATTCATTTTCTAGAATAGACGCGATCGCACTCTTCGCATTCTCCCGAAACTCTTGCACATTCACCCGCCCCAACAACAAAATTGCCACTCCCATTCCCACAGCTTCCAGTGTAAAAACTAACCCATAAGCCAACATAGAACTCTCAAAAAGTACCTTCCCCAAATTTAAAATTGCCCCACCCAATACAGTCGCTAAACCTCTCGCCATAGCCTGAGATAAACCCCAAGCACCGATAAAAGTACCAGCAGTTTCCGCAGCCGTTAAATCCAGCATTAAACTCGTAGCACCAGCAGTCAATACCCCAGCGGAAAAGCCAAAAAATAGCAAACTAGCCTTCAGCAACCCTGCATTTGCTGTCACGCCTGCCAGAATAATTAACCCAAAACAAACTACTGCTGCTATAGATCCAAGTTTAGTAGTTTTGACCTTACCCAAGCGCGGTAAAATTAAAAAACCAGTACCGCTAATACCGATTAGTGTTCCCGTTCCGAAAGGTACATTCAGCTTAGTTGTTTCCGAAATACACATTCCGAAAACTTCCCCACCGTAGGGTTCCATAATCGCATCTTGCATGAACAAACTAATAGTCAAAACCAGTAGGAAACTGAAAAACAAACCAGTTTGGCGGCTAGCAGTTAAGACTTTCAAAGCCTTGCCTAAACTGATTTTATCCTCTCGGTCTACCGCCATCGAGCGCAAAGCAAATCGGGAATATTTTTTTTCCACACCAATAGTTGCAAGCAGTGATAGCCCGAAAACAACCGCAGGCATAATCACAAATAAAGGATTAACAGAGCTTTGCAACTTTGCTAAATCTGCAACTGGTGCTGCTAGGGATGGATTGTAGGACAAAATCTCTGTTCCGCAAAGTTCCGGTCGATTGAGTAATTTAGAGCTAATAATTGCTCCTAGCACAATGCCAACCATGAGCATTGACCAGACAACGCCAATTAATTGAGAGCGATTTTCTTCATCTGAAACGTCTACCAAAAGAGCAGCAAAAGGGGTAGAACTGGCACTCAAAACCAATCCGTAAAATGCAAAAACTAAGGCCAATATTCCTGCCCAACTATAAGTTTGAAAACTCCATCCTGTAGCTTGCAAGCTGCCGCCGAGTTGCCAAACTACTTGCAGGGCGATAAATGATGTGGTGGTAAAAAGTGCAGCCCCAATCCAGATAAAACCTGTGCGATGATAGCCGAAAATAGTTTTTGCATCGGACATTTGGCCGAACCAAACTCGTGCGGGTGACATGAATTGGTGCATCGCGATCGCGCCCGCAGCAATCCAAGGTAGCACCTTCAGCTCATCAATCATCAATCTGTTGATCACTCCCAGGGTAAGAAGCGACATAATCCCCAATCCCATCTGGAACAAACCGAGTCTGAACATTGTCAGCAGTTTAATTTTGGGAATTCTAGCTGAGTTGGACTCTGGAAATTGTGAATCTGGTAAACCGTCGATCGCCATAGCTATTAAAGGACATACATTATTGGATTATCATAATTAAGAATACCTGTCAATTGCTCATTTATGGCATAAAAAATGTCTTATACCACTTCTGGTAAAAGTTTGCTACAGTTTGGGTAGGGGCGGGTTCGCGATCAAATTTGCCACCCACAAATAACATTAATAAACCCGCCCCAAGACTGTAGCATTAATTTAGAGAATTGGTATTACATAAATTTTCAAGCTATTACTATTGTGGGGTGTATCAGCCTGAAGCGTTTCCTAGTAAATGTAAGTGTTCGCACCTACCTACATCTTTAGTCGTTTAACTGTTTAGCAGCCGATCGCGATTATTCCCAATTAAATCTCATCTCTAAAAAATCTTCTAACTGCTGATTGTAAGGTCGAAAATAATCGCTTAGCCAGCGGCGCATTGAGTCGTTTACAGGCGAATAAATCCCTGGATTAGAGTTAGTATAATCAGTTAGGTAGTGTTCCCGCAAACCTAAAAAATCCCAAACCTGTTTCATTACCGCTGCTGTATCTCCATAAAAATCTTCACTCTTCACAATTAGTAACTGTTCGCGAGGGAAAAAATCCAACCATTTCTGAATAAACTCGACATATCGACCGCGAGATAAATAATTTCCTGGTTCCTCTCCTACGATCCGATCGGGATTGTTATTTAGCCTTTCTATTTCATCCGCGATCGCTTCTTCAAAAGACCGATGTTCCCAGTTTAAACTCAACCAACGATAATATTGAGAAATCGCTCTATCTACAGGATTCCTCAAAAGTAAGATTAGCTTTACGTTGGGAAATAGGCTGAAAAGCCGTTTCCCTGCCTCCGGATAATCGAGATAGCTGGGACTAGCTTCTCCTGTTAAAAAATTCTGCCCTTGGGGAAGAGGAGGAAAATGCGATAAATACCAATCAATGCCTCTGTTAAAGTGCCAAGACCAAAAATCAATTTCCTTTTTAATGGGAGATAAAATCTGCGGGTGATTGGCAAGATAACTGTACAAAGAAGTTGTGCCGCAGCGCTGCGATCCAATGATAATAAAATTAGGAAATCTTACTGGTTCTAAGTTCTTCTGCTGCTGTTCTAAACTAGGCAGGGATGCTAGAGTCTGTTTGTAACTAGCAGTTTGATAGCAGGCGATCGCTTGATCCAGATGACCTTGTCGAGTCAAAGCTTCCGCTAAATTTAAGTAAGGCCAAAAAGCCTCTGGTTGATTGGCGATCGCACGACGGCATAAACTCACCGCCATTTCTAGTTTCCCTTGTTTAGTTAAAACTTCCCATAAATTGTAATAAAACCACCAATAGAAATCGGGATATAGTTCAAGAGTACGGAGAAACTCATCGGCAGCTTCATCCCACTTATTTTGCCGCGTCAAAGCTACCGCTAAATTGTAGTAAGACCAACAATAATTAGGATTTTCGGTAATTGCTTTCTGACATAATTCTAAAGCGACATTTAACTCATTTTTTTTCTTTAAAACCTGTGCGATTCTTTCTAAGATTTCAACATTATCTGGCTGAATTTCTAGAATTACCTGGTAAAAAATAATTGCAGCTTCCAACTGACTGTGCTTTACTAAAGAATTTCCTATTTGCAAATAAAGTTGAGGGTTTGTGGTTGCAAAATCCCCGATTTTACGAGCGACAATTGAAGTATCTTGTTTCTCAAAAACAGCGCGATTGCAATTAACTTTTGGTTCTATATCCAACTGGGAAGACTGTCGCAGTGCCTCGCCGAATTTCTCATAAATTCCCGGTAGATTCGGATCGATCGCCACAGCATCAAAATAAGCTAAAGTCGCAGCATCCCATTGTTTTATATTAGTGAGAGCATTCCCTAAATTATAGTAAGACCAACAAAAATCAGCATTTAACTCAATTGCTTTTTGGTAAGCAGCAACCGCCTCCTGCCACTGTTCTTGCTTGAAAACAGCATCACCTAAATTGTGGTAAGACCAACAAAAATCAGGGTTGAGTTGAATTGCACGTCGGTATGCCTCAGCAGCTTCAGAGGATTTTTCCTGCTTGAGTAAAGCATCACCCAACTTATGAAAATACCAAGAAACTTCAGAGTTAAGTTGTGAGGCGCGAGAGAAAGCGATCGCAGCTTCCTCAAACTCTCCCTTTGCTTGCAGCTCATCCCCTAATTTATCATAAATTTCTGCTTGACTATAATCATTACACATTTCATATACCTGCAACTTTCATTAATAATAATTAAGGCTCAGTGTCACATATATATTATATAATTGCGTAAGTCCTAATCAAGTTTTCTAGCAACTCCAAATTTACCTTAATATCTTTGTGTATGGGCAGAGTCGAATCGCTATTATTTAACAAATCGCCAATTAAATAGTAATGTTCTAAACCACCCACATTACTAAGTATCCAGTAGCAGCTTGGCAGATATGTAGGAGAAAAAACTTCTATAATTTTAGTTCCCGGACTACAAAATACTATGTTTGTCAATCCAGCACCGTGAGGTGCTACAACAACTTCAGCACTTGCTAAACAAGATGCTTGTTCTGCGACTGACATAGTTTCTAGTTTAACACTTTCAAAACCCCATGGCTCTAAAAAGTTTAATAATTCTTCTTCATTAACAACTTTTCGATAGGAAGCCAGGTTGCGGCTGATATATATCCGCTTCCATTTTTCTATTGTTTGAGTACCATTTTCAGGTGAAAATTCCTTTTTGATAAACTCACAACCCCATTTGGATATTTGAGATATTCCCTGATAGCAATTGGACGGAATCACTAAATTTTTAGCTTGGATATGAAGCCCACACCTACTTTCTATGATTTTTGTTTCAGGAATACCTAAAGTCTTGAGAGTTTCCTTTTCATAACTATGTTCGGTGCCGTTAACTATAAACTTATCTATAGCATCTATATCTATCCCACTTCGGCGTAAAAGCTCGAACCGGGGAATTACATCAAACATCCAATGATAATAAGCTGCACCGCCCCACCGCACGGATAAAAAAGCAACGGTTCCATCTATGTATTCAATAGGAGCTAATCGATCTGAAGATAGCACTAATTCAGCACAACCAGTGGAAAGATCGGTGACAAGCTTATTTTCTGAGGTGATGACAGCAGTTGTGATTACATCTGCCCAAGCGCGTCCCTCTGGAACTACAGCTACAAATGTTTTTGGTGAATAATATTGCCCACTTGAAAATATAGGGTTGCTATCGAGGCTTTTAGATGGTAATAAAGATATTTCATCAGCCGGAAAGATACTGATATAATTTATGCTCGGCTCCGACTCAGATGTAACTGTCAAATTCTCGTTGAAATCACAATATTTTTTGAGAACTTTTAACGGTAACATTTGATATTCGCAACACCCCCACTCTGACTTTTCTAACTCACCTTGTTGTTCTAAGGCATACCCGATTTTATGATAAACTTCTAACAAATCTGGTTTAATCTTTAGTGCTTGTATAAAAGACGCGATCGCGCCCTCCCAATCTTGTTTTTCCAGTAAACATAAACCTACTCCTTCGTAACAAAAATAAGCCTGTAAGTCAACTCCTATTCCATCTTTATAAATAGCAATTGCCTCATCCCATAATTCCAGTTTTTGTAGAACATCTCCTAACTTTTTGTATAGCCAAGGATTATCAGATTGTAACTCCGTACCGCGTCGATAAGCCGCCGCTGCTTCATCCCATTTTTGCTGTTTTTCCAGAATTTCCCCTAAACTCTGACAACACCAACTTGCCTCTGGATTCAACTCAACAACCCGACGATAAGCCGCCGCTGCTTCGTCCCATTTTTCTTGTTTAATTAGAACATCGCCTAAATTTTGATAACTCCAAGAGAAGTCCGGATTCAACTCAATAGCACGTAGGTAAGCCGCAACAGCTTCTTCCCATTTTTCTTGTTTAATTAAAGCATAACCTAAGTGATGGTGAGAGCCAAAAAAATCAGGGTTTAGCTCAATAGCGCGGCGGTATGCAGGTATCGCTTCCTCCCATTTTTCCTGTTGGCTCAAGGATATCCCTAAATTATTATAAGACCAATGAAAATCCGGCTTCAATTCAATAGCGCGGCGGTAGGCAACACTTGCTTCCTCCCACTTTTCAAGCTTGAGCAAAACATCCCCTAAATTGTGGTAAGACCAAGATACATTAGGATCTCTTTCAACGGCGCGGCGGTAAGCATCGGCAGCTCGTTCAAATTCTTCTCGATCGTGCAACAATTTCGCTAATTTGTGGTAAGCAGAACCTTGATTCGGCAGGTTTTTAATAGCTTTACCGTAAGCAATTTCAGCTTGTTCTAATTCTAATAACTCCTTTGTAGCGAGTCGATCGCCCAAATTCTGATAAGCTTGGAAAGAGAGTCCTGGTTCCACTAATCGATCGCCAATTTTTTTGATAATAATTTGATAACCCTTGTGAAGGAACTCTATCTGATTTTGAAACAGGGAAATAAAAATATCAATCCCAATCTTCGTGATTTGTACCTTAGTTTCTGGATCTCTCCATTCATAATCATCAAAAATGATGATGCTTCCTATTTTTGCTAGATTCCAAGAAAGGAGTGCATCTTCTAAGACACTCGTAGCTTGATGACAGCCATCAATGTAAATTAAATCAAAGCTATTTTCAGGAAGGCGACCTAAACAATCATAGGACATTTCCGCTAATTTAGTTACTTTTTCTCCTGCTCCTGTTTTGGCAATATTCTCATCGAACTGATACTGAAAACTTGGCTCAATGCAAGTGATTTTTGCCGAAACATGAGTCAGTATATTATCCAAAAACCAGCAAGCAGACATTCCCTGGAAACTACCGATTTCCAGTATATTTATTCCGGGTACACCTGCCAAATGTTTTAAATGTTTTTCCCAAATAGGGATATTGTGAGTAAACCAATCCCGCGTAAATTCATATTTTCTCTCTGCACACTGAGTCCATCCTCTCAATTGTGCGGCTGTTTGGTAACAAACTAAAGCTGTATCGAGCTCGCCTTGTTCTACCAAGGCGTTCCCTAATTGAGTGTAAGGCCAAGGAGAATTTGGTGTTAATTCAATAGCGCGACGGCACAAGGCAATAGCTTCATCGAATCGGCGCATTAAAAGCAATGTTTGCCCTAGATGATGATAAGATAGCAACGCTTCCGAACTTAAATTTACAGCGCTAAGATAAGCATCAGCAGCTTCATTAAATAGTCCTTTTTTGCTCAGTACATTGCCTAGCTCTTCGTAAAATTGCCAGATATCTGATTGTAAACCAATGGCTTTTTGATAAGATGCGATCGCTGCGTCTAATTCTCCATTTTTTGCTAAAACATCAGCCAAATTATAAAAATAGTTAGCTTTTTGAGGTTCAATTTCAATGGCTTGTTTATAACAAGATATTGACTCTTCCAACTGTCCTTTCCCTGCAAAAGCTTTTCCTAAGCCACAGTGCGATGCCGCCGATGAATCTGGGTTTAAGTGAATTGCTTTTCGATAATTAGATATTGCTTCTTCCCACTGGTTTTTGCTGGTTAAGATTTCTCCTAGATTGTGGTAAGCTATGGCTATTTTGGGGTTTAATTCAATCGATTTATTGTAACAAATAATGGCTTTATCTAACTTTCCCTGTGCTACTAAAGTATTGCCTAAAGTTATATGTTCGTCTGCTGTTGCCCAATTTGGATCTAGGGTTAGCGCTTGATACCAGCACTCTGCTGCTGCTTCTGAGTTTCCTTTCTTCGTCCAAATGCTAGCTAAATGGCGGTAATTCTCAGCAATATTGGGGTCGAGAGAAATTACTTTTTGATAACAAGATATTGCCTCATCTAATTTCCCTTGAACTAAATAATTTTCTGCTTCCTTAGTCAATTCTACTGCTACCATTTTTCGATTTGCGCTGGATGTCATATTGATTATATAGCACGTCTGAATGAGTTGTGTAATTTTTGTAGGGGCAACCCCCGCGTAGGCGTAGCCAGCCGTAGGCATCGCTTCGATTGATGAGGGTAGGCATGGTGGCACTAACCCTACAAATTTGTAGGTATGGTTTAGACGTGCTATAGCGGCTAAACGACTACAATTATATCACTTCTATCATTATTGTCACCTTTTTATTGATGAGTCAGGATTTAATCTAGCTAACGAACTCGTGCTAAATTCATTTCTATCAACATAAAAAGGAAGGAACTGCAAAAACTAGAGGATGCAGAGGGAGGAGAAAGAGTAATATCAAACGATATTAAGTTCTGGTTCCCCAACCCCCACCTCCCGGAGTTTCGATCGCAAACACATCCCCAGGCAGCATTTCCACAGTTGCCGTCCCTCCTAATTCTTCCACTATTCCATCACTTCTTTCAACCGAATTTTTCCCTAAAATACCATCTCCCCCACCATTCAAACCATAGGGGGGAATCACCCGCCTCCCTGACAAAATTCCTGCTGTCATTTCCTCCAAAAACCGAATCCGTCGCACTACACCATTCCCTCCCGAATGATATCCAATTCCCCCACTATTAGCACGAATTTTAAAACTTTCTAAAAGTACAGGAAACCGCCATTCTAATACCTCTGGATCGGTTAAGCGAGAATTTGTCATGTGAGTTTGTACCGCATCTGTACCGTTAAAATTAGCACCTGCACCCCCACCACCACAGATGGTTTCATAATATTGATAACGCTGATTTCCAAAGGTGAAATTATTCATAGTTCCCTGAGAAGCGGCCATGATTCCTAATGCGCCATACAAAGCATCAGTAATATTTTGCGAAGTCTCTACATTACCCGCAACTACAGCAGCAGGATAAGATGGATTCAACATAGAGCCTTCAGGAATAATGATTTCTAAAGGCTTTAAACATCCAGCATTTAAGGGAATGTCATCATCAACTAAAGTACGAAAAACATACAAGACAGCGGCTTTACAAACGGCAGCGGGGGCATTAAAGTTGTTGTTTTGTTGCGGTGAAGTTCCAGTAAAATCAATCTTAGCATTACGACTAGATTTATCGATGGCAATTGCTACCTTAATTAATCCCCCGGCATCCATTGGGTAAGTGAATTCGCCATCTTTCAATAGGTCAATTACGCGACGCACTGACTCCTCAGCATTGTCTTGGACATAACCCATATAAGCTTGTACTCTTTCCAATCCATAATGCTCTACTATGTTAATCAGTTCTTGCAATCCTCGTTCATTGGCGGCGATTTGTGCCTGTAAATCTGCGATATTTTGATTGGGATTACGAACTGGATAATCACCAGTTGTTAAAATTTCTAGCAACTCTTTTTCTAGAAAATTCCCTTGGCTAACAATCTGAAAGTTGTCAATCAAAATACCTTCTTCGTCAACGGATTTACTGTTAGGAGGCATAGAACCGGGTGTCATACCGCCGATATCGGCATGATGTCCCCTTGAAGCGACATAAAATATAGGTTTGAGGACAGTTTGAGGAGATTTTTTTGTGGTAAATATCGGGGTAATTACAGTAATATCCGGTAAGTGCGTACCGCCATTGTAGGGATTATTGGAAATATAAACATCTCCGGGTTTGATAGCGTTACATTTAGCTGTAATTAAAGCTTCTACGCTTTCACTCATGGAACCTAAATGCACGGGAATATGGGGTGCATTGGCAACTAATTGGCCGTTTCCATCGAAAATGGCGCAGGAAAAGTCTAGTCTTTCTTTGATATTAACTGATGAACTTGTGTTTTGTAAAGTAATACCCATTTGTTCGGCGATCGCGCGAAACAAATTATTAAAAATTTTTAGCATTACCGGATCTTTAGCTGTTGGATTTTCCGGGCAAGGTTTTAACTTGAGATTAACTGATTGCCGTTTGAGAATTAAATAATTTCGATCCGTTAATTCCCCTTGCCAACCTGGTTCAATTACATTCGTACCCGTTGCCTCAATAATAATTGCTGGGCCGATAATAGAAACGCCAGACTGTAAATATTCTCGCTGATAAACGGGTGCATCATACCAGCGATCGCCCAGATATATCTGCACCTGAGAAACAGCCGAGATACCTGTTCCACAAGAGATAGGAATTTCAGGTTCTTCCTTTAGAGATTTAATTTTCTCTACGATTTCCACAGAAACCGCTTCTACAATCAAGGGTTTTTCTGCTATTATAAAACTATAGCGCTGGCGATGATAGAACTCAAAATCTGCTTTCATTACCGCCAAATCGCTAGCAAAATCAACACTCAATGCTGCATCACTTCCCTGATATTTTAAATGTACTTTGCGAATAACCTCTACATCTGAGTCTTGACCGTTTAATTCTTTTTTACCCTCTGTTTCTAACTCACAAAACACCGACTCCAATTCCACTATTAATTCACTATTTAACCTTGATTCAACAGTCTTTTCCCGCATCACTCGCAGATTAGCCAAACCCATCCCATAAGCTGATAAAACCCCTGCATAAGGATGAATAAATACCTGTTTCATGCCTAAAGCATCGGCGATCGCGCAAGCGTGTTGACCGCCAGCGCCACCAAAACAGCACAAAGTATACTCACTCACATCATAACCGCGCTGAAGTGAGATTTTTTCGATCGCATTCGCCATTTTTGCCACTGCGATCGCCAAAAAACCCGCTGCTACCTGTTCCGCTGTCCGGCCATCTGCAATCGCGATCGCTAATTCCTCAAATTTCCTCCGTACAACCTCCGCATCCAGCGGTAAATCCCCTTGCGGGCCGAACACTTTAGGGAAAAATTCGGGGTGAATTTTTCCCAGCATCACATTGCAATCAGTCACCGTCAGGGGGCCACCTCTGCGATAACAGGCGGGCCCTGGATTCGCGCCTGCGGACTCCGGCCCCACGCGGTAGCGAGTACCGTCAAAAAACGCGATCGAACCGCCGCCGGCAGCTACAGTATGAATTGCCATCATTGGCGATCGCAATCTTACCCCAGCAATTTCTGTTTCAAATTCCCGTTCATATTCACCATTGTAATGGGCGACATCTGTTGATGTACCACCCATATCAAAGCTAATTATTTTGTCAAATCCTGCCATTAAACTTGTTTCTACTGCCCCCACAATTCCTCCCGCCGGCCCGGATAAAATGCTATTTTTGCCTTGGAATTTTTTGGCATCTACTAATCCGCCGTTGGACTGCATAAACATTAAGCTAGGGTGGGCAATCTCTGCTTGATTAACAGATAATTGACTCGTTACTCGATCTACATATTGCCGCAAAATTGGAGACAAATAAGCATCAACAACGGTGGTATCCCCCCGCGAAACTAATTTCATTAAGGGGCTAACTTCGTGAGATACTGAAATTTGGGCAAACCCAATTTCTCTAGCTATTTTGGCAACTTGCTTTTCGTGTTCTGGGTAACGATAGCTGTGCATAAATACAATGGCACAACTGCGGATTCCCTCATTGTATGCTGCTTGTAAAGAGTCGATAAATTCTGTTTTGACAGCAATTAATTCTTCACCTGTGGCGCTGTAGCGTTCTTCTACTTCTATCACTTTTTCATAAAGCATTTCTGGCAAAATAATCTGACGGGCGAAGATATTAGGACGATTTTGATAGCCAATTCTCAAAGCATCGCCAAAGCCTTTGGTAATAATTAATAAGGTGCGATCGCCTTTTCTTTCCAGTAACGCATTGGTGGCGACAGTTGTACCCATTTTTATAACTTCTATTTGTGCTGAGGGGATGGGATCGCTATCGGCAATTCCTAATATATCTCGGATTCCCTGACAAGGTGCATCGGTGTAGCGATCTGGATTTTCTGATAGTAGTTTATGAATTACTAATTTACCGTCTGCGCTTTTGGCGACGATATCAGTAAATGTGCCGCCGCGATCGATCCAGAATTGCCATTTTTTGTTAGTATTATTTGTCATAGGTTTATTTATTATACTAGATCGGGTTTTTTAGCTTTTTTGGAACGAACCGCAAAGGCACAGAGGACGCAGAGGGAAGAAGAGAGGATGTTGTAATGCTACCATCTGGGATATCACACAGTTTTTACCCACTCTCGGAATAATCGGCGGATTGCCCTTCTACC
>DATGYA010000085.1:0-2064 GCA_035298405.1 Kamptonema sp. | reverse complement strand
TCTCTGACTACTTTGACTGCAAGTTCTGGTAGAGGTGGAGATATTCGCCTCTCGACACCTTTGTTAACCTTGCGAGATGGGGCGCTGATTTCGGCTGCTTCTTTGGGTGCAGCAGATGCGGGGAATATTACTTTAAATGCCGATCGCATCGAAGTGCAAGGCATTGGCACAAATCGTGGGTTGAGCAGTAGAATTGAAGCCTCGGCTGGCACCCTGTTGAATTTTGACAATCCCAACGCTACTGGAAATGGGGGTTCGCTGAATGTGAATGCAAGAGAATTAATTGTTAAAGATGGGGCAATATTTAATGTCCGAGCATTGGGAACGGGGAGTGCTGGTAATATTAATGTGGTAGCAGACTCGATCGCGCTGGACAATCAAAGCAGCATTGACGGGAGAACTACATCTGGTCTGGGCGCAAATATAAATATGCAATCTCTTGCGCTCCAGTTGCGCCGCAACAGCCGTATTGCAACGGATGCGGGTGAATCTACTGGCGGTAACATCGCGATCGACACCAATACCTTAGTAGCTTTGGAAAATAGCGATATTACTGCTAACGCACAAAGAGGTGCTGGCGGTCGGGTGAGCATCAATGCACAAGGGATTTTTGGTACTCAATTTCGAGATGGACTTACCCCGCAAAGCGATATTACAGCGACCTCTGAGCTTGGCCCCCAGTTTAGCGGTGTGGTAGAAATTAATACACCTGATGTTGACCCCAGTGCTGGTTTAGTAGAATTGTCCACCAATTTTGCCGAGGTGAGCGATCGCATTGCTACAGGTTGTCAGGCGTCTAGGACCGATCGCTTTGCCGTCGTCGGACGCAGCGGCTTACCGGTTACTCCTTACGATTCCCTCAACGGTTGGTATGACACAACAGGAGTCTCTTCTGTAAGAACTCAACAGCAACAGAACAGGAGAAATTTGCGATCGCAATCTTCTAATTCTCAATCGTCAATTGTGGAAGTGACCAGATGGGAAATTAATCAAAAAGGAGAAGTGGAATTGGTAGCTAATGCCTCTAATTCGAGTGCCGGGAGCGCTTGGAGTCGATTAACTGGGTGTGGACAGTAGGGAAGCGGTCAGATCGGGTAAAAAGGAAAAGATACGTAGCTTAAAAACAGATAGGCTTGCCAAACAGAGTACAATAATTGCTGAGGGTGCTAATAAAAAAAGGCAATTAGCGCTAAAGCTGGGTGCTTTTGGCAACTTTAACCCAAAATAATATGAAGTTTCCCGATCGATCGCTCTATTTAGCAACTACCCTCTGTTGTTTGTGGCTTTTTTATCCCAACGCCACCACTGCACAGATAGTCCCCGATACCACGCTACCGAATAACAGCATTGCAATTCCCAACGGTAACAGCATCCGCATTGAAGGTGGGACAACTGCTGGCGGCAATTTATTCCACAGTTTTCAAGAATTTTCTGTTCCCACTGGCAACGAAGCATTTTTTAATAACGCTGTTGATATTCAAAATATCTTCAGTCGCGTCACTGGCAACTCAATATCCAATATTGATGGCTTAATTAGAGCTAACAGCACAGCCAACTTATTTTTAATTAATCCGAATGGATTTATTTTCGGACAAAACGCACAATTAAATATCGGTGGTTCTTTCCTGAGTTCTACAGCAAATAGTATTAAATTTGCCGATGGGAGCGAGTTTAGCACCACCAATCCAACAACCCCATCATTGCTAACTATTAACGTGCCAATAGGTTTGCAGTTTGGTACAAATCCAGGTAGCATAGTTAATCGCTCCCAAGCCACCGCACCAGTAAATTTACCAACTCTTCCGATTCCGCTTCCTTTTGATAACAAAGTAGGATTAGCAGTGCAACCAGGGCAAACATTAGCTTTAGTTGGTGGTGACATTCAACTAGATGGAGGTAATTTAACTGCTTCTACCGGACAAATTCTCTTAGGTAGCGTGGCGAGTCCGGGTTTAATTAGTTTTTCTTCCACTCCTTTTGGTTTGACTTTAAATTACGACAATATTACTAATTTTGGCGATATTCAAATATCAAATGGAGCGCTCGTCAATTCGACCGGATTGG
>DATGYA010000084.1:0-5908 GCA_035298405.1 Kamptonema sp. | reverse complement strand
TGCTCTATCATGCCCGACTTCCCGATCGCGTTTGCGGGCCAACTACAATGTTGTTAGTGTGCGAACGTGCAGCAGAAGAAGGATTGCCTATTTACTTATACGGTTCTAAACCTTCCGTACTTGAAGCATTATCCCATAATCTTTGCAAGCGTTTTCCCAAGTTAGTAATTGCGGGTTCTCAACCTTCTCGATTTAAGCAAGTTTCTGCTCAAGAAAAACAAGAAATTGTAGAACAAATTCGCAAGAGTGGGGCGGCTATTACTTTTGTTGGTTTGGGTTGTCCCAGACAAGAAGTTTGGGCCTATGAATATCGTAACGAGTTATCAATGCCATTAATGGCTGTAGGTGCAGCTTACGATTTTCATGCCGGAAATTTGGCTAAAGCGCCTGAGTTTTTAGCTAGTTTAGGTTTAGAGTGGGTGTTTCGGCTGGCAATGGAACCGAAACGTCTTTGGAAGCGATATATTTTGTTGAATCCGCTTTATATTTGGCTGTTTATTTTGCAGTCATTAAAATTCAGGCGGTTCGATCCTCAAGACACAGATCCCCCTTTGGAGGAAATGCGTTACGGTTAAGAATTTTTGAGTTTTGAGTTTTGAATTAGATTTTGCATTTTCTGTAACGCCGCCGTTGGTGGTTTTTAGACTGCCCAGAGAGCGGCGTTACAGAACTACAATAGGGCTTATGGTTAGAAATCTCCGTTTCTCTGAAAAGACCTGCATAATTTGTTCAAAATTAAAAAACATCATCCTCGGTAAGCGGTCATGGGTTCTTTGATGAACCGGATATAAAGATGCTTGAAAGTAGACTTAATAACGCGGGGCATACCGAAGTCAATCGGTATCATAGTTTCTGGCAGTTTCCAATCCAAAATCTTTAATTCTTGTGGTTGCAGCAGCGGAAATTCTATTGCCTCTAAATTTGAACAAAAACCCAATTTTATAGCTGCTGCTACTGTTGGGACAGTTTCGGGTTCTACGTTGAGAATTTCTACTAGCGATCGATCGAGGGCAAAAACATCGGGCGATGCACCCAAAATCCCTAAATAGCGAGGTTCGCCGCCGCTAGGCCCGTTACCTTCGTGACCGAATATGCCGTCAAGAATTGTCAAATTTGGGTTGATTGCCCGTGCGGTTTCTACTAGCATTGTACCAAAGCGATCGCAATCTTTGCCCGCTTCCATGTGCCACCATGCTTTCATTTTTCCCGGAACACAACCGAACAGGTTTTTAACTCCCATTGTCACGGTTAATTGTGCATGAGATTTCAGCTTGGGGATGTTAATGACTACATCTGCTTCCATTGCTTCTTTGCACAATCGCAAATGATTAAATTCCTCGCTGACTGTCTGATAACGCTTGCCTTGAAACTCAACTATTGGCAAATTTAGTTCTTCTAAAAAGGGCAAATAACCATTAGCTTTGGCGACACCAATTGCGCTACCAAAAGCGGGACTATCTCCTAAAAATGGTTTGCCACCTGCTGCTATTACCATTTTGGCAATGCAGTAAACTAATTCTGGGCGGGTGACGCATTCTTTAGTCGGGCGAGAACCAGTTAAGAGATTGGGTTTGAGAAGGACGCGATCGCCTTTTTTCACAAAGGCACTCATCCCGCCTAACGGTTCTAGCAGATTTTCTAGGGATTCCCTTAAGGCCTGGAATTCGTAAGATTTAGCGCGAATCAAACTAACTTTAGCCATAATTTCGTTTTAATTTTATTCAGTGGGAAATCTGCCGGTTGCGCCGCGCTGCATAGTGGTGACTCGCTGAGAGTTTGGGAATGTTCCCTCTCCTTGAATTTGAGGCATTGGCGGTTTTACCTCAATTTTCATCACCTTGGCTGTGTAGATGATAACTGTTTGATCGATTAAATGAAATGTTAACACAGGTTGCGCTAACAATTGGGGTAATTGCTGACTAAAAGTGGCGGCTGGTACTGAAATATTAAATGCTTCTGATTGACCGTTATCAAAATAAAAAGTAACTTGTGTTGAGTTGGTTTGGGCTTGCGTAGCAAAAGAACTTCTCATATTTTTGTTAGTTGTTGGTCGTTAGTAGTTGGTTGTTAGTAGTTAGTTGTTGGTTGAACAAAGTTAACAACTTAACAATAGGGCAATCTATTTAAGTTGAATTAGTTGCTGATAGAGATAGAAAGAATCACTCAAGTTTTTAGCAGATATCAAGATAGCCTGAAAGTTTATTTGTTACGTAGTTATTTATGGGTGGTCAGTAGTTTGGATTGTTGATGGCCAACAACTAACAACTAACCACTAACAACTAACCACTAACAACTAACCACTAACAATTATCTATTCTGGCATAGCGCTCATTTTATCTAAATCGAGAACTTTTGCCAAGTCTTCAGCACTCATTAAACCACGTTCTAGGACTATTTGCCGCAAAGATTTACCAGTTTCTAAAGATTCTTTGGCGACGGCGGCGGCGTTGAGATAGCCGATATCTGGGTTAAGCGCGGTGACAAGGGCGAGACTACCTTCAGCATAAGCGAGACAGCGATCGCTTTTGGCTTCTATTCCCTCCAGACACTTTTTACTGAGTGCGTTGATGGTATTGCCTAAAATTTCGATACTTTGAATCAAGTTATAAGCAATGAGTGGCATCATTACATTCAATTCTAATTGTCCCGCTTGGGCGGCGAGGGCGATCGCGCTGTCATAACCCATTACTTGAAAGCATACCATTGATGTCATTTCTGCCATCACGGGATTGTATTTACCGGGCATAATTGACGATCCCGGCTGTACGGGGGGCAATTGAATTTCTTTGAAACCAGTTTTTGGCCCTGAATCCATCAAGCGCAGATCGTGGGAAATTTTAACACAATCTTGGGCTAAATTGCGGATAGCACCGGATACATTGACAAAGGGGGCCATACTCTGCATAGCGGCCATTAAATGTGGTGCGGGTTTGAGGGGTTGCGCGATTAATTCGGAGAGAATTTTGGCGGCGCGATCGCAATATTGCGGGTGGGTATTCAAGCCTGTACCAGCGGCACTACCACCTAATCCTAATAATGTCAAGTCACGGGATGCAGTTTCAATTCTATTGTAATGTTCTGTCAGAATTTGTGCCCAAGCGCGGAAGGTTTCACCTAATCGTATAGGGACGGCATCTTGGAGGTGAGTGCGGCCAGATTTGACAATATCTTTAAATTCTTCGGCTTTGTTGTCAAGGGCGGCAATTGCATTAGACAAAGCGGGGAAAAGCGTTCTTTCTAAGGCTAAAAGTCCACCAATGCGAATCGCAGTCGGAATCACATCATTAGTCGATTGACCGTAGTTAACATGATCGTTAGGACTAACTCGTTTATAGTTACCTTTTTCATCGCCTAAAATTTCTAAAGCACGATTCGCTAGGACTTCGTTAACGTTCATGTGGTGAGAAGTTCCAGCGCCAGCTTGATAAACATCAACTACGAATTGATCGCGCAATTTACCTGCTAGGATTTCATCGGCCGCTTGCACAATTGCTTGACTAATCTCTTGGGGAATGCAGCCTAATTCGCCATTCGCGATCGCAGTGGCTTTCTTAATCAGAATACAGGCATCAATATAAGTTGGCAATGGTTTGATGCCACTAATAGGAAAGTTTTCGACGGCGCGGAGAGTTTGGATACCATAATATACGGTAGATGGGATTTGTTTGTCTCCCATTGAATCGCGTTCTGTGCGGTAGGTTACGGTTTGTTGTTCAGTCATATTGGGAGTTGGTGATAATATCGAATTATCGCACATTTAGAGGTAATTTCATTGACGAGTGAGATTGAGAGAGAGGAATTAATTGCCCAACTGCGAGCCGCTGGAGTTAAGCATAACCCAGATAATATTTTGCGGATTGCTAGATTGTCTGATGGTAGGATTGTTTTTTTAGAGATAGGAGACTATCGTTCTGGGTGGGTACACATTCGGGAAACTCATGCTAGAGATTTTATCAATCGCGGGATCTCTGAAAATCAAATTATTGAGGCAGTTATGGCTGCTGTTACTATGGGCCGATTTTTAGGTACTCAAGGAACTACTAGGGCTATCTATGAGGTAGAATTTAATGGTGATACTCGATACATTTCTGTGGATATAGCTAGTAATGGCTATATTGTCGGGGCTAACCCTACTAAAACAAGATTAATCCGCCGTTTAATTCAGGAAAAATAGTCATGTACAAAAGAATCAAGCTGATGACTGATTATAACTATTATCCTCTTTGGGATATGGATGATGTTGGTGACATTGAACCCTGGGAGTTACCGTTGAGTGAGGAGACTATTGAAAGGTTACTCAATTGGCAAAAGATTTATGATGGAATTATTGATTGGGACGATCCAGCTTCGGCTGGTTTTGCCAGCGAACAGGAAGAGATAGCTTTTGAAAGAGAAGGGATTAGTTTATGGCAACAACTTCAAAAGGAATTGGGAGAAGAGTACAAAATTGTTTATTTTAGCCAATTGCAGCATCGGGTTGTAAGTCATCTGGATGAATTGGAGAATATTGATGTTTTCCAAAAGACTGACGCAGCAACTAACCAAAGAAAACGAGTTGTCCGAAGATCCTCCAGGCGGGGCCGCAAATTATCTAACAAATCCGGTTTTGGGAGCCAGCCTAAGTCCTATTCCAAAAGGCGGAAATTGCTTGATTCAATTAATAACGGCTCTGATCTGCCCAAGGTGTAAGACGTTGAGAAATCCACTTCAAACTATAGTCAATTACTAATCCAATTATGCCAATTAAGGCAATGCAAAACAAGACTTTATCTGTTTGCAAAAAACGTTGAGATTGAATGATTTTGTATCCTAAACCATTCTGGGAAGCCAGCAATTCAGCAATAACTAAAAAGTTCCATGCACCCGAAATATTGACGCGAAGGGTATCAAGAACGCTGGGAAATGTAGCAGGAATAATTACTTTGAATACCACATCCCAACGACTTGCACCAAGAGTGTAAGCAACATTAATCATCTCATTAGGAATAAACTTAACGGCATCTGCAACCATGATCGCGTTATACAACACTACACCTAGCATGACGATCAGAATTTTAGATGGTTCTTCTAAACCTAACCAAATCACGATTAGGGGTACAAATGCTGTGACAGGCATATAGCGAACCATACCTACAATGGGAGCAAATAGGCTATCCAAACTGTAAAATGTTCCCATTGCTAGTCCCATAGGGACACCGATAATTCCTGCAACAATAAAACCTGCCAAGACACGAGCGCTACTGGCTAGAATATCAACAATCAGGTTTTCCTCAGCGAACATTTTAATCCCAGCATCAACTACTGCCAGCGGTGTGGGCAAGAATATAGGTGACACCAATTTGAGGGAAGCGATCGCTAGCCACAATAATAACGGTATAATTAAAGCCAGTCCAACCAGCAGTACCGATAACCATCGGGGAAAGTCCTGACGAATACTCCAGAAAACAGATGGTTTCAAATAGTGATATTGACGGGGTGCAGGTTCAGGATTTTCTATACCAAATTGAGCCATTAAATTCAATTTCCCTCTCAAATCTATGATTACATTGAATTGACAATCGAATCATCATATATAGTTTTAACCTCCATCGGTTTCGAGATAATTTTAAATTCCTTAGCAGCCTTCACGGTTAAATCTAAATTGCCGATTAAACTCTTAGGATCATCTTTATTGAATGCCACTGACTTATTACTATCCAAATTAAAGAGTTTAACACCCTGCAATTGTTCCGCGATCTCTTTAGCCGTAACTCCCAGTTTTTTACCCGCAATCTTCAGAGCTTCTTCATCACCAGCAGCCAGCAAATACACGGCTTTATCAACAGCTTTCAAATAAGCTTGTATGTCGGCTTTGCGGGATTTGATTAGACTATCACGGGCAACCATAACGTCAGCAATCAAGTTTGTA
>DATGYA010000083.1:0-5068 GCA_035298405.1 Kamptonema sp. | reverse complement strand
TTGAATCAAACAATGTTCTCACAGATTTAATCCGAATAGTGGCGATCGCACTCTTGCTTTTAATAATAGAATATTCAATATATTTCTTGTGCCGCAATACTCGGAGCAGAATTTGGTTGTTTATCTTGACATTAACTGGGATAACAGCGATAGTATTAGTAGGCGTAGGAGGAATAGGCGATCGCTACACAGTTGCCTGCGTGTTAGGAATCCAGCTAGCCGTTGCCCACCTGCTTGCCGTTAAAATTACATCTGCGGGCAATATCCAGCAACAAAAACTGTGGCAACTTGCCTTAATCGCACTAATATCGAGTGGAATTATATCTTGTGCAGTCAGTTCCCAAGCACAACTTTGGTGGAATAAGTACCCATCTAGCACCAAATACAACCCCGCAGCAGCTAACATCGTCAACCAATCACCCAAACCCCTAATCATTAGTCATGGAAGCAACAACTTAACAGGCAAAATACTATCTTTCAGCTACCTGCTCAACCCCCCAGTGCAGCTTCAGCTAGCCATTAAACCAAATCAAATTAAAATTCCCGACGGCTTTAGCGATATATTTTTATATAGACCGACAGAAGAATTGCGATCGCACCTTGAAGAAGAGCACAATTATCAAATCAAACCCCTTAACAAAAGCAGTAATCCCTGGCTCTGGAGCGTTAAAAAATAGCGCGATCGCAAATTATAATATACCATCCTATTCTCTCTTACGCTCTCTATTCTTTTCTCTTCCTCTGCGCCTCTGTGCCCTCTGCGGTTCGTCAAAAAAAATCAATTCACAAACATCCCGATAATGATGATCTCCGTAGTCATACCCACATACAATCGCGAACTGCATTTGCGGGAAACCATAGCAGATGTACTTAAACAAAACTATCCCAACTTTGAAATCTTAATAATAGATCAAACTCGCACCCATGAACCTGAAACTCAATCCTATTTAGAGCAACTAGCAAATACCGATAAAATTCGCTGGTTTCGAGTTAACTGGGCCAGTTTACCTGGAGCTCGCAACTACGCAGTACGGCGTGCATTTGGTAAGATAATTATATTCATCGATGATGACGTACAGCTACCAGAGGAATTTATAACAAATCATGCTCGTAACTACGTAAAAAAATCAACAATAGGAGCAGTAGCAGGGCGAGTTTTCGATAGAATGAAACTAGAAGATTCTGGAGGTGAGTTAGCAATAGACGACTTGCCATCAGAAGCAATGGATGCAGGCATTGCCTGGTATCATATTGATTTAGTACATACTGTGAAACCTCAGCAAGTATTATCAGCAAGAGGCTGCAATATGTCATTCCGCCGAGAGATTTTTACTGAACACGGATTAAGGTTTGACGAGCGGTTTATGGGTAGTGCCGTGCGAGAAGAATCTGATTTTTGTTTGAGCTTGCGGTCAACAGGTTTTAAAATTTGGTATGACCCGGAAGCTTCTTTAATACACTTAGGAGAACAGACAGGTGGCTGTCACGATATTAGTACGCGATCGCTCCAATATCAAGTTACATTTTATCACAATCACTTCCTAATGGGATTAAAAAATTTAACACCTTTTCAAAACCTGCGATTTTTTGCGAAACTCTTTGACTGCCACGTATTAGGAAACCCACCTTGCTATAAAGGCGGTTCCCCCATCAAAATTATAACGAGATTATTCTTTTATATAATTGGTTTTATTAGCGCTATCATTACATTAATTCAATCTCCTTGGAATGATGGTCAGATATACAGTCGATTAGACAAATTGTAGGCAAAACTCATTCCCATCACTACTTACTTAACAATGAGAATCCTGGTTGTTAGTCACACTTATATCGTAGATATAAACCGTGAAAAACTAAAAATTTTATCCAACCTAGAACCTGATATTGAGGTGACAGTTGTAGTGCCGCGACGCTGGAAACCAGGGGGAGTACAAAATAAAATAATTGAAACACAATTCTATCAAGAAGGTTCATTTAAAGTAGTACCTGTATCTAATTTTAGTCAAAACAATCAAGGCTTACTCACATTTGGCACTGATTTGATTAAATTATTACGCGAGTTTAGACCGCATATTATCCAAGTCGAACAGGGCTCGAAGTCCCTGGCATATACTGAGTTAATTACACTGAATAAGCTGCTTGGTTTGCAGGCAAAAAATTTATTTTTCACTTGGTGGAATCTGCCTTATCAATTAAAATTTCCTGTTTCTTTATTAGAAAGCTATAACCTTAAACATACTAATGGAATTGTTGCGGGCAACTTGGATAGCGCGGAGATATTGCGAGAGCGGGGCTACAAAGGTAGAATTAAAGTAATGCCGCAATTAGGAGTTAATGAGAAATTATTTTGTCCTTGTCAAGGGAGTGAAAATGGCAATTTAAGTTTACAAAAATTACGCGATAAATTGAATATTAAGTCTACAGATTTTGTGGTAGGATTTGTGGGTCGGTTTGTCGAAGAGAAAGGGTTGTTGACGCTGGCTAAGGCGTTAAGTGAATTAACACAACTTCCTTGGAAATGGCTATTAGTGGGCAGAGGAGAGTTGCGATCGCGCCTCACAGAACAAGCAAACACTTGGGGAATAAATGACAGGTTAATCTGGGTAGAAAGCGTTCCCCATGAGGAAATTTACAGATACATTAACTTAATGAATGTGTTAGTATTACCCTCGGAGACCACTAATAAGTTTAAAACCTTAACTGCTGTAGGCTGGAAAGAACAATTCGGTCATGTTTTAATTGAGGCAATGGCTTGTCAAGTTCCCGTAATCGGTTCCAATTGTGGGGAAATTCCTCATGTAATTGAAGATACGGGGTTAGTGTTTCCAGAGGGGAATGTAGAAGCGTTGAGAACTTGTTTAAGCCAAGTAATAGAAGTGCCGGAGTTGGCGGTAGATTTGGCTCAACGGGGTTACGAGCGGGTTATGTATAATTATACTAATCAGGCTTTAGCTAGGCAGTTGTTGGATTTTTACAAAGAGTTGCTAGAATGTTAAATTTTAGCTTTAATATGTGTAGAGAACTTATGATATTTTCAAGGCGGTGCAGATAACGTAATTATCAGCAATCACTCCCTAGAAATATGATTAGCATATAATAAAAGTGCAACCAGAAAAGCGATCGCTAATGCGAATTCTCCAAATTATCCCCTCAATTTCCCTCGTCTACGGCGGCCCCAGTCAAATGGTACTTGGACTCTCAGCCGCCCTTGCCACCCAAGGTATTGATGTCACAATCATAACCACAGATTCTAATGGAGATATCGGGCAACCAGCCTTAGATGTACCTCTAAATCAACCTATACAGCAAGACGGATATCGTATTATTTACTTTCGGTGTTCCCCCTTCCGCAGATATAAGTTTTCCCTCAGTTTATTGCAATGGTTAAACAACCATATTGAAGAATTCGATCTCGCCCATATTCATGCCATATTCTCACCAGTAAGTACCGCCGCTGCTACCATCGCTAGATACCGCAACCTACCCTATATTATGCGTCCCTGCGGTATGCTTGACCCAGCAGATTTATGCAAGAAAAAGCGACTAAAACTGATTTATGCAGCACTTTTAGAACGACCGAATTTAGCAGGGGCAGCAGCTATTCATTTCACTAGCAAACAAGAGGCAAAAATCTCAGAAAGATTTGGCATATCTACAGGGAAGATGTCTAAGCCACAGGATTTAATAATTCCTTTGGGAGTTCAAGTTACCCCTGATACTATATTTTTAAACTCTACAGTTCCTCAGATATTATTTATGTCTAGAATTGAACCTAAAAAGGGTTTAAATCTACTTTTGCCAGCCTTAGAAAACATCATAGCAGCAGGAATAAAATTTAACTTTGTGCTGGCTGGTTCAAATCCCCAAGACGTTGAGTATGAGAGAAATATCCGGTTACAAATTGAGGCTTCACCTTTGGCAAAATGCACAACGATCGCAGGATTTGTTACTGGCGATCGCAAGGCAGCTTTATTGCAAAATGCCGATCTCTTTGTGCTACCTTCTTACTATGAAAACTTTGGCATTGCTGTAGCCGAAGCGATGGCCTATGGTAAGCCTGTGGTAATTTCCGACCAAGTGCATATTTGGGAAGACATAAAACAAGCAGAAGCGGGTTGGGTGGGGCCTCTGGAAGTGGAAGCGATCGCATCCCTAATTAAAATAGCACTTTTAGATGCTGATGAACGCAAAAGGCGGGGATTAAATGCTAAAGAATATGCAAAAAAATATTACAGTTGGGATGCGATCGCGCAGCAAACTATCCAAGCCTACCAACAAATTACCCTCAATTTTGCCCAATAATAACTAATATCATTATTCATTATGTCCTGAGATAGATGAGTTGTTGCCAACATCCTCAGTATATTGGTAAATATCAATTACAGTGTTGTGTTATGGCCTCCTCCCAACCGCTCAAAGGCATTGAATTAATCGATTGCGCTAAAGCTAACGCCAAACAGGGAATTAGAACAGCAGCGCATCTCTGTGGCTACGGTTCCGATCTCAACACCTTTGGTGGCGAACTTAAGCTTGCTTGCCAAAACATCGGCGTAGAAATTCACGAATTAAGCGACTTAATCACCGATCAGCAAGCGATTAAAGAAGGTCAGGGAATTGAAGTAGCCCCAGATAGCCCATCAGAACTCTAATCTCAAGGTTAATCGGTGCTGGATGCGGGTGGGTTTACCATCTGCAATTCCTAATTTACAGAGTAAATAAGGTTTTAATAGTTTTCATTTTGGCAGTATCAAGACCAGGTTCAAGTTTAGAAATTGGGGTTAGGCTTTTCCACTTGCCTTTACTTGCGTTAAAGATAGCATCTGCTGTTGTTTCGGCATCAATATTTTCAAATCCTCCTATTTTATTGGTTGATAAGTAGTTGAGACGATCAAAAATTTCATCTCTTGATGCACGTTTCACGCTGACTTTTTCCGGCGCTGGTGGTGGCGGTGGTGGCGGTGATATAGAAAATACTTTAGCAACATAATCTAATCTCGCCTTAGTCAAACCACATTGTAGCTTAGTCAAAGGTGTAAAATCTGACCATTGCTCCCGGTTAGAGGCTACA
>DATGYA010000082.1:0-5910 GCA_035298405.1 Kamptonema sp. | reverse complement strand
AATCTGGCGGGAATGGTTATTATGATAGATTTCGCGATCGCCTAATGATTCCTATCTGCGATATTCAAGGGCGAGTAATTGGTTTTGGCGGTCGAACTCTGACTGACGAACAGCCGAAATATCTTAATTCTCCCGAAACTGAGTTATTCGATAAAGGTAAAACTTTATATGCTTTAGATAAAGCTAAGACTGCTATTAGTAAACAAGATCGAGCTGTAGTTGTAGAGGGATATTTTGACGCGATCGCGCTCCACGCTGCCGGAATTTCCAACGCAGTCGCCTCCCTCGGCACAGCATTAAGTTTACACCAAGTGCGGCAACTTTTGCGCTACACTGAATCCAAGCAAATTGTCATCAACTTCGACGCGGATAAAGCGGGTACGCAGGCGGCAGAGCGGGCAATTGGAGAAATAGAAAAACTTGCTTGTCGCGGAGAAGTACAACTGCGAATTCTCAACATTCCCGACGGCAAAGATGCAGACGATTTCCTCAAAAATTATAGCGCTGACAAGTATATAGAACTGCTAGCAAATGCACCATTATGGCTTGATTGGCAAATTCAAAATCTACTCGTTAACTGCGATTTAAAACAAGCCGACCAGTATGGCAAAGTTACTCAAGAAATGGTAAAATTATTAAGTAAAATTACCGATGATAATCAGCTAGCGCACTATAACTACCAATGCGCTCAGATTCTTAGCAAAGGAGATGCAATTAAAGTTAAATTTTTATCGGAAACGCTGCTAAATCAAGTAGTAGGTAATTGGGCAAATCTTCTCAATCAGGATGAATCTTTAGCCTTGCCACCGTTAGTTAGAAATAAGCTGAAGGGAAATAAACGATTTAAAAAATCGCGCCGCCCTGAAAGTGAAAATAAATCTTCAGATGAAGCTTTTTCCCCAAGGCGAGAACGCAGTATTTTAGAACAACCAGAGGCATTTTTACTGCGTATTTACATCCACTCTCCGGAACATCGCCAAGCTGTAATAGAAGCTATCGAAGCGCGAGGTTTACAATTTAGTTTGTCTCACCATAGGTTTTTGTGGCTCCAGCTTTTGAATTTAAAAATGTTAGATAAAACTTCTTTACAGGCAGATGTATCTGTCCTAATATCAAAGTTACAAAATAATTATTTAGAATTTCCAACGCAACTACAGCAAATTTCTCACCTATTTCATTTAGATGAAACTTCAGAGAAACATATTCTCCGGCCTCCCTTAGCAATTCGAGCTACTATTGCTTATATTGAGCAAATTACTACTCAAAAACGCCGTGTTGCTGCTTTGAATATGTGGAAAAAAACCGATGTAATTACCCAACGGGAAAAGGCAGCTCAATACTATCAACAATTCTCTGCTGAACAAGAATGGATTGAGGCATTAGATAGGTTGCGCCGAGTTAATTTTTCTGATTTAGTATCAGTTCCGTGGATAGTTTAAACGCCACTGCATAATTAAAATATGAAATTGAGGTCGATAATTACTTAACGGTTAACTATTAAGTTTTAACAAATATTTGGGTTATCGAGACTTAAACCAAATTACGTTCTTACAATCAGCTTTTCTCTGTTGGGAATTATAAAGTGGGATTTTCTGTTAATAATTACGAAGCCCAGTTTTTATATCTGGATGTTCTCGGAGTACCAAGTCTTCAATAAATTCGCTATAATCATCTTTCATGGGAAGTTCCATATCAACCTTAATTCGCCTTCTTGCTGCAAATACTTTCTCTCCTGCGATCCGACTAATTGCTGCTTTCTGGTACGATTCCCAATACAAACCTATGCCACGCTTTTGCCAGTTGGGTAGGTCGTTAAAATTAATTTCAGCTTGTTGATAAAGTAGTTCATTTTTCTCGCTAACAGAAAGTCTGTCTAGTTTTTCAGTTGCAGTTCTAGCATTTTTACCACTTCTTCGTAGCATCCAGTAACAGTGAGCGTTTAAAGCATTCCGATGAGCATCTTCATTTCGCCAACGGAAATAATCAACTACCAGACTGAGGGTAGGGAGTTGGGAAATCCGACAGTCGAACGCAGCGATACTACCTAGTAATAGTGAGAGCTTCGCACTTGCTTCTCCTGCAAAAATAGAATTTAGCTTTCGCAACTTGCGACTAAAGCTTTCTTCATTTCTGTGTAGCAAGAGTGAAATTTCATCGCTTTGTGTGTAGCCGTAGACTATACGAAATCCACAATTCATTAGATGTTCTACCGTAGCCACCATATAATCTCGAAATTGAGGATCAAAGGGAGCTTCAAACTTATGGATTTCCTTCGTTAGGCGTGTAAAGTTACGCCCATCGATCCGAGCTACCATAAAAATCTCTGGCAGGACGCACAAATCATGGGCTGTCTCAAAAGTTCTCAATTTTGTGTCTAACTCTTCAAACTTCATTAACCCATTCCTCGACTGTAAACTCTCCTTCTGGAGATAACCGAACATAGTAAAGTTTGTCAAAACCTTCTGTATACTTGGGTATTACTAATCGTGCGTGTGTACCTCTAATCCCTTTTTCTGGAACCTGCTGCTCAGGTTGACGGCTTTGGTTGCGTTGGATGGAATCAGCAATTTTTGACTCAAAGTAATAGCCAATAATGTGAAAATCTTGTTTCTTTGCTGGCTCAATGTAGCGTTTTCGGTCTTCAGGTGTTGGGTTTGTATTATCTACGACAAACGACTGAGCAATCTCAAGACAGGTTTCGAGAAGCCGTTTTTCTCGGTGCCTAGTTTTGAGCATATCCAGGTTGATGCGGATGTGTGTCTGGAAAAAGCATTGACTGTAAAAAGTTGATTTGCCACTTGCTTGAATACCCATAAAAATGATTGCTTGCACTGCTGATTCAATACCTACTTAGACTCGATCGCCGTTTTACCAATTAACAATTACCCATTTTAGGAATCTTTCGCTTTGCTAGAGGTTTTTGCCCTGCTAGCTTTCTTCACAACTTTAGGCCTTTTGAAAATCAAATAATTATGATCGTATTTTGGATCGTGGTGCAGATCGACGAGTTCCCAACCCTCATCTCCCAATTGATTTACGAATTGATGCAAGGAACCTTCTTTCCAATCTCGTAATTCTTGACCGTTGACATATAAGTTGATCAATCTATCACCAAAGGGATAGGGACTGGCTTCGAGAAATAGATACTCCCACTTTTGCATAGCAATCCTTAATTATTAACGGTTAACAGTTAACGGTTAACAGTTAACGGTTAACAGTTAACTATCACTGCACTTGAATTCTAGCTAGAGTAGCACCTTGGTAATAGTGCAGTAAAATTTGCTGGTAATTATATCCCTTTTGGGCCATATTGTGCGCCCCCCACTGACTCATTCCTACTGCGTGGCCGAAACCATTACCCTTGACTTTAAAAGCAGTTGGGGTTTGTCCTGAGTTGGCCGCCGCCGCGACACTGCCATACTGAGGAGTGACTGTAAAGCGGGTACTTCTCAAGCCTAATGCTTCCCGTAATGTCGCGCCGCTGACTACTTTTGACCCGCGATCGCCTACGACTTTCATAGTAATAATACTGCCGAAAGCAGTAGTTCGCTGAGGCATGATCGATACGATGTTGCCAACTCCAGAAATCTTGGCACTCAATTCAGAACGAGAAAAAGTTTGCGTCCACTCGTAGACGGGCGATCCTTGATCGAAATCTGGAACTCCCCGCAGGTAAGGCAAAGGTTGCGTCCAAACATCTTCGACGTTCTCGGTGTGGCCGCCAGAGGAAGAGTGGAATACAGCTAAAATAATTTGGCCGCCGTAGGTCAAAACTTGACCAGCAGTAGCGTCTACTGCGGCATAAGTGCCGGAAGATTCAGTTTCTAAACCTTTGTAAACCTGTGATGCTTGGGTGTCTTCCAAGTCGTAAAGCTCAGTTTGGCTTTCTGAGCGTTTGTTGAGGGCGTAGGAACGTGCGGCAACAGCTTGAGCTTTCAAGGCTTCTAGGGGCCAACTGCCGCTCATTTCTGCACCCAAGACGCTGTAGAGATATTGTTCGAGATCGACGTAGTTAACTGCTGTCAAGCCTCCTTTTTGGGGGATCAGCAGGGTACGCCCCCGATACCAGCGATCGCCAATCCAAACATAACCATTCCCCGTCGGTTCGATCCACATTTGACCCGCTGCCCATCTAGACAGCGCCACTTTTCCAGACTTAGGTAGTGCCGCAAATCCATTCATCGCGGGCAATTCTCCCAAGGTTTGACCGCTAGCGTCACGGACTACAGCTTTGGTGGAACTGCCAATTTTTACCTGACTGGCAGCTTCGGAGACGGCGACGCGCAAGATCAGCGATGCTTGTGCTGGGGCTACCATTGCGAACCACAACAGCAGCGCTACCCACCAGTGGCGTTTTCCTACTGCTAAAACTAGGGGAGTCCAGAGTTGTCCAGATTTCATGTTGTAAGAAGGAAGCGCGAAGGAACAATCAGGGAGGAAGTTAGTAGAATTGAATTAAGCGCACTAGGTGCACTCTGGATATATTTAACATATTTTGTGTAATTTGATTGAGGTAATTTAAGTTTTGCAGATTACTTTTCTTGGAACTAGCTCTGGCGTTCCGACGCGATCGCGCAATATCCCGGTTAGCTACCCCCTTTTTAATGAACTACAGAGGACGCAGAGGGAGGAGGAAGAGTAATATTGGGGCTATGGTAGAGGATTTGGTATAAGTCCTAAATATTTTGCAATAATTTTATGCAGGCTGAAATAATCGTTCTAGCTTTTTAGTTGCTGGCAATGGTTTACCTTCAGCTTGACAGCTATCAATTAGTAACTCCAGTACCTCTCGTGCATTGTAGATAGCTTCTTCATAAGAATCTCCGTGAGTTACTGGCTGCATTACATCCTCAAATTCAGGCAAAAACACAACAAAGCATCGATCTTCTTCTGACCATTGGATAACAACTGTATATTTCATGGTTCTGTCTCCTCTGCTTCGATTTGCCTAAGCACTTCAATTGTTTCGTTGATTAATTTCTCTAAATATAGTTTAGCATCATTTCCGTCTTTACCAGCTATAATAATAGCCTTGGTTAATTTGGGATGCTTCCACTTACTATGACTACCTTTTGCGGGCTGACAAATGAATCCTGCTTTTAACAATAGGCTTTTCAATTCTCTAATTTTCTTAGGCATAATTGAATAGTAGCAGATATTGTATAGTAACTTTACCCAATCTGTAATCGTTTCTCCAACGAATGGTAGTTTTGCGTAATTCTTATATCAGTATAGGCTATTCTAGTTGTATAGGGCTTAAGCATAAATACCAAAGAAACCGGGTTTTTTACCGAATTTGCGGGCTACAACGAAGTATTTTCGTAAAAAAACCCGGTTTCTGGGCCCCCATCGTAAGTCCTAACTAATCCAGATCAGCTAAAAACCGAAAACTTGTCTGACCTTTTCAAGTATCCCGATTATTTTTTCTACTCCGATCGCACCGGTCGTAAGTACAGTAGCATAATCTTTGATTTTTTGTATATTTTCCTGGGTTTTTTTCCGTTTTTCTATATCATTTTTATTTTGCTCAATGGCAGCATCTAAGCCTTTAACCGGATTCTTTAAGGAGTTTTTTGTCTGTTCCATCTCTCGATCTTTTTGCTCTCGCTGTTCGATACATTTCTCTAAATTTTCCTGTGTCACCTCCATCTTCTGCTTAACGGCATAAATATTTTTTTTGCAAGTGTCAATATCGGTTTCGCGGGTAGCGATCGCAGTTTCTAAATGCTTGATAACTTTACTATCTGCCACGCGATCGAATCCTTTGCTGCTTTTAAATGAAAGCAGAGTTTTTTGCACCTTGATTAAATCTTCTTGGTGGTCTTTTTGTTCCGTGCCCAGAGTTTCAATTTGCTTGGCATAGTCTTTGATTTCAGTCTCTAAAGTTTGAAAGTCTTGATATTCTACATT
>DATGYA010000081.1:0-4801 GCA_035298405.1 Kamptonema sp. | reverse complement strand
GCTTCCGCGATTTTATTGTATGCTTGGGCTATCGCGGCAACATGATTAAAGAATATTTCCTCAATTATGAAGCCATGAACAATGACTTTACGATCTGTCTTGGTCGCCAAAATTCCATTACTTATCACGGGGAACATAAAGAGCAAGATTTTAATGTCACCCTAGCTGAAACTGGTCAAGAAACTATGACTGGTGGTCGGGTGAAGCGGATTGAGAAATATATTACTGACGATACTTTCATGGTGACTTATGGCGATGGAGTAGCTGATGTAGATATTGGGGCGCTATTAGATTTTCATAAGTCCCATGGTAAGCTGGCAACTGTTACTACTGTTCGCCCTATTTCTAGGTTTGGGATTTTGGATGTGGACAATCAGGGTACTGTGCAGCAGTTTACTGAGAAACCTCAATTAGAGGGCTGGGCAAGTGCGGGATACTTAATCTTAAACCGCCGTGTTTTTGACTATCTCGGTGGAGATGATTGCTTTTTAGAGCGAGAACCCCTGGAAAAATTAGCCTCTGAAGGGCAATTGATGGCTTACCGTCACGAGGGCTTTTTCTTTGCGATGGATACTTACCGCGAGTATAAGTATTTGAATGAATTATGGGATAATGGAGAGGCTCCTTGGAGGGTGTGGGAATGAGGAATTTTTGGCGCGATCGCTCGGTGTTTGTCACTGGCTGTACTGGTTTATTGGGTAGTTGGTTAGTAGCTGATTTAGTGCAGCGAGGAGCGCGGGTAACGGGATTAGTTAGAGACTTAGTACCGCAATCTCGGCTCTACATGGAAGACTGGCATCAGCGTATTAATGTAGTGCGCGGTTGTGTGGAAGATTTGCCAATTTTGGAGCGGGCTATCAATGAATATGAAATAGATACAGTATTTCACTTAGCAGCTCAAACCATTGTGGGAGTTGCTAACCGCGAACCACTGGCTACTTTTGAGACGAATATTAAAGGTACTTGGAATATCTTAGAAGCTTGTCGCAAAGTAGGGGGTGTCAGTCGCATTATTGTTGCCTCTAGCGATAAAGCTTATGGCGACCAAGAGGTGTTACCCTACGACGAGATGACTCCGCTGCAAGGGGAACATCCTTACGATGTTTCTAAAAGTTGTGCCGATCTGATTTGTCGGACTTATTATGTCAGCTATGGGTTGCCAGTTTGCATTACTCGATGCGGTAATTTTTACGGTGGTGGGGACTTGAATTTTAATCGGATTGTCCCCGATACAATTCGTTCAGCTTTACGCGATAAACCAGTTGTAATCCGCAGTGACGGCAGTTTTATTAGGGACTATTTCTATGCCAAGGATGGGGTTTTAGCTTATTTGCATCTAGCTGAGCAGATGGACAGGCGTGAAATCTGGGGAGAGGCTTTTAATTTCAGTAATGAGGTGCAAATTACAGTTGTAGAAATGGTGCAAAAAATTTTGAAATTGATGGATAAGAGTCATTTAGAGCCGATTATTTTGAATCAGGCTAAGAATGAAATTATACATCAGTATCTTTCGGCGGAAAAGGCTCGGAGACTACTAAATTGGAAACCTGAATATTCTCTAGAGGAAAGTTTGAAGGAGACAATTCAATGGTATAGTGATTTCTTGATGCCTGAACTGACACCTCTACTGACTTATTGAAATTAAATTAAATGGAGCTAACTTTGTGCTATCCAAGTGTCGTTTTTGTAGTCATCCATTAGATCGTACTTTTGTCGATTTGGGGATGTCGCCACTGTCAAATGCCTTCCTGAATCCAGAACATCTTAATTGTGCAGAAAAATTCTATCCGCTTCATGCCTATGTCTGTACTAATTGTTTTTTAGTTCAGCTAGAACAATTTGAATCACCGGATCGTATCTTCAGCGACTATGCTTATTTTTCTTCCTATTCAGATACTTGGCTAAATCATGCTAATAGTTACACTGAATTGATGGTAGAGCGGTTTGGATTTGACAAAAATAGCCAAGTGATTGAAATTGCTAGTAATGATGGCTATTTACTCCAGTATTTTCATCAGAGGGGAATTCCAGTTTTAGGGATTGAACCTGCTGCGAATGTGGCAAAAGTGGCTGAGGAAAAAGGAATTCCTTCTCTAGTGAAGTTTTTTGGGGTATTAACGGCTAAAGAATTAGTTGAGCAAGGCAAACAAGCTGACTTATTATTGGGTAATAATGTTTTGGCTCATGTTCCTGACTTGAATGATTTTGTGGCAGGGATGAAACTTATACTTAAACCCAATGGTGTTTTAACAATGGAGTTTCCTCATTTATTGCAACTGATTCTCCAAAATCAATTTGATACTATTTACCATGAGCATTTCTCTTATTTCTCGTTTTTGACAGTTGAAAAAATATTTGCAACTCATGGTTTAACTTTATTTGATGTGGAGGAATTGTCAACGCACGGGGGATCTTTGCGAATTTATGGAAGACATAGGGAGGGAGATGGCAAAATTAGCGATCGCGTTTCTCTACTAAAATCTAAAGAACTGGAAATTGGATTAGATAAAATTGAAACCTATCTAGGTTTTGGGGAACAAGTCAAGGCAACAAAACGGCAATTACTTGATTTCTTAATAGAGATCAAAAATCAGGGTAAATCAGTAGTGGGTTATGGTGCACCAGCCAAAGGAAATACACTCCTTAACTACTGTGGTATTCGCACAGATTTAATGGATTATACAGTAGATCGCAGCCCCTATAAGCAAGGTTTATTTTTACCTGGAACTCACATCCCTATCTATCATCCCGATCGAGTTTTAGAAACTAAACCTGATTATTTGTTAATCTTACCTTGGAATCTTAAAGATGAGATTATCGACCAAATGAGTCATATCCGCGAGTGGGGTGGTAAGTTTGTTATCCCAATTCCTCAAGTGGAGGCGATCGCGTGAAATTTACCGAAACAAAACTTAAAGGGGCTTATATTATAGAGACAGAACTCATTAAGGATGAGAGAGGTTTCTTTGCGCGATCGTGGTGTCAAACAGAGTTTACCGAGCGAGGTTTAAATCCTCACCTAGTTCAATGTAATATTTCTTTTAACTATAAAAAAGGAACTTTAAGGGGGATGCACTACCAAGCTAAGCCCTATGAAGAAGCAAAGCTAGTTCGATGTACAATGGGTGCGATCTACGATGTAATTATTGATATTCGTCCAGAGTCACCAACATTTAAACAGTGGTTTGCTGTCGAGCTAACTGCTGAAAATCGGAAAATGCTTTATATTCCTGAAGGTATGGCTCATGGGTTTCAAACTTTAGTAGATAATTCAGAAGTTTTTTACCAAATGTCAGAGTTTTATCATTCTAATTCCGCAACTGGGTTAAGATGGGACGATCCGATATTTGGGATTGTCTGGCCCGATAGTTCTCAGTGCGTAATTTCGGAAAAAGATCGAAATTTACCAGATTTTGGACTATGAAAAAAGTGCTAGTTACTGGTGCAAAAGGTTTTGTTGGTAGACACTCGCTCAAGACACTGGTAGAACGCGGGTTTGAGGTTCATGCGATCGCTTCTAAGACTTTGCCGACTGTCAATTTTGATTGTACTTGGCATCTGGCAAATTTGTTAGACACTACATCCATTAAGGAGTTAGTTTGTCAAGTAAAACCTACACATTTGCTGCATTTTGCCTGGTGCTATACTGTACCTGGACAATACTGGAAATCTGAAGACAACTTTTTGTGGGTGCAGGCAAGTTTGGAATTATTGAGGGAATTTCGAGAACAAGGGGGCGAGCGAGTAGTCATGGGTGGAACCTGCGCCGAGTATGATTGGAAGTATGGTTATTGCTCGGAATTTGTCACGCCGAGAAATCCAGATACTCCCTACGGTATTTGTAAAAAAGCTTTGCAAGAGATAGTTAGTTCCTATTCCGAAACAACAAGTCTCAGTAGTGCTTGGGGACGTATTTTCTTTCCCTACGGTGCTTACGAGTATCCAAATCGGTTGGTTCCTTCAGTAATTCTTTCTCTTTTAAAGGGAGAACCTGCTCGCTGCTCTCACGGCAATCAAATCCGGGATTTTCTTTATGTACAGGATATGGCTGATGCTTTTGTGGCTCTTTTGGAGAGTGAGGTGACGGGAGCCGTTAATATTGGTTCGGGACAGGCGATCGCGATTAAAGATGTTGTTTATAAAATAGCGGATATAATCGGGCGATCGGATTTAATTCAGTTAGGTGCTATTTCGTCTGCTGCGAAAGAAGTTCCTTTCTTAGTGTCTGATGTGACTCGTTTATCTAATGATGTCGCTTGGCTGCCAAAGTTTAATTTGCAAATGGGATTAAAGCAGGCTATAATCTGGTGGGAAAAGCAGCTTTTGTCCTAAAAACTGCTGTCTAAAATTCATTACCTAAATACAATTATAACCCGGAAAAATCATGAAATTAACGCTAGATACAGATGCCCAAAAATTGATTCAAGAAATAGGCGGTGACTGTCAAACTATCCCGCTCTATTCAAAGGAAGCTTTTGAGATCATTTCCCACTACTGGCTGAAATTAGGCTGGAATCAAAAATACACCTATACATTTAGCTGGATGGGAAGACCAATTATTCAGCTTCCCGAAGATATGATTCGGATTCAAGAAGTTATCTATCAGGTTAAACCAGATGTAATTATTGAAACCGGGGTTGCTCACGGTGGCTCGCTGATTTATTACGCTAGCCTATTTAAAGCAATGGGCAAGGGTAGGGTTGTAGGAATTGATATTGAAATTCGCCCCCACAATCGCAAGGCTATAGAGGAACACGAATTGTCATCGTTCATTATTTTAGTTGAAGGCAGTTCTACAGAT
>DATGYA010000080.1:0-40863 GCA_035298405.1 Kamptonema sp. | reverse complement strand
TCTCAGATCCCAACCGTTCGCCCGAAGTAAAGAGAGGATTGTCAAATACTCAGAAAGTAGCAATTCTAGCCGGAGCTGCCGCGCTTTACTACCTCTACAACCAGCATAAAAACAAACAAGAACAAGGCGCTCAAGGGCAATACTATCTTTCCAAGAACGGTCGCGTTTACTACCGCGATGCCGAACACCGAGCTCACTGGGTAACGCCGCCCTCCGAAGGCATTAAAGTACCAGAGTCCGAAGCACAGAGATATCGTGAATTCCAGGGCTATAACAACAGCCCAACTGGTCGCGATCTTACTAGCTTGCCGGAAGCTAGAACAGCAGTCCCGGCGCAGTAAAGGCTAATTTTATAGCAGTTTTCGGTGGCATTATCTGCTACAGTATTTGCTAATTAAAATTAGTATCTACCTACTAATTGAAAACTGCTATAGAAGCATTTCATCACAGATGCGATCGCACCACCAGTAACAACAAATTGGGGCGACCTAGAAGCACAAGTAATGTGTTTTAGACAGCCGTTCCCTCAGTGATAAAAATAGGAGATCGATTATGTTCGACGGACTTTTGCGACAGTTGAAAGATGCTATCCTGGGGCCTAATAACGAGCAAGGCGATCGCAACGTTCGCCCCGCTAGCGAAGACCCCTATGGAGATCCTGGTGATTTAGGTAGCTTTGGCAACGTCCGCCCTGCCAGTGAAGATCCCTACGGAGATCCTGGTGATTTGGGAAGTTTTGGCAACGTCCGCCCCGCTAGCGAAGATCCCTACGGAGATCCTGCCGATCGGCAGCGATAAGCTGTTCAACATTTAAAAGACTATTTTAGGGTTTTAGGGTGGGTTAGTTCTGAAGCGTTTTCCCAGTAAGGGTAAGTGTTGTAGCTAACATACCTGCGCTTTACTCATTAGTCGTTTAAATGCGTAACGGCTTAGCTATTTTTAGCTAACAAGCAGTTAACTATTAATAGTTAACTGCTTATAAAATTAAATATAGTCAATCCGTTAGAAAGCTATTACTAATTACCGTTCGCTCTCCTTTGTAAAGCGCTTTGGTGGTCGCACATAACGCACCCAAAAAGGTTCGTCACTATTCTTAACCGCTTTCAAATTCCCCATCTCTCCCTCTATCAATTTAGTATCTGAAATATCAGAGTAAATACGCATAACCCCACTAATTTGACCATCTCCATCCCGTAGCGGTGCACTCCAAAAGAAAAGATTAGCCGCTGAACCGTCTTTCTTCAAACACCGCGCTTTCAATAACTTAGTCTCTACCTTACCTTTAAACTCAGATTGAAGCGCCGCTGAAAAACTTTCCATTTCCTTTTCAGGAATTATTGGCAAAATTTGCCCCAAAACCTCCTCTGAACTCCACCCAAAAAGTTGTTCAGCCGCAGGATTCCATAACAACCCCTTCCTCTGTGTATCAATTCCCACAATGGCAAGGGGTGAAGCTTGAATCAATGCTTGTAGCAATTGGTTAGCTTGTTGCAGTTCTAAATCTGCTTGCTTGCGCTCAGTAATATTGCGGGAATTTATAACTATCCCTTTGATACTAGAATCGAGTAGGAGATTATTAGCGATCGCCTCCATATAAACCCACGAACCATCATTATGTCTTTCTCGATACTCAATAGGCGGCGCAACTCCTTGTTTTTCCATTAAAAGAGCAAAATAAGACTGCCAAGCCGAGATATCATCCGCATGGATTAATTCCCCGTGAACTTTGCCAACTCTATCTTCCGGTTTGTAACCCAAAATCATCTCTAAAGCCGGACTATGATACCGCACGCGCCCATCCGCCTCTAAAATAGTAATCAAATCCGAAGAATATCGCAGAATACCTTGAAGTTTAGCTCCATTTTTACTCAATGCCTGAGTTGTCCTTCTGTGGTGATTCTGCTCCTTATGCAACTCCTCCTCTAGCTGTTTAATTTTAACAGCTTGTTGCTCAATTTTTCGCTCTAATTTAACATTGGTTTCTTGTAAACTTGCCTCAACCAAACTTCTCTCAGATGGAGACTGAAAACTACTAACCAATTCCTGCAAATTTGCTGACAACCCTTCCAAGTTTATATTAAGAAGTGCCTGTTGTGGTGGGGACAGTTCCTTTAGTTGTTCTTGCAGCGCTTGCAATAGCTGGAAACATTGCTTCTTAGAGTCTAAATTTGTTGACATTTTTGTACACTAATGCTAAAGCATCGGCTTCTAGAGTGTTAGTAAGTAGAGAGGCTCCTGATGGCAATTAGTAAACAGTTTAAAACTATAACCTATTCCATCACAAACCTGTATCTTCCCCAGGGAAGAAATTAGCCGCAAATCTAGTTTTCCTCGCTCCCCAAGCTGTCTTAGCCAAGGAAATATAGAATTTGTAGGCGATCGCACCTTCCCACCCACAAAAATCTGTAAAGCTTTCTAAACTAGAGAAATATTGAGTTCTAAAGAATTTTATGACAGAGCCCCAAGCCAATGCTCGCGATTTATTTCGCGCCGCCTACGAACACCGATACACCTGGGACTCGAACTTTCCCGGCTATAGCGCTGATGTCGAACTCAAGCAAAACAATGAAGTCTATACCGGACACATTCGCATTGCTCCCGATCTCAGTGTAGAAGTCAGTGGTATCGACGACGAAGAAGTGAAGCAAAGCGTCTACACTCAACTCCGTGACATCATCACCCACCGCAAACGAGGTTCCTTCGAGAAATCCCACGGTAGCAACAGCTTTAGCTTAGGCGAAACTGACAGCAACGGAGCCGTAGAAATCTTAGTTCAAGGTGACTCAATGGGGTCTAACTACAAAATCCGAGGTCGCGAAATTTGTCAAGTTAGCCGTGTCATGGGTCGGATGGCCTTCGTTATTGACACCCACGAAAGCCTACAAACACCTGAAGGCTATCTAGCAAGTCGCTACGACGCGGTTTTCCGTAACCCTCAGACAGGCGATATCATCAATGAATTAGAGTTTGAAGACATCTTCGAGAAAATTGGTGACTACTACCTGATGACTAAACAGGTAATTCACTCCAAAGAAAATGGTCAACTTAGTACAACCGAGTTTAACTACTCCAACGTCAAACTCTTGGAACCAGCTCTTGTTTAGTCTGGCTTAGAGCGGTTTTCAGGCTCTATAGTCAAGTTGTAGGGACACAAGGTTTAGCCTTGTGTCCCTAGCTTGTATCTCTTAAAAAACTAGACTTGGGACTTTGAAAACTCAAGTGGCAAGAAACAGCGATCGCAAATCAACTTCTTAAAAAAACCTAGTTTTTGAGCCAAGGGTATCACGCTCAACGTTTATAAACAGCAAGTAGCGCTAGGATCGAAATAGATATCAGTTGTACGGAATATTCTGGAAGGTAAAATATGACAACACTAGCACTCACAAAAGACAACGTAGAACAAGTTCTGGATGAGTTGCGGCCATACTTAATGTCTGACGGCGGGAACGTGGAACTGGTAGATATTGAAGGCCCGATAGTTCAACTGCGACTGCAAGGAGCCTGCGGTTCTTGTCCTAGCTCAGCAATGACTCTGAGAATGGGAATTGAGCGTCGCCTGCGCGAAGCCATTCCCGAAATTGCTGAAGTCGAACAAGTGATGTAATTCCTTGGTTAGCTGTTAGTTGTTAGTTGTTATTTTTTTCTACTAACAACTAACAACTAACAACTAACAATTAACAACCAACAAAATATGGTTAATTTTTTTAAAGGATTATTTTCTAATCGCCAGCCTGGTATCGGCATCGAATTGACTCCCGATCTGATCAAAATTGTTCAGCTCACCAAGAAAGGATCGGCATTAAAATTGGCGACATTAGCCACAGCCGAAGTACCCGAAGATGTAGTTCAAGAAGGTCAAATAGTCGATCCGCCAACAATGGCAGAACTAATCAGATCCCTGCTTGCCGACAACAAAATCAAAACTAAACGAGTAGCGACAGCTATTCCCGGCCGAGAAGCAGTGATCCGCTTAATACCAGTACCGGCAGAACTCAATGATGACGAACTGCGGGAATACATGAACGCAGAAGCAGGTTTATACTTGCCATTTCCCAGGGACGACGCTGATGTGGACTATCAGAAACTCGGCTTATTTGTGGATGAAGACGGCATCGAAAAAGTGCAAGTAGTTTTAGTAGCAACTAGACAAGAAGTTACCAATACATATATTAACACATTTCAAGAAGCCGGGTTGACAATCGATGTTTTAGAAGTAACAAGTTTTGCCTTGATCCGCACAATGCGCGACCAATTGCAGCAATTTTCCGCTCAAGAAGCCGCAGTCCTAACAGACATAGAATTTGATAGCACAGAGCTAGCAATAGTAGTAGATGGCATACCTCAATTCAATCGCACCATTCCCATCGGTACATACCAAATTCAAACCGCCCTCAACCAGGCAATGAACTTGCCCCCCACCAGAGACACCAGCGGAGTCCTAAGCATGACTCTCCCAGTTACAGATACAATGGGCACATCAGGGGATGCGAATCCAGGCACTAATGCCATGATTAAAGTATTAGGCGAACTAGCCGACGAACTGCGCCGCTCCATCGACTTCTACCTCAACCAGAGTGAAGAATTGGAAGTGGCGCAACTGCTGCTAGCAGGACCCGGAGCAGCGATCGGTAAACTCGACGAATTTTTTATGCAGAGGTTGAGCTTGCCAGCTAGTCAAGTAGATCCAGTGGAGGCTCTATCCCTGGAATTAGAACAAGAAATTCCCCCAGAGCAACGAACGGGTTTGGGCGTAGCATTGGGTTTAGGACTAAGGGAGGTTTGAAAGCGTGTACAGCTTAGATATTAATTTTCTCAATGACCGACCGGATTATAAGCCGGTAGATGTTAATCAACAACGCAAGAGTAGATCGTCCACAAGTTCAGTGGATCAAACTCCGATTATCATTGGGGCTGTAGTGGCTTTGGCTCTCAATGGTGCCGTTGGAGGTGCTTACTTTTGGCTGACTCAAGAAAACAGTAGAACCGGGGAGCGGAAAGCCGCAGCCGAACAACAAGCTGCGAAGTTGGAAGCTCAAGTAGCCGAAATTACCAAAATTCAGGGCGAAACTCAGAAAATAGAGGGAGAGTATAGAGCTTTAGGTACGGTGTTCGATCAAATTAAGCCTTGGTCAGCTATGTGGCGAGACATCGGCGATCGCATCCCACCGGGAGTAAAAATTACTAAAATTGACCAAACTGAGCCTAGCCCGGCTCCAGTTGTGGCAGCCCCGCCGCCAGCGGCAGCAGCATCTCCATCTCCCTCAGCAAGTGGCTCTCCCGCAGCCAGCGCCTCTCCCACAGCCAGCGCCTCTCCTGCTACCCCGGCTGCGGCTCCACCACCAGTGGATACAGCAAAACTGTTAATTACTGGTGTCGCCAGTTCCTTTGAGCAAGTTAACGACTTTGTACTTCTAATTCAGCGATCGCCCTTTTTTAAAGACACCGACACCAAACTGGTAGGAGCAGCATTAAAAAACAACACTACCCAAATAGAACTTCAGAACAAAAGCGCTGGGGCAAGCGGAGAACTCCCCAAACTGCGCCCCGTAGTCGAATATAAAATTGAAACAGCCCTCAGCGCAGCTCCTGCATCCCAGTTGCTTCCAGAACTGAGGAACAAACAGGCAGACGGTTTGGCGATTCGGATCGAAACACTTCAAGAAAAAGGAGTGCTGACACAAAAACCAGAGGTGAAGAAACCATGACAGCAGCAAATGAATTTATTCCAGGTAGCGAAGGTCAAGAGGAAGAAGGTGGTAAAGCTTTATTCGGAATTAAGCTGACTCCGCAAATTATGGGAGCCGCGATCGCCGTTCTCGGTTTAGGGCTAGCCGGCTACCTGACTTACCAATTCGTGCTACCAGAGTTGGAAAAAGGCAATCAAGACAAGGGAAAAATCAGCGAACTTGAAGGCAAGCAGCAAATACTGCAAGCTCAAATTAAGAAAAAAGCCCAAATAGTAGCTGCCCGCGAAGAAGCCAAACAGCGAAGAATTGATGTCACGTCAATGTTTGCTGACGATACAACCTTAAATACTCTGCTCTATGATGTGACTCAACTCGTTAACAAAATTAATGCCGGCGTTCAAGGCGACGATAGCAAAGCAAAACTGACAAAGTTTGAACCCGTAGTCGTGAAGGCAGCTTTACCTTCAGGCGCTAAGCCTGGAACTGTCATGCCCGATCCAGATATTGTGATCGACGGAACTTTGGGTGCCGGGGTGAATGGTCAGCTCAGACGCAAAACCTTTAAAGTTGAGTTTGAAGGCAGCTTTGCTCAAACTCAAGCCTTTTTGAGGGATCTTGAACTGATGCAATCGCTATTAGTCGTTAAGAATTTAAAATCTCAGTTGTCAGAAACAGCTCAGAAAATAGAAGTTGACTATCAGCGAGGGAGAATAATTCCTGTTGGTGTGCCGCAAACTAAAATCAAAACAGCCTTTGACTTGCACGCACTACTGCCCTTAAAACAAGTGGAACCAGCGGCGATCGCAACTCCTGCCGCCAGTCCAAATCCTAAACCTGCGGCAGCCAAATAGTGGTATTTTAGATTCCAATGCAAGTAATTGCTGATTTGTCAATACTTAAAGAGTCAGTAGCGCACCTGACACTCTGAAGCAACAGCAAACAAAGTTTATTTGAGGAGGGAACGTGAAACAGTATCTAGGATTAGGAGGAGGACTTTTCGGCGCTGCCGCTGGAGTGCTCATAGCACAAGCCCCCGTCTGGGCCGCACCTACAAAAGTCACAGCCGTACAAGTAACTCAAACCAACAGTGGGTTTAATCTTGTACTGGCGACTGAAAAAGGCGATCGCCCCCAAGTTTTCACAATTAATGAGGGTAATAGTTTCCGAGCCACAGTTACTAACACCCAACTACGCTTACCCCAAGGCAACGCTTTTCGCCAAGAAAACCCGATGCCGGGCATCGCCTCGGTACAAGTAACTCAGGTGGAAGCCAACAGCATCCAGATCGTCGTCACTGGCAACAGTAGCGCTCCTTCTGGACAAATTGTGCAAACACAGGGAGCGGGAATAGTCTTTAGCGTATCTCAAGGTAGGAGTTCAGCGGCGGCCGCCAGTACACCCGCGATCGCACCACCGCCACCACCTCAAATCCAAGCACAAACGGCCCCTCCACCACCGCCCTTGCCTCTGAGCCAAACAGACCCCGCCCGTCAAATCCGTACTGCTCAGTCTCCCAACGTGATGGTACCAGATCCTCAAGTCACCATTACCAGGTCAGATCAGACACCACTACCCTCAGAGATTCAACCCTCACTCAACCAGGCTCCTCCTTTCCAACCGCGAGCCGTAGCTCCACCTTTAGGTGATATTGCCGTCTCCAATATCGATCCGTCTCCCTCTTCAATTAATCTCAACACTGCTGAGCGGATTCCCCGGCTAGTGTTACGAGATGCACCTGTCCGAGATGTTTTAGCTCTCCTCGCCCGCGCCGCAGGTCTCAATATTGCCTTTACTGGCGGCAGCGCTACGGGGCAAGCAGGTCAAAATGCTCAGCCAGGCGTACCCAACCAAGGAGCCAGCGCTACAGATGAAGGGCCAAAAATTTCCTTAGACATTGAAAACGAATCAGTACAAGATGTCTTTAACTACGTACTCCGCCTGAGCGCCTTACAAGCCAACCGCGTCGGGCGCACAATTTTTGTGGGTTCTACTTTGCCAATAGAGGCACGTAACCTGATCACGCGATCGTTTCGCCTCAATCAAGTTCAAGCTGGGCAGGCAGCAGCTTTCTTGAGTGCCCAAGGCGCAGAAACTCAAAGGGTTGTGAACATAGTCAGGCGTACTGTTACAGGAACAGGCGTAGACCGCAGCGTCACTGAAGAGAACGCCATAGAAATTCGACCTCTCGGCGCAGCACAAGGTACTGGAGCCTTACTACTAAGAGGGCTGTCCGTACTGACTGATGAGCGCTTAAATGCCATAACTTTGATCGGCACTCCGCGCCAGGTCGAAGTTGCGAGCGCATTTCTGACTCAGCTAGATTTACGCCGCCGCCAAGTTGCCGTGAATGTGAAAGTTATTGACGTTAACTTATCAGGAGCAAATAACTATAGTTCTAGTTTTTCCTTCGGGATTAATAACAATTTCTTCGTCAATGATGGCGGCAATGCAACGCTGAATTTTGGAGGAATAAATCCACCTAATACCCTGACTACGAGAAGCTCTTTAACTGGCCGACCTATAGTCCCCAACCCTATCAGTGGGAACGATCCATTCTACGAGCAAAACAATCAAACTAATGTTCCACTCACAGCTCCAGGCGGCGGTCTTTTCTTAAATCCGCGATCGCCAGTAGGAAATAGCCCCACCCAAGTAGGGATTTCAGACTATACTGGCTTTGAAAGAACTCTAAATGGAACGAATGCTGGACAGCTTGACTCTGTTGGTGATGCAACTTTTGCTCTTTATCCTCTGTTCCAATATCCGACCAGATTTCTGTCTCAGTTGCAGGCCCAGATTGTTACTAACAATGCCAAGATTCTGACAGATCCGACGCTGGTAGTTCAAGAAGGAGAGACTGCTGGCGTTAACTTAACTCAACAAGTAATTACCAACATCACGACCCAGACAACTGCGGGCACTGGCTTAACTCAGCAAACAGTGACAGCAGAAAAAGGAAATGCAGGTTTGACTCTGGCGGTAGAGGTAACTCGTATTGACGACAATGGTTTTATCTCTATGCGAATTAACCCGACAGTCAGGGCGATCGCCAACGATACGAATCTGGGTAATAACACGATTTCGTTGTTGCAAGAACGCTCTTTGTCTTCAGGATTAATCCGCCTGCGAGATGGTCAGACATTGATCGTGTCGGGGATAATTAATGATACTGAAAGAGTTCGGGCTAGCAAAATCCCCATTTTAGGAGATTTGCCGCTAATTGGGGCACTTTTCAGAAGCACTCAAAAGACTAACCAGCGGGCAGAAGTGATTGTGTTGGTGACACCGCAGATCCTTGATGATAGCGATCGCTCTTCTTTTGGCTATCAATACAACCCCAGTCCCGATGCACGCCAACTGCTTCAGCGGGGCGTACCTCTTCAGCCAAGGCAGTAGAGATCGTGCCGGTGTGCCGACCAACTACCCACAAGGATCGGGGCTGCCCCCCCTGGTAGCCCCTACAAAAATGAAACAGTCCCCCTGAAAAACGAGAAATTTTATCTCGGAATGGGGGTTTTTTGGCAAAAATTTGGACATCTAATAGGAAAAATGTCGAAATCCATATAAATTAAAGGTTTCACCGATCCATATAGGTCAGCAAGACTTTAGAATAATGCAGTGAAAATTAGATGTTATGGGGGTTTCAGCCATCTGAAGTAAAATTTCCTTTTCTGACCATCCGTAAAGGAAATCCGTGTAGGCTAGGAGTTTTGTGTCAGAGTTCTGGGTACTGGGAATAGGGAATATCCCAACCCCAACTCAGAACAGCTAACCCCCAATCCAGACCAGCTAAAAGCTGAATGCTGTAACGTATTGTGCAAACTGTAAGGAGTATGCCAGATGAACAAAGGTGAATTGGTTGATGCAGTAGCGGACAAGGCAAGTGTGACGAAGAAACAAGCCGATGCTGTGCTGAGTGCTGCGCTCGAATCCATCATGGAAGCTGTTTCCAATGGTGACAAAGTAACTCTCGTTGGTTTTGGCTCCTTTGAGTCGCGGGAACGCAAGGCTCGTGAGGGTCGCAATCCTAAGACTGGCGAGAAGATGGAAATCCCGGCAACTAAAGTTCCTGCTTTCTCGGCGGGCAAGTTGTTCAAGGATAGAGTTGCACCTCCTGCTGAGAAGTAAAGGCTAAATAACGGCGGAACTGAGTCTTGACTCGACCTATACACGGGGGAAATTTAAGTTGGGCAGCAGCACTGGCAGGCTGCCCTGCTTCTGCCATTCTGGATTTTTCCGCCAGTATTAGTCCGTTGGGGCCTCCTGAGTCGGCTAAGTGCGCGATTCAAGCGCACCTAAGCTGCTTGGGAGCTTACCCAGACCCAGATTACTGGGAATTGAGAAATGCTCTGAGTCTGGAACACGCCGGCCTGGGCGCTGAGTGGATTCTGCCGGGGAATGGCGCGGCAGAATTATTAACTTGGGCTGCTTTTGAGTTGTCAAAACTGGCGGGGACTTATTTGGTTACTCCGGCTTTTGGCGACTACAGGCGGGCCTTGAAAAGTTTCGGCGCAACTGTGCTGGAATGCCCGATTGATTTGGGATTGGAGGTTTTAGATTTAGAATTGCCAATTCTCAATCTCACATCTAAGATCCCTAGTAATACTGGGTTGCTGCTGAATAATCCGCACAATCCTACAGGTTTGTTATTCAGATTAGAGGCGATCGCGCCTGTTTTGGATCGATTTGCTTTAGTGGTCGCTGATGAGGCTTTTATGGATTTTCTACCGCCCGCTGAGCAACAAAGTTTGGTGGGGATGGTACAGGAGTTTCCAAATTTGGTGATTTTGCGATCGCTGACTAAATTCTATTCGTTACCAGGTCTGCGGTTAGGTTATGCGATCGCGCATCCTGACCGCATCCGCCTCTGGCAACAGTGGCGCGATCCCTGGCCTGTCAATACTTTAGCCGCCGCCGCTGCTGCTGCTGTGGTACAAGATACCCCTTTCCAGCAGCAAACTTGGGACTGGCTAGCTTTAGTTCGTCCTCAGCTTTTCGACGGTTTGGCGAAGTTACCGGGGTTGCAACCTTACCGAAGTGCCGCTAACTTCTTATTAGTGAGTTCTGAGCATTCTGTGGCTTGGGTGCAAAAAACTCTGTTAGAACGTCACCGAATTCTGATCCGTGACTGTCTGAGTTTTCCAGAATTAGGCGATCGGTTTTTCCGAGTTGCAATCCGCACGGAGGCAGATAACAATCGCCTGATCGCAGGATTAGCTGATGTCCTAAAAATTGCTAATTGCTAATTGCCAATTGCTAATTGCTAATCGCTAATCGCATTTATACCAATAACTAACAACCAACAACTAACAACTAACAACTAACAACTAACAACTAATAACTAACAACTAACAACTAACAACTAACAACTAACAATTTTATGCTTGACTATGATGTAGTAATAATTGGGGGTACTGTTGCCGGACGCTATGCTGCACTCACTGCAACTTATCTACAAGCTCGCGTTGCTTTAGTAGAACCACCCAGTAATTCTCAAGATTTGCCCTTAACAGATAAACATTTCCCTGTTTCGGGCATTAAATATAGCCAAGCTTTAATAGAAATTGGACGGTTTGCCAAACAATTAGATTTCGCGCAGCAATTTACTTCAGGTATTGGGGAAAATGTTGTACCGCTGAAAACAGCATTACAATTTGACTCGGTGGCATTATGGGCTAAAAGTGCTGTTTCCAACATTGAAGAAATTTATTCCACTGCTGTATTAGCTGCTGCTGGAGTTGATGTTATTGTTAGCAAAGGTGAGTTTGTTGTTAAACCGGATTTGTCTTTTGCTGTGAATGGGCGGAACTTGCGATCGCGTACATTTCTCCTCGCTACTCCCTCTCAACCCCTAATTCCAGAAATTGAAGGGTTGTTATCCACAGGATACTTCACAACTGAAACAATTGGGCAATTGAGCGCACTAAAAAAGCTTCCTGACACTTTGGTTGTCATCGGTGGAGATCCCGCAGGTGTAGAATTAGCACAAACCTTTGCAAGGCTAGGAGTTCGTGTCACTGTCGTGGTGAGAAGTTCCCATATTTTAGCTAAAGAAGATCCGGAATCTGCTCGCCTAGTTCAAGCTGCAATGGAAGCTGAAGGCGTTCGCATCCTGACTCAAACTGAGGTGACACAAGCCAGAATTATTGAGGGGAAAAAATGGATTCAAGCTGGAAATGAGGCGATTGAAGCTGATGAGATTCTGGTGGCGGCTGGTTGCAAAATACCGAACTTTGAATTATTAAATTTGTCGGCGGCGCGGGTTAAATTTAATGAAAAAGGGTTAATTTTAAATGATAAGCTACAAACTACTAATCCCAAAATTTACGCTTGTACAGATGTTAGTGGTAGTTATCCCTTTGTTCATATTGCCAATTATGAAGCAAAAATAGCATTAAAAAATGCACTATTTTTACCAATTTTTAAGGTAGATTATCGTGGTATTCCTTGGGCTATTTTTACCGATCCACAATTGGCAAGAGTGGGGATGACTGAAGCGCAAGCTAGAACTAAATATGGAGATGATATTATAGTTTCTATAGAATATTTCAAGACTGTTGATAAAGCTCAAATGCAGGGAGAAACGATGGGTTTTTGTAAGCTAATCGGTCGTCGTAGCGGGGAGATTGTAGGAGCAATTATTGTGGGATCGCAAGCTGCTGAGTTGATACATAGTATAGCTTTAGCTATGCGTCAAGGGCTGAAAGTGGATGCGATCGCAGAACTTCCCCACGTTTGGTCCACATTATCAGGAATTAATGGTAAAACCGCCGCCGCTTGGCAACAGCAACGCTTTCAAAGCCAGCCTTTTTTACCTAATTTATTAGAGAATTTATTTCATTGGCGGCGATATTGGAATTGGTAATTACAGCAATCTGTATCTGTGACCTAAGTCCCAAAACCTTCCCAACCATCCAAGACTCCATGCTGTTGATAATTCTCACATCGCTTGATGTAAACCATCGTCGCTTTATCTTGAGGGTTAATGTGTAAAACCTCGTTAAAGATTAGTTCTGCTTCCTGAAATTGTTGTTGATAGTAGAGAAATACCGCTACTTCAAAGCGTGCCTGAGTTTGGATTTTTAATCGCTTTTGTTCTGGTTCATCTCCATCATAAACTTCAAAGACCGCAACGGCAGACTTCTTACCTTTCAACATCACTCTATCCAAAAATCGGAAGCATTGTTCTTGAGTATAGTCAAGACAACAGAGAGTGTTATGGCTAATTAAAATTCCCGCTCCATAGAGCTTTGTTAACCCTTCCAAACGGGAAGCCAAGTTGACAGCATCAGCAATTACTGTGGTTTCCATCCGTTCAGATTCGCCTATCGTTCCTAGCATTAAATTACCCGTGTGTAAGCCAATTCCTATAGCGATAGGAACATTACCTTGTTGTTGGCGTTGTTCGTTGTAAAGTGCTACTTGTTTCTGCATTGCGATCGCCGCTTGCACTGCATCATTAGCGGACTCAGGAAACAAAGCCATAATCGCATCGCCAATATATTTATCAATGAATCCTTTATGCTGGCGAATGACTGGGCTAACTTGGCTGAGATAAGAGTTGATAAAATTAAAATTTTCTTGAGGCGACATCATTTCCGATAAAGTTGTAAATGAGCGAATATCAGAGAACATCACTGTCATTTCTTGCTGAACTTGATCGCCAATTTGGACATCAATAATACTTTCTTTACTTAAAAACTTCAGGAAGTTACGGGGAACAAATCGGCCATAAGCTAAAGTTAGTTGAGTAATAGATATATGAGTCCTGATTCTAGCCAACATTTCTTGTTTTTGAATTGGCTTAGAAAGATAATCATTAGCTCCTGATTCAAATCCCTCTACAATATCTGCCACTTGATTTTTAGCAGTGAGCATGACTATTGGTAGTTCATAAGCGGGAAAGCGATCGCGAATTTTTTGACATACTTCATAACCCGTCATTTTGGGCATCATCAAGTCCAGTAAAATCAAATCGGGAATAAAACCACTTTCCATTACAGCTAAAGCTTCTTGTCCGTTACTCGCTTCAGTAATGGTATAATTGTATAGAGAAAGATTGTTAACAAGTACCTGTCGATTAATCGGTTCATCATCAACAATTAAAATCTTGAATTGTTTTTCATTGTTAATTTTTTGACCTAATTTTTTACTGCTGGTTATTGATGTCAGCAACTCTAGAGATAAATTGTTTTCGCTAAAATTTATTTGTGGCTTAGATTCAGCTTTTCCAGTAGATAATGGCAAGGTAAAAGTAAATTGCGAACCCAATCCCAATTGAGATTTAACACTAATTGTCCCTCCGTGTAATTCCACCAATTGTTTAGTCACAGCTAGTCCTAGTCCCGTACCACCATATTCTCTAGCCGTAGAACCTTCTGCTTGTTCAAAGGATTCAAATATCCTATCGAATTTATCTTCGGCAATGCCTATGCCCGTATCAGAAATAGTAATAGCTAATTGTTCCTTTCCCGCTACCACTTCTGCTGACACTGTAACAGTACCAATAGGTGTAAATTTAATAGCATTACCTACAAGGTTATGCAGTATTTGTTGCAGGCGATCTTCGTCTGCGGCTGCGGGAGGAAAATCAGCAGAAATGGCGTTAGTTAATTGTAAATTTTTTTGAACAGCTAGAGGTTTACTCAGTGTTAAAACCACATTAGTAACTGCTCGTAAATCTACAGGCTTAAGTCGCAATTCTAATTTGTTATGCCTGAGTTTTGAGAAGTCAAGAATATCATTAACTAAGTTAGCTAGACGGCGACCGCTAGAGGCAATTAAAATTAAGTTAGCTTGTGTAGTTTGGGGGAGTTCTCCAGTTGCACCATCAATTAAGGATTCAGCGATGCCAATAATACCGTTGAGGGGAGTACGAAGTTCGTGGGAAGTATTAGCAAGAAATTCATTTTTGAGTTGGTCTAGCTGTTTTAACTCTTCGTTTTGCTTTTCTAAGGTGGTAAAGGATTCTTGGAGTTGCCTTGCCATACTATTGAATGAATTTGCTAGTTTTTGGATTTCAATAATATTAGTCGGCTCAATCTCCTGTTTTAACTTACCTGCTGCAATTTCTTCTGATGCTTGAGAAATTTTTAGAATCGACCGGGTAATCCAGCGAGCGGTGAGAATGCCGATGATAATTGCGATTATTAAAGTAGCTATGCAAAGCAGGAAAGTGGTGCGGGTATTGGCATCAATCTCTGCTGTAAAATCTGATTCGGGAACGACTACGATCGCTAACCAATTTAACAAGCCTGATTCATCTCGAAAAGGGGAAACTAGCAGAAATTGTTTCTCGCCATTGAGGATAAATTCCATTTGTTGAGGAGTATCGATTCGATTCAAGTCACCAAAATGTTCCAATAAGTATTGAGTAGTTTTTTGTGTTAAATTATCGTTAATTTTGTCGGCGCGAATGCGTTCAATTTTTCCATCAGCAGAAAGAATAAAAGGTTCTTTGATAGTCGAGCTAGCGACTAAAAGCCCGTTGCGTTCAATGATAAAAGTCTTACCTGATTTACCAACGGTGAAACTGTGCAGAAAGTCACTAATTTGTGCTAGGGAAAGATCCGTAACAAAAATACCCATCAGCCCTCCCGTATCGTCGTAAAACGGTGATACCGCTGAAAGATCGAGCCTTTTACCTAATGCTGAGACATCGATCGCGCTCCAAGTTGGGCGACCAGCCTTGACAGCAGTTTTATACCAGTCGCGCGTCCGAGCATCATAGTTGGGTTTTTCACGAATTATTTTGAGGTGATTTCCTTGCTCATCTACTGCATATCTGCGGATAGCATTTCCTGTTGCTTCGTTCGCTACAACTGTATATCCCTCTGACCTATTAGCGCCTACAAATTCCCCTTTAGTATTGGCAAAAGCGCTTGTTCCAATATTTGCATCTAGTGATTGACTTTGTTGCCAGAAATAGCGCTCCATTTGCTCAAAATTATTCGGATCTAGTAACTGTTGGCGAATGGTATTGATATGAATTTCCTGAATAAAATGAGGTTTCGCTAAGTAACTTTTTAGGTGAACTTGGACGCGGGATATCACTTCACGGCGCAACTGTTCGGCAACATTGTTCACTGCTTTCTGTCCGTTGCGGAAGGAAAGATAGCCGACGAGTCCAACAGCCACAGCAATTTGCAGGATAAAAGGCGCTACTAGGGCTGCACGGAGGCTGAATTTACGAGTGATGTTGCTCATAGGGGGTGTGAGAAATATTACTTTGAATGGTATGATGCAGTATAACTTCTTGATTTAGCGATCGCACCCTCTGTTCCCTTAAGCTACAGGTAAGAAATTGAAACTAATATTAGTCTTGATTAGTATTTGTTACTTCAGTTATCTCATCCGTTTATAGCACAACTACATCACCAGGATTTAACTAAATACGATCGTATTATCAGGCGAGCGCTAATCATTTCATGTCAGCTAATTGCAGTTAATAAATCAGAATAATTCTGCAACTATTCTGTTTCCGCAACACGATCATCTTTTTGCTTAGCAAGTTGAGCTTTCGCTTTTTGCCACAGACTTTCTAATTCTTCAATTGTATAATCTGAAAGTGGGCGATCGCAAGCTGCTTCGACTTGATTAAATCGCTTAACAAATCGATGATTAGTTTCTTGTAAAGCTACTGAAGGATCTAAGTCATACCACCGAGCAATATTAATTAACGCAAACATAATATCGCCTAATTCTGACTCTTGGCGGGATTTATCTTCATGCTCAATAGCATATTCAAATTCTGCTATTTCTTCCCGAAATTTATCCCAAACCCCTTCAACATTCTCCCACTCAAAGCCGACAGCCGCAGCTTTTTTAGAAATTTTCATAGTGGCAGAAATTGGCGGTAAAATTCTAGCAATGCGACTGAGTTTAGATGATAAAGAAGTATTTTCTAAAGTTTCCCCTTTCTCAGCAGCCTTGATTTGTTCCCAGTTTTCATGAACTTGAGCGACGCTATTTACTTGTACATCCCCAAAAACGTGAGGATGTCGTCTAATTAATTTTTCGGTAATACCGTTAGCGATTTCAGTTAGTGAGAATTGATGGGACTCGCTAGCAATTTGAGCTTGAAGAACAACTTGTAATAATAAATCGCCTAACTCTTCGGCAATTGCACTTCGATCCCCACTGCGAATCGCATCCACAACTTCATAGGCTTCTTCAATCACGTAGGGAGTTAAACTTTCAGGAGTTTGTGCCAAATCCCAAGGACAACCACCATCTGGCGATCGCAATTTGGCTACAACTTCTATTAGCTTTTGGATTGCTGTTAATGCAGCATTGGGTGTAGTAGGATTAGACATCTGGATATTTTAGAATTTAGATTTACCGGAAGTGCGAGTCGGAGGTTTTCGCCTGCGTTTCTTGATTTTGGCAGTAGCAGGTAATAACCCACTCAATCCTTGTTTTTTGAAGCGTTTGTACGCCGAACCACTCCAATCACTTAAGGAATGAGACATTGCTCCTAATTCTAGGCCAACGTACAGGGCGACGCACTCGGTATAATATTCAGAGAGCGATCGCAATATCAGTCTGACAAATTCATCCCAATTCCACTGTAAACCCCAAAGGATTTTAGCAACCTGGATGCCGACAATTCCTAACACCACTATCCAAGTAGCCAGATACAATATTCTCAACGCAGTACCGATTAAAGGGCCGTGAGATAGCAAAGAACGGTGGCGGAGGCTTTTTTGGTATGGCAGCCAAAGCCACCGCAGCCAGCCCCAGCGCTGATACTGACGGGAGTAGATATCCAAGTCGGGGCCAAACATCAAGCCGCCGAATAAAAATCCGCCAGAAACGAGCAAAGTTAGATTACCGCTCTGAGTCTGCCCAAAAGTAAGACCCGCCACAAAGGGCAAGCTCCATAGTGTGATGCGATCGTGGGTATGACCAGAAGGCATGAAGGATAAGGGTTTGGCGATATTTGTGGAAATTTATTGCTCAAATCAGTCCGTACCGATTGCTTTTTGATTTTACAGTCTGCTATGATGTAATTTAGTTAGTCAAAACGGGCGGTTAGCTCAACGGTAGAGCGCCTGCCTTACACGCAGGATGTTACAGGTTCAAATCCTGTACCGCCCATGAAGTCATATAGTCTTACTCGCAAGCCCTCAATACTTGCAAGCTTTGGCATAATCAAGTACTTAGCGATAGGAGAGTTCGCGGTATGACAACTTCTCACTCCTTTTTCGGTGGGATCTGCGATCGCACTACTTCCTCCATCTGTTTAAAGGTCTCTGGACGGACTCTGCACAAACGCTTAAAGTCTCTTGAACTGAGGTTTTGTACCTCAAAGTAGCTCATTGCGATCTCGGCGGGTCATGATTTTAACTTAGGCGATTGCTCTCATAGTATATATTTGCAGCATTTTAACGCCCCTGAGAGGATTGAATCTCTCGCAAGCTCAAACCCAGGTTACAGCTTGCGATCGCCTTACCTAATTACCTAATATCGTTTAACCCTCTTTTGTCACTTTGGTCAGAGAAAAAGGCTTTCGCCTTGCGATCGCTGGATTTGAGCCATTCTCAATAATTTATGCTTTGCAAGGCGAAAGCCTTACAAACCAGTAGTTACAGAAAATTTTCTGCCGAGAGTGACAAAAGAGGGACAAATCGTGTCAACTCTAATTTGACGCGATCGCGAGAATGTGCGATCATCGCGAACGTCCTGATATCCTCCCTGGTATTGTTTTCTCTATTTTCAATCCTTTGAGATGAGATGAGGATTCACTACACACTGGTTTGAGAGCGTGGCTCAAGTTAAGAAAAAAACCGCTAACTCCAAAAATTCAGAAATTGACAAGCGGAATCGTCTTATAAGCAGAAGATAGGAAAAATAAAAACTTAATCTTGTATCCGGTTCAATGCCGACGAAAAGTTGATGAGTATACCTCAATTACCTGCAACTTGCTGTATTCATCTAACATAGAGGCTATGGATGGTGGATTTTGCTTCAACTTTTTATGATACAGGCTTCCTTCTTATCGGAACTCACACTCTAGGAGCTACCATGATTGACTTTGCTACAATGACCGAAAGAAATTACTTTTATTACTTAATGAATAATGATTTTAACCTGGGTGAAGCTCTAAAAGTTAACACTCGTTCTGTTTGGATCGAACGATTGCGGAACTTGGCCCCTTTTAACTTATAAGCTAGTAGATGAGTGTTTTCAAGAGCCAATTTCTTTCATGGCAGAAGATTATATCTACTTAACTTATTTAGGACTGTGGTTTGCGTTCTTAGTCAGTCCTAATGTTAAGAAATGTTTCGCCAACAGTATCGAATCCCGGCTTTACCCCGAGAAGGGGTAAAACCCTCTTGACAAGCATCTATCTAAAGGAATACAGTAAATCTGTGGAAAGATAGATGACATTAGTAACGTCCCATAGAATCGAAAACAAGTTTTACCTCTGTTGGCAAGCATCTTAAAGCTGTAAATACTAACCAGATTAGTGCTGGAATATAAGGCAGAATAGGTCAATTTTAGTAAGTAAAGAGGAACCCTCAAAGCTCTTCCACTTGTTGCAATAATAAACTACCCAATGTAAAACAGCCATGACATCAATTCAAGAGACAGCAGAAGGAAAAAGATTAGCAGAAGACCGCGAGAAGAAACAATATTGGAAGCGGTGGGGTTCGTATTTGAGCGATCGCCAGTGGGGGACAGTGCGGGAAGATTACAGCGATAATGGTGCTGCTTGGGACTATTTTTCCCACGATCAAGCTCGTTCTCGCACCTATCGTTGGGGTGAGGATGGGATTGCTGGGTTCTCTGATAATCACCAGAATGTTTGTTTTGCGATCGCGCTATGGAATGAAAAAGATCCCCTCCTCAAAGAAAGGCTGTTTGGTTTAACTAATAGCGAAGGTAATCACGGAGAAGACGTTAAGGAATATTACTTTTATACTGACAATACGCCCACTCACTCTTACATGAGTTGTCTGTATAAATACCCACAACAAGCTTTCCCTTATGCCTGGTTAGTTGACGAGAATCGACGGCGCAAATCCACAAATCCAGCGGCTCCTGAATTCGAGCTAATGGATACGGGTATTTTTAATGAAAATCGGTACTTTGATGTTTCCGTAGAGTACGCCAAAAATTCCCCAGAAGATATTCTCATCCGAATTTCTGTTGCTAATCGAAGCCAAGAACAAGCCAAACTACATCTTTTACCAACGCTTTGGTTTCGTAATACTTGGTCTTGGGGGTATCAGAATCGGAAAAAAGAAGATAAATCCTTAAAAACTGTTAAGTCAGAACCCAACTTAAAGGTAATAGAAGTTTGGTGTAAAGACCAAGATTTAGGGAAAAGATGGCTGTATTGCGAAGCCCCCAAAGAATTGCTTTACACGGAAAACGAAACTAATAAAGAAAGATTTGGCTGGGGTGAAAATTCGTCTTATGTCAAAGATGGTATCAACGATTATATTCTGTCTGGTGCTAAGCGAGAGACAGTCAATCGCAATGAAGTAGGAACGAAAGCATCAGCGTATTACGAATTAACAGTGCTTCCTGGCGAAACAAAAGTTGTGCGCCTGCGCCTCAGCGACTTAGAAAATTTAGACTCCCCATTCGGGACTGATTTTGATACTATCTTCCGGCAGCGACAGCAGGAAGCCAATGAATTTTATCAGTCTGTTTGTCCGCACCCGATTTCAGAGGATATGCGTGCCGTGCAGCGACAAGCTTTTGCTGGTATGTTGTGGAGCAAGCAATTTTATCACTATGTAGTATACGACTGGCTTAATGGCGATCCCAATCCGCCGAAGCCACCAGCAAGTCGCGAACAAGGCAGAAACCAACAGTGGACTCATTTATTTAATGAAGATATTATCTCAATGCCAGATAAATGGGAGTATCCTTGGTTTGCTGCTTGGGATTTGGCTTTTCATACGATTCCTTTCGCGCTGATAGATCCGGAGTTTGCAAAGAAGCAGCTATATCTATTCACGCGGGAATGGTATATGCACCCTAACGGTCAAATGGCAGCCTATGAGTGGAACTTTAGCGATGTGAATCCGCCCGTTCATGCTTGGGCTGCATGGCGCGTTTACAAAATAGAGGAAAAGATGTACGGCCAAGCCGATACAAATTTTCTAGAAGAAGTTTTCCAAAAGTTATGCCTCTATTTTACCTGGTGGGTTAACCGTAAGGATTCAGAAGGCAAAAATATCTTTGAAGGTGGATTTTTAGGATTAGACAACATCGGTGCAATCGACCGGAGTAACATTGGAATTGCGGGGGTAATGATAGAGCAGTCAGATGGTACTAGCTGGATGGGGATGTACTGTCTGAATATGCTAAAAATTGCTACGGAACTGGCCAAAAAAGATAAAGATTTGGCGAAAGTCTATCAACAACTGCGCCAAAAATATGAGAAGGTGGCTCTGGATCAAAAAGATGAGGAACTGATCGGAACTTATCAGAAATTGGTGAAGCAATCTGGCAGAGCCAACTACGAAGATATGGCATCCAAATTTTTTCAGCATTTCCTGTTGATAGCAGATGCCATGAATATAGTGGGGGGTAATGTCAATATATGGAACGACGATGACAAATTTTACTACGACATCTTGAAAGCTCCTCCGGGTAAGGTAACTGGTGCGGATAGTTCAGGGGCGATATCAATGAAAGTGCGATCGATAGTGGGGCTAATTCCACTATTTGCGATCGAAACAATTGACCAAGAAATTGTGAATAACTATTTAGGCGGCGATTTCAAAGACCGTATGTTGTGGTTTGTTAATAATCGCCCCCAACTCGTCGGACACCAAAATATCCAACTTCTTACTGAAAAAGGAAAAGACTTGTATTTGTCGCTGGTGAATAAAGAGCGCTTGAAAGATATTTTGGAAACCATGTTAAATTCGCAAGAGTTTTTGAGCGATTATGGTATCCGGGCTTTGTCAAAATACCACGAGCAACATCCTTATGTCCTGCAAATAGAAGATCAGAAATATCGCGTGGAATACGAACCCGCAGAATCAAAGTATGGATTGTTTGGAGGGAATTCTAATTGGCGCGGTCCGATTTGGATGCCTGTGAATTTTCTGATTATTGAGTCGCTCCAGAAGTATTACGATTACTGGGGAGATGAGATCAAAGTCAAGTGTCCAAACGCCAAGGGGGAAATAACAGAGATGAACCTGTGGGAAGTCTCGATAGAATTATCTCGCCGACTAATCAGTATCTTTCTGAAAAACCCCGCTCCCAATCCCTCCCAGCCTTCATCCCCGAACGATTGGCGACCTGTTTATGGCGGTACTGACAAATTTCAAAACGACGAGCATTGGCACAACTTGATTCTCTTCTACGAGTATTTTCATGGAGATAATGGTGCTGGAGTTGGTGCCAGCCATCAAACTGGTTGGACTGGTGTAGTGGCTAAACTAATTCAGCAGTGGGGAGAATACCCTGCACAAAATAAAGTGCCAGAACGTTAAATAGGCTGGATAGCGAGTTTTGACGGGGTAACAACCCCGTCAAGCCAAATTCATCTCAAAAGCTAGGATTGAAAACATGAAATCAAAAAAGATTCACCATATAGCTATTATTTGCTCGGACTATGAAAAGTCTAAGAACTTTTACACAAATGTACTCAGATTTTCAATAATTAATGAGACATTTAGACAACAACGAAATTCTTACAAACTAGATTTAAAAGTGGGAGATAATGACCAAATAGAACTTTTTTCTTTTCCTAATCCTCCTTCAAGAATCAATAGTCCTGAAGCTTGTGGACTACGACATCTAGCCTTTGAAGTAGAAAACCTAACAGAATGTGTTGCTTATTTAGAATCAAAAGGAATAAAAGTTGAACCAGTGAGAATTGATGAATTAACAGGCAAATCGTTTACTTTTTTCAAAGATCCAGACGACTTACCACTTGAGATCTATGAACAGTAATCTATATCAGTACGGAAGCCCCCCATTTGTGAGAGGCTTTTTCGGAGACTTTCTCCCAATAATCTCGCTAAATAGTTTCTAAATTCCCGTTTTTGGGCTAAGGAGTAACCAATGAGTCAAAGTCAGACATTTGTAACAACTGTTGATTCCGATACTGTCTCTCAAACGACTTATGATGTCGTTATCGTAGGAGCGGGGATCGCGGGAGCGATTGTTGCTAAAGAATTGAGTCAACAAGGAAAAACAGTTTTAATCCTTGAAGCCGGACAAACTAAAGATTTCACTCTTGAAGGTTTTCAAAGTTACGTTGACACCTTCTACAGTGCGACAGAAAAGAACCCAAATTCCCCGTTTACCAAAAATCCTAATGCTCTCAGTCCCACGAATATTAATGACTATTTTGAAGAAAAAGGTCTCATGAAACTTGGGGGTTCCTATACAAGGGTTCCTGGTGGGACAACGATGCACTGGGAAGCGAAAACCCCACGGATGTTACCAGATGATTTCAAGCTACAGACTCTCTACGGACAAGGTCTTGACTGGCCGATTAGCTATGAGGATCTTATGCCGTACTACCGCAAAGCGGAGTATGAGATTGGGGTTTGTGGGGACGTAGAAGAGCAAAAAAAACTAGGTCTCAAATTTGAAGAGGGTTATGTTTTCCCAATGGAAAAACTTCCCCCTTCTTACTTGGATCAAAAAGTAATTGAGAAAGTTCAGGGGACTAAAGTTGAACTCTATGGCGAGAAACTTGAATTAAGCTTCGCGACTTTTCCTCAAGGTCGCAATGGTGTACCCAACCCTAACTACGATCAAGGTAACGTCTTTGTGCCCGACGGAGTTGCCGCGACCAACCCTGTTCAGTATGGGGAACGTTGCCAAGGGAACGCCAACTGTGTTCCCCTCTGTCCGGTTCAAGCTAAATATGATGCTCGCAGAACTTTAGTTAAAGCCTTCCAAACTGGTCGGGTTTATGTACTCTCCCAAGCGGTCGCTTTTCGAGTAGAAATTAATCCCGAAACCGGTCGTGTCAGCACCATTCACTATAAGCGTTATGATGACCCCAATTCTCCTAAACACACGACAGGAACCGCCACGGGGAAATTATTTGTCTTAGCAGCTAATGCAGTCGAAAACGCTCGGCTGATGCTGGCTTCTGAATTGCCTAGCACCAGTGGACTGATGGGTCGGAATCTAATGGATCACCCCTTTACCTTAGCTTGGGCCCTGATGCCTGAAGTGACTGGCACTATGCGAGGGCCTATTGTTACATCTGGAATTGGAACATTTCGTAACGGTTCTTTTCGTCACCACCAATCCGCTTTCGCGGTAGATATTCACAATGATGGTTGGGGATGGGCAGGGAGATCTGCTGACGTTGAAGTGCGGGATGCGATCGACAATAAAAATAAATATGGCAAAGAACTGCGCCAGACATTGATTAGTCGGATTTCACGACAACTGCTGCTGGCTTTCATGTGCGAATTACCCCCCGATCCCAGTAACCGAGTAACCATCGATCCGAAGTATAAGGATCAACTGGATAATTATCGCCCCGTCATTCACTTCAACCTACCTGACTACTCTCTCAGAACCCTTGCCTATACCAGAAAACTCTCTCGTATAATCTTCCAGCGTTTGGGAGCCGAAGATTATACCCACTACGATCGTTCAGACGACTACTATTTTGAGTTTGAGGGTGAAGGTTACTTCTACCGAGGGGGAAATCACTTTTCTGGAACTCATGTCATGGGAACGACGAAAGACAACTCGGTTGTTGATAAGGATCTGCGTTCTTGGGATCATGAAAATCTCTACCTACTTGGTGCGGGAAGTATGCCAACCATAGGTAGTTCAAATACAACCGTTACCCTTGCTGCATTAAGTTTTAGAGCTGCCGAGCAAATGCTTAAAGAATTAAACCATTAGGATTTGCAACCAAGTTAATACCCATTACAGAATTCAAAACACATTGGGAGGAGACATATTATGACCACAGACAATAATTATCAAGTGATTGAAACGGTCAAAGACTTGCATTACTATCTTGTGCAAGCAATGAAGCTAGAACACGCAACCATTCCCCCTTACATCACTGCACTTTACTCCCTAAAACCTGGAACTAATTTAGAGGCTTTCCATATTATCCGGGCGGTTGCCGTAGAAGAAATGCTACACTTAACCCTCGTGGCTAATGTTTTTAATGCAGTAGGGGGAAAATTTTTTAATGAGGTGGAAGGAAAGATTGAACCAACCCTAACAGCAGATGATTTTATTCCCCACTATCCTACCGCTCTACCTACAGGGGAGACCGACTTTGAAGTCAGTTTAAGCAAGTTTTCTCCAGAGACTGTAGACACTTTTATTAAGATTGAACGGACAGAAGAATCCGCCCCCAAAGACCAGCCATTAGTCGTGTCTCGACCCCTAAAAGAAAATTTGCTCCGGGTTCGCGGCGAGGATAAGTCCCTGACTTTCTATAGCATTGGCTTATTCTATGCAGAGATCATTCGTGGCCTGTATGCACTCCATAAAGAGATGGGTGACAAACTGTTCTGTGGCGATCCTAAACGACAAATTACTCCCGAATATTACTATAACGGTGGTGGAGATATCATTCCAGTGACGGATCTGCGTTCAGCAATCCGAGCATTAAAAGTGATTCAAGAGCAGGGTGAGGGGTCAAGAAGCGAGGCTATCTATGACGCAGAACGAGAACTGAGCCATTACTATCGTTTTCAACAACTAATTCCACCACTACTAAACGGAAAAGAACAACCACCTAGATACTATATCGTCAACAAGGATGATCCTGAAAAGTCCGATCTGCCCGGTAGTCCCACTGGTGAGTGTTTTACGGTAGATTGGGACGCAGTTTATCCGCTTAAGACCAATGCCACACTTAGCGATTATCCTAAAGGCTCAGAAGTCTATGTGGCTGCCAAAGATTTCCAGAGCAGCTACCATAAGTTCCTAAAAGAGATTGAAGAATCTTTTGACGGACATCCTGAGAAATTGATTCCCGCTGTCGGGGGAATGTTCCGCCTTAAGGAACAAGCTAGTCATCTAATTCGTAATCCTATTCCCGGTATGAATGGGGTTAATGCCGCTCCTATTTTCCGATTAGACTAATCACTTGCAGACTTGAAATTTTTGTGGAGGCAAACAACTGATGGATATTAATGAACCTGATTTTATGGAGTATTTTCTTGATTTATCAGTGGCATTAACGGGTTTTTCTCGTTTTCATCTACTCGGAACCGGACAAGCTTCTCTTTACTTTGAAACTGTTCGGGACATCATTGGTAGAGATCTGTTTGAGGAACTGTTACAAACCTTTCATCGCCTTGATGTAAAATCTCAGAGCTACGATGACGAGTCTATCTTGAATAAGGGGCTTCGTGGTGAAATTCTGGGATCTGAAAAATTAGGCCCGATTGCTCGCAATATTATCAAACTTTGGTATGTGGCTACTTGGTATCAACTGCCACGAGCTTGGCGAGATGTTTTTGGGACTAAAGAAAAGGATGAAGACTTTATTCCCAGTCCACAAGCCTATCCAGAAGGACTCTTATGGCCTGCGATTGGTGTTAACCCACCGGGTGCCAAAGGTCTTGGATATGGGACTTGGAGCGAACCTCCCTCAGTCAGCCTAACTAAAAGCTAGCATCCCTTCTAGGTAGGGGCTGAGGATGTTTAGCTCCGCCTCACTAAAACTCTAAAAAAAGACCCATCTTTGCTCCTGACACAATTGCTAAAAATTCCTAGTTTTAAGGACGAACATGAAGAACATGAATATTACACCTTGGTTTCGTAGACTTTCTACTATTGCCCTCTCAATTCTTCTTAGTTTAACTATCTTTAGTTTGCCCGCTAACGCTTTCGTTGCGACAGATTACGAGAAGTTGCTTTTGACAAATGCCTGCCCTAAATGCGATCTATCGGAAGTGGATCTATCGAATAAAGATTTACATGACAGCACACTAGATGGGGCAAATTTATCGAAGGCAAATCTATCGGGAGCCAATCTCTCTGGTTCCCTACTAAGTGATGCAAAGCTTCAAGAAGCCAATCTAACGAAAGCCAATCTATCGGGAGCTTTCCTGGAGGCGATCGCTTTGTCAAATGCTAACCTAACAGAGGCCAATCTTTCTGATGCAGATTTGTATAACGCCCTCATGAGTAATACAAAGTTGTTAAACGCGGATTTAACTGGTGCCGATCTAACGGCGGCCATTATCTCCGATGCAGATTTATCTAATGTTTTGGGGACAAATGCAAAGTTAAGAGGAGCAACTCTTTCTCGATCCAATTTATCAAATGCAGATTTTTCCAGTAGCTTCATGAGAAATATAAGGTTATCAAATGCCATTATTAAGGGAACCAAGTTATCAAATGCAGATCTATCTAATTCGATTATGCCTGACGGGACTACTTATAACGGAAATGTCACTAAGTTTGGTGCCTATCAGTAAGACCTGAATCCTTACGGATAATCTTGATGACAAAGCCGAAGAGTATTTGAACACACCTCGCAATGTTATCCCAAAACATCCTTTTGAGCATTCTATTCATCACCAGCTCGTTCCGGTGTACTGAAAGAAGAAGAATTTCAGGAAATCCAATTCAAAGGTTAGGAAGCACTAAGTCATGATTGCAAATAATGAGCGTAAGCTGAAAAAATCGGCGATTTTCTGCAAAATTAAAGCTATTGGTCGTTTATCCGTGCTGTTAGTTGTCTTTCTCCTTTTAGGCATAACTAGCGTACCGCTTCCCGCCACTGCTGCTACAAGTGGAAACAATTCGGTCTTGGTGTCTCTGGTCCCCCCTTCGTCTAAACCGGCGATCTTAGACCCAACATTCGATCGCACAAAAGTCAATTTGGGCATTACGCCAACGGGTTGGAGTAATAGTGACGATCTTTCTATCGATCTTAACCCTCCGATTCCTTACCAGCAGATTCTCAGTGAAATAGCGCTATCTGGCTTCGTAGGGACACAAATGTCACCTAAATATCCAAAATATCCAGATCAGAAAGAGGTTTTAAAAAGTGAGTTAGCACTTCGTAACGTGAGAATTTCTGAACCTTGGGTCGGAACTAAGTTTACTGAACAAGGACAGGAGAATGCAACTCTTAAAGAATTCAATGAACAAGTAACATTCATGAAGGATATGGGTGGTACAAAGATTGTGGTAGCTGAATTGGGAGGTGCTGTTCATCAAAAGCCAGGTGTAGACCCTTTAACTGATAGACCGCATTTTACTGACCAGCAATGGTCCGATTTATTAAAAGGGCTGAATAACCTTGGTAAATTAGCCCAGGAAAACGGTATGCAGTTGGTCTATCACCCTCATATTGGTACGGGAGTAGAAGACTTGGCTGATATCGATCGCTTAATGAGAGGTACCGATCCTGAAACTGTTAAGCTGCTGCTCGATACTGGTCATTTGTACTACGCAGGAGTTTGTCCGCTGGAAGTTACTCAAAAATATGCCGATCGCATCAAGCACGTCCACTTGAAAAATATTCGTCAGTCAGTGTTAGACGAATCCAAAAGAACGCATCGTAGCTTTTTAGATTCCATCCGCGCCGGGATATTTACCGTTCCCGGAGATTCTGAGGGCGCAATTGATTTTCAGCCAATTTTACAAGAGCTTGCTAAAGCTAACTATGAAGGATGGCTGATGGTGGAGGCAGAACAAGACCCTCATAACACTAATCCTTTGAAAGACGCGATAATTGCTCGCAGTTATCTACACGAAGTGACGGGTTTGTAGCAAAAACAGAAACCCAGACCTTAACGAAGTAGGTCTGGGTTGTTCTCTAGTGAAAATCTATAGTTCCTCAACCGGAGTTTAGCTGTGAATAACGATAAAGACGAGATCAGAAAAGTCTTTGAAGAAGTTTATGCCGCAAATGTTAGGTCAGAAGACCTGAATGGCTATGGCGAGATGTACACAGAAAATGCACTTTGGATGCCACCCGATGGCCACGATCGCTGCGGGATTCCTGATATTGTTGAAGGGTTTAGCAATCAAATTGCCACGAACAGCATCGATCCTATCTTTACGGCCGAAGAAATCGAAGTAATGGGCGATTTCGGTTATGTCACAGGTATATCTATAGCCACCATTCGCCCGAAAGATGGCAGTCCATCTAGGGAAGTCAAATTTCGAGCAGTATGGTTAATGAAAAAAGAGTACGATCAATGGAAAATTGCTCGCCAAATTTGGAATTCAAAGCCTTTGTAAGCCTAAGCTTTACCTAAAAAGTTAGCGGGAAAGTGTCGGGGCGAGTTGAGTAAAAAGTTCAGAATCAATAATGGTTCTTGTTTCAAAACGCGCCCTGATTATTTAAGGATATATACAACACGAAAGAATCCTAATATGAATGACCAAAACCTAGTTCCCAAGGATATCTATCTTAGCTTTTTCATGTTTACAACTAATCTAAAACCTCATGACTCCGAGTATAGAAAAGTTGTCATCCAGCACATCAAAGAACTGAAGAAACTCAGTTACACTGGCTTCGAGTTTCCCATCGCGCCAGGGGAACCTAAAGATTACCCACAAGAAATTGAGAATTACGCCAACCTGCGTTGTGCTATTGACGATGAAGGATTGAGTGATGTAGCAATCGCAACAAACGTCGGTACTACTCCGAGATTCGATCCGAGTTCACCTTCCCCAGAGGTACAGAAAGAAGCCTTGGAGTATCTTAAGGCGCGGGTGGACATCACTGCGGCGCTACGGGGTGAAATTATGATGGGGCCGCTAATTGTACCTTACGGATACTTCAATAATTCCATCTGGAGTGACAAACTCCAAGATGAGCTTGCAGTTCGCTATACTAACGCGCAACCGATCCTAAATGAGTTAGGTCTATATGCAGAGGATAAAAACGTCAAATTGGCGATCGAGCCGATAACTCACTGGGAAACCCCAGGTCCTAACAAGTTATCACAATTAATTGAGTTTCTTAAGAAAGTTGACAGCAAACAAGTTGGTGTTGTGATCGATAGTGCTCACGAAATCCTTGATGGTGACGGACCTGAGATTTTTGAAGAACAAGTAAATTGGCTTGCAAATGAGGGACGGCTTCATTACGTCCAAGTTTCTCCTCCGGATCGAGGAGCTGTTCATACAAGTTGGATTCCTTGGGAGTCCCTGTTTAAACCTATTCTCCAAGTCTATAAGGGACCAATGGCGATCGAGATTTTTAATGCGATCCCAGATTTTCTTAACTCCCTTCGTCTAACTCGACGCAAGTTTTGGATACCTGGAGAAGATCCTGAGAATCAATACCCAAGTGCCTACGACATTGCCAGAGAGGCGATCGCGGTCACTCGAAAGGAATTAAATCAAATAACCTCCAAACAGCAGAAATAGAACTGTTGTAAGACTTTGAGCCGGACAGTTCTATTTCTGTTGGCGCAACTGAACTCCTGAGAGGACTGAGCAGCATCTGGAAATAAACTTTCCTAAATCCAGCCAGTTTTTCAGGATTTAAAAATTCACAAAAGGCTAAAACCAAGGAGTTAGATATGACTGATATCAGCGCAAAAATTAACCAAATCGATGAAATTGTTACCAGTTTTGATGAGTCTGAATTTGAGGACTTATTAGATGAAATACAAGGCAACATTCTCAAATCTCACGGACGCAACCATGCTATTCATTTGTTTTTGAAATTTACCTGTGACGAGGTAAGTGCAAAGCAATGGATTAGCAATTTTGCTCACAAATATGTCACCTCAGCACTAGCACAAGCTGAGGAGACCAAACTTTATCGACAGAATAAAGACGTACCAGGTAAAATATTTGCTAACTTCTTTTTGACACAGGCTGGTTATGTATATTTAGGGTATGAAAATGACCTGTTTCCCAAAGGAAAATCATTCCAAAAGGGTATGAAACATCACGATATTCAGAAAGAACTCGGCGATGATATCAACCAATGGGAACAAGGTTTTAAAAATGAAATTCATGCTTTTATCTTACTTGCATCTGATAAAATCGTAGGCCAAAGAAGTAAAGAAGCAAAACTGTTAGAACGGAAGAATCAGAATCTACTGCGTAAGCAGCCTGCTCTATTGATACAAAAAGCAGAGAAAATAAGACAACAGCTAAAGGGAATTGCCGAAATTGTCCACGAGGAAATAGGTTACGTTCTCAGAAGTTCTGATACTGGAGCAGAAATCGAGCACTTCGGATTCCGAGATGGAGTCAGTCAACCGCTGTTCTTTAAGCGAGATATTGACAAGGAAAGAGAACATAGTGACTTTTCCAAATGGGACCCCCGCGCCCCCCTCAGCTTGGTTTTGTACAAAGATCCTCTGGGTAACAAAGGGGAGAGTTACGGCAGCTTCTTAGTGTACCGCAAACTAGAACAAAACGTTAAAGCTTGGGAGGAAGATATTAAGAACTTGGCTGAGAAGCTCAAAGGTTCTGAACCAGCAGATCCAGGTTTAGCAGGAGCATACACTATGGGACGCTTTCAGGATGGAACACCAGTCGTCTTGCAAAAGACTCCAAGCCATAAGGAGCCAGAAGAGAACAACTTCAACTATATAGACGATCTGCAAGGTTTCAAGTGTCCCTTCCAATCCCACGCTCGCAAGGTTAATCCTCGTGGCGATATAGAGAAACTAATCACATCCGAGGTTTCTCTAGAAAAGGAAAAGATGAATCGCATTGTTCGTCGGGGAATTAACTATGGGCCTCTACCCAGCGAAAAGCCAGAAAGGGATGCTGGACTGCTGTTTATGTGCTTCCAAGCTAATTTAGAGAATCAGTTCAACTTAATGCAGAACAAATGGGTTAAAAACTCTAACTTTGTGAAGGAAAAAACAGGCACAGATGTAGTTATTGGTGTTGAAAAGAGAGATGAGCAAGGAAAAGATGTCAAAGAGACATATAAGTGGCCAACTAAGTGGGGCGAGTCAGACCAGACGGAAGTTGACTTTGTTCATTGGGTAACAATGAAAGGCGGGGAATATTTCTTTGCTCCCAGCATGAGTTTCCTTAAATCTTTTGCTCCTGCTCCCTGCTGCGACATCGTATTTCGGGGAGTCCCTAAAGAAGAGATCCAAGCTGCTCACAACATGATTTCTGAACTCAGGAATTACCAGCAACGGAACTGGTCAATTGGTCTCAATGGAGATACCCTTCAACCAGATAAATTTCTTGCCTTCTTCAACCAGCGAAACCTGTCATTCAAGTTTTATCTCCTGAATCAATTTCCACTTGGCGATTCCAGTGCCTATGATGAGAACATTGCAAAGCTCAATCAATACATCGAAGATATACGCAACCAGGAGATTGAGGCAAGCGAATATAAAATCGCTGAACTTGAGGAATATAGAGAACTGGACTGGTCAATTCTTTCCAAAACAGATACCTTTAAGCCGGACAGATTTGTTAGTTTCTTTGGCGAACGAGAGCTACCATTCAAGTTTGTTGTAGATAGTGGCAATATTGTGGTGGACGATCAATCTTCCTATGAAGAGAACATCAAAACCTTGCAAGACTACATTAGTTCCCTAAATCAGTAATTAGATCGTGATGGAGTGGCCAAGCCCTCTGAACGCTCGTTGGTTCAGGCTTACCACTCCATTAACAATCACTTACGGTGATACAACTTTGAGTGAAACAGTTCTATTTCTGTGAGCGCAAGTGAGAACCTGAGATTACTGAGCAGGACATGGAACTAGAGTTTCCTAAATCAAGCAGGTTTTTCAGGATTGGGGAAAATTAGACAAAAGGCAACTATGATACCCAACAAATCAATTAAACGAACTACGCCGATCTCCCTTTTTCTTGTTTTGATCTTAACTGCAACTTTTAGCATCTGTGGATGGAGGCAGGCGATCGCATCTCCCCTAGTCGGTTCTCAAGAAGAAATGGGAGTATGGGAAACCATCCCAATGGCTCCTCCAGAAAGCAGGATGCAGTCTGTTCATACCGTACTCCTTCCCAATGGAAAGGTTTTGAGCGTTAACGGCAGCAGCTTTCGGAACAGCCTAACTAAGAATGACAAAGGGGAAGATGTCTTTATAGAAGGGGTGGGAGCAGGAGACTATGATGCTATTAACAATGCCTCCCTTTTCGATCCTGAAACCAAGCAATTTGAGCGCATTGCTTCTCCACCTGCAATGCAATATGGGGAGAGCAACGATTTATTTTGCGCTGGTCATTTGCAACTAGCAGATGGCAACGTCCTATTTATTAGTGGAACTGGACGTTATTACCCTGGCGGACGATTTACAGGATCTAGGCAAGCCAACATTTATAATTGGCAAACAGGCAAGTGGTCTGCTGTGGGTCAACTTAAAGAGGGGCGTTGGTATCCAACTTTAGTGTCGCTAGCTGATGGCAAAATTGTAATTTTTTCGGGTCTAAAAATCAATGCCCCCAACCAAATTAATCCCAGCATTGAAATCTACGACCCTAAAACTGGAAAATTTCACTACATCGACCTTACAGAAATTGATAACAGTCCCTTTAATACCTACATTGAAGGGGCTGATGGTTACGATAGCATTGACCTCTATCCTAGAGTCTTTCCAACTGCTGATGGTAGACTTTTGATTACTGGGGATGAAGCTGGCATTGCCAATGTTTTAGTTCAAAGCAAAAGTAAGAAAAGCTACTTAATGTCCGTCCATGAAGACGAAGGGGGTAAATTATCTGTCAGCTTTGAAGTTGGTCCTGAAAGATTTGAAACTTCTAAAGCTTACGGAACTGCCATCCAAGTTCCTAACTCTGAAGATGTATTACTAATCGCTGGGATGATAGGTACCAACGATATCAATTTTGGACGTGGGGGTAAAACAGATAACTATCCAGGAGCTAAAGTTGCCTCTAGTTTACAGCGTTGGGTATCTCCCGAACAAAGCAAAGAAAAAAACGGCAAGTGGGAAACTGTAGAGAAGTTTCTAGACAAACCTCGCGCCAATGTGGAAGCAGTGATTCTGCCCAGCAAGGAAATTTTAGTAGCCAATGGTGGTGAATATCCAGAATACAAGCCTATCTATGAGGCTGTACTCATGACTCCTAATTCCCAAGCTCCAGGGGGCTACAGCATCAAGTCAATGAATTCAGCCAAACTACCCAGACTTTATCATAATGGAGCTATCTTGTTACCAGATGCTCGTGTTTTAACGATTGGTGGTAATGGTAATCGGGTAGCACGGGAAAAAGATGGAACACTTCACGTTGACATCGGGCGAGATGCTGCAAACAACTTCATCCTAGCAGAACTAACCGACAAATCAGGTCAGGCTAAAGAGTTTAGTTTGGAAGAGTATTACACATCTCCTCAAAGTTATTTTGCTAAGGGCGACAAAGAACCCTTTGTACCTGCTGAAATTTGGCAAGCTGAAATTTTTAGTCCCCCCTACCTATTCAAACCTGGTTCTCGACCTGAAATTGTAGAAGCTCCTAGCAGTATCAAATATAGTCAACTGGACAAGATATCAGTCAAGGATGCTACGCAAAACGGTTCTTTGGTCTTGGTCAAACTGGGTTCAGAAACTCATTCTTTCGATTTTGGACAGCGATTGGTTGAGTTGCCCATTGCAAAAATAGCTCTGGGGGAGCAGTCTGAAATTGACTTTAAAGCACCAACAAATTCCCATCTTTACCCGCCAGGGTACTACATGATGTTCTACCTCAATGATGTAGGCAAACCTTCCCACGCCAAGATGGTGAAGCTAGAAACTGCTTAAAAACATCACAGCTAAATAAGGGAGTTAATACAATGACACTGACAGACGAAGATTTGCAAAACCTACCCGGAAATGGCGAAGGTATTGACCCAGATAATCCTGGTCAATATGAAGGATTGCTTGAAGATTTGCAGGGCAACATTCTCAACTCTCACGGACGAGATTATAGCGTGTATCTGTTTTTGCAATTCAAGCCAGAGCAAACAGATATGGCAAAGCAGTGGATTCGAGATTTCGCCCAGAAGTATGTACAATCTGCTAGACAGCAGGCAGATAGTGCACGTTGTTACAGAGAACAGCGCATCAATGGCGGTGTATTTAGCAACTTCTTTTTATCACGTAAGGGTTATGAGTATCTACGAATTCCTCCAGCCAAAATCCCTAACGATCAACCTTTTCGTTTCGGCATGAAAAATTCTGCTATTCAGAATTCATTAAGCGATCCATCTTTTAAGGAATGGGAATTAGGGTATCAAGCGGACATTCATGCCTTAGTAATAATGGCAGATGATAACTTAGTAGGCTTACTACAAACAGTTAACAAAGTGATGCAACAAATGCGTCAGGTAGCCGAAGTTGTCAACCGCGAAGATGGTTTTATTCTCAAAAATTATCGAGGACAATTTGTTGAACATTTTGGCTTTGTTGATAATATCAGTCAACCTTTATTTCTAAAACGGGAAATTCAACTAGCAACAGAAAAGGGCTGTGACTTCAGCAAATGGGACCCTAGAGCTTCTCTCGATCTGATCTTAGTTAAAGACCCCAACGGTAAGACAAAAGACAGTTACGGTAGTTATTTGGTCTTTCGCAAACTCGAACAAAATGTCAAAGGATTTCGTGAAGACCAGCGAAAGCTAGCTAACAAACTAAATATAACTGACGATTTAGCTGGTGCGATGGTTGTCGGTCGGTTCTTCGATGGAACGCCACTCACTCTCAAAGATCAACCTCTATATGCAAACCCAATACGACCGTTGGATACCCTCAACGACTTCGATTATAGTAATGATACACAAGGAACAAAGTGTCCTTTCCACTCTCACCTCCGTAAAAGTAACCCGCGAGGAGATACAGGATGTATAGAATCTTCGGTTAGTTACGAAGATTCCTTACAATTAGAAAGGCGGCATCGCATCGCTCGTCGTGGTCTTAGTTATGGAGAAGATGACCTTACAAAGGAACCTGAAACAGGGTCAGGATTGCTCTTTTTATGCTTTCAAGCTAATATTGAAAATCAGTTCAATTTTATGCAATCAGCATGGGCTAATCAAAAAAACTTCTGCCAAATCAATGTTGGCACCGATCCGTTGATTGGCCAAGTTAGCGGTAAAGCATCTGGTCAACCTGTAGGAACTCAGAAATGGCCGAAAAAGTGGGGGGAATCGGAAACCGAAGAATATGATTTTAGCCTGTGGGTAACAATGAAAGGCGGCGAATACTTCTTTGCTCCCAGTGTCAGCTTTATCAAGAATATAGGACTTATATAAAATCTATATTTCTAGGCGTGTTAGCGGAGCAAAAGGACGGTTATATACCATGTAAAAATGCAAACTAGAATCTTTAACTTGAGCAATAGCTCTCAGGCTAATTTCAGCGAATGGTGAAAAAATTGAGATCGTTTGCTTTCAAACTTATTCTCAATCAGATAAGTTTAGCTAGATACCAAAATTAGCTAGATACCAAAAAAGGAGTTAGGTATGGTTGACATCAAAGAAAAAAGTATCAAAATTTTGAAAAAGTTTCCCTCCCTGACTTTGAAGTTAGTAACAATTGTATTATTAGTAGTAAGTTTGGCTCTATTAGCACCTACGAGTGTTAATGCTCAAAGTCAAGTAGTGGCTGAGCCTGCTCAAATCACAGTGGCAGGGATGCGTGGAACTGTTGCAACTCGCAATATAGTCCTGCAAACTACCACACCAATAAATAATTTGCAGTTAATCCCCTTGGATTTGAATAGAGGTGATGGGGATAGTATTTTTCCGGCACAGGCAATTAGTGTGGAAAAACCTTCGGTCAGTTCAAGCAACCAGAATATCATGATGACCTTGGTGAAGTTTGACCTGACGAAAGTTCCTAGAAGTGGAGAATTTAGCGGAAAGCTGTGGTTGAGTTACCAAGATGGAGAGCAAGTTATCCCTGTAACTATAAAAGTGAAAGACCCTTGGTTTTTACCATTACTCATCTTATTAATAGGGTCAGCATTAGGCATCAGTGTTTCCATTTATCGGACTCAAGGGAGACCGCGCGATGAGATTTTAGTCCGAGTCAGCCAAGTTCGCATCCAAATGCAAGATGATGCAGATTTTTCAAAATTTGAGGCATTTAAAGCGAGAGTGGAAGCACATTTAATTGATGTAAAAATGGCCATTCAAGGAGAACGCTGGGACGAGGCTAAAAATGCAGTTCAGCAAGCAGAATTAGTCGAGAGTAAATGGCTCAAAGGTCGTGCTGATTGGTTGGCACAGTTAGGTTATTCTGATGAAATCAAGCAGCAGTTACAGGATTTGGATCGGAGCGTTCCTTTTGTACAGACGGTGCATCGCAGTTTGGAAGATGCACTAAGAGATGCTCCCGATTTAGACAGTCCCGTGCAATTGCGCGATCACCTCCAAGAATTAGCTGAACAAGTAAATTCTTATCATTCACTCCAAGCTAAGATCAAACAACTTCATAGTCTGAGCCAGGAGTTGCCAGTTGAAGAGGCACAAAATTGGCAGCCTAAAGTAAAGAATTTAGAGCAACGGATAGAAAGCTTACAGCCTGCTGATTTAACAAAAGATGCTAATTTAAGGGATGAGCTAGAAGGGGCGATCGCGGAAATTACTCAACTGGTTTCACAGCAAACAGAGATAGCAGATCCGACAGAAGTCGATTTCTCAGTAAACGTGACAGGAGCAAGGGCCAAAGGACTTGCTATGTGGAGTCTAAAAATACCTTTACTGAGACCAGCACCCTCGACTCGCTCCTGGAGTTGGGAAGATCGGGTGTCTGGTGCTAATGGGCGTTTGAAGATTTTTACAATGAGTAGCTATGCGATCGCGATCGTCTTTTTAGCAGGAGCTGGTTTTAATCAGCTTTATGTTGATAAAGCTACTTTTGGAGCTAATCCTTGGAAGGATTATTCTGCACTGATGGCTTGGGGTTTTGGATCGGAAGCTACTAGGGATGCTGTGACGAAAGTGCTGCAAGGGACGGGGATACCTGGTTCCAACAAAGAGACGGAGAACAAATAGGGATAAAGCCAGGATACGATACTGTTGGCTCCACATTTCTTAACAAGTGAGCGATCGCCATTCGTCATTGGTTCCTAATCGCTAAAAGTTGCCAAGACCCTCACTAATCTGCAATCTGCTGTAAGTCAAAGGCTAGCATTAATGTTAACAATTATTATCTGAGAAGATGGAGAGGAAGAAATAATGAGAGAACAGAACGTATGAACGCCTTTGAGTTCGAGATTACGATCCAAAGCAAGTCAGGTGTTAGTAGCTGGCCGATTGTTGTCAGGTGTAAGCAACCAGATGGACTAACCATCCATTCAAAAGAGACTCTCCAGCTCAGTCAAGAGGACTTAAACAAACTCACCCAACAGCAAGAGAACGAGAAGGAATATGGCATCCTGTTGGGTAAAGCCCTGTTTCAAGGAACTGTGCGCGAGACTTTTGTTCGCGCCCTATCCAAGAGCAGTCAGGACTGCCGCCTGCGAATTTTGCTCTCTATTGAAGCGGCTGACAACGACGAAGTCAAGACCTTGCATTGGGAAAGGCTGTGTGCTCCGATTGATGCCGACGAGGATTGGCATCTTTTGGCCCGCGACCAGCGCGTGCCTTTTTCCCTGTACATTCCCACTATTATCGATCGCCGCTTTCCGCCCATTGGCAGGCGTGACTTGCGATCGCTTGTGCTGGCAGCGAGTCCCTCGAATCTAGGAAAATATCAACTAGCACCCTTTGATGTTGAAGCAGCCTTATCAGGAGTCAAAGCAGCTCTCGGTGATATTCCTTACGATGTCCTAGCAAATGACGTTACAGGTGCTCTAGGTCCGCCCACGCTACAAGAACTATCCAAGCAACTGACCCAGGCCCAGAAACCCTACACCTTACTCCACTTGATTTGCCACGGCAAGCTGATGGCGACAGGTGAGACAGTCTTGTACTGGGCGCAAGCTGACAATCAAGTTCTGCCAGTAACTGCGGAAGACTTGATCGGAGAATTAAAAAACATCGGTAATCATCAAAGAAGCTTACCTCACTTTGCCTTCCTCTGTACTTGTGAGAGTGCCGACCCTAGAGCCGAAGGAGCATTAGGCGGATTAGCTCAGCGATTAGTCAGAAATTTGGGGATGCCCGCAGTCATCGCCATGACCCGTAAAGTGAGCGTAGAGACAGGCTTAGCTCTAGGACAGAACTTTTACCGACGACTCAGAGAGTCAGGAGAGGTAGACACAGCCCTGCAAGAAGCCACAGCCGGACTGGGAAAGCGCCACGATATTACAGTACCAGCCCTGTTCAGCCGCTTGGGTGGACGGCCTTTGTTCAGCGATCGCCTCGACGATCGGGAACTAACCGACGAAGAAATCGAGTATGGTCTGGAAAAGCTGCAACAGCTCCTCCAAGAGCGAGCCCCTTATGCTTCCGTACTCCAGCAGAGGTTTGAAACCCAGGTAAAGACCCTAAAAAATACTAGGGGAGCCGACTCACGCACCGCCCGCGAAGATCGTCATCAGGCTTTAGTAGAACTCAACAACCTCTGCGAGCAAGTAATCGATCTCAGTTTCGACGCTCTGGCAGCCTTGGGTAAGCAACCGCCAGAATACAAGGCTGAGTGCCCCTTCCCTGGGCTGTCTTCCTTCGGTGATAAAAAATACCACAAGTTTTTCTTTGGGCGCGATGAGCTGATTAAAGACTTACAAAAGGAACTGGCGAAGGACAATTTCTTAGCCGTAATTGGCACTTCGGGTAGCGGCAAGTCATCGGTGGTGTTAGCGGGGCTGATTCCTCAGCTCAAAAAAGAGGAGCCAAGCCTCAAGTGGGCTTACATGACCCCTGGAAAAGAGCCTCTAAGACAGCTAGAAAGACTATTAGAAAGATTATCGAAGGTATTAGAGCCACATTCAATATTAGTAGTAGACCAATTTGAGGAACTTTTTACCCTATGTGAGGATAAAGACCAGCGGCAAGCATTCATCAAAAAGTTGTTAAATATTGCCGAGCAGCGGAAAGTGGTAATCACCATGCGGGCTGACTTTTTGGGAGAGTGTACCTTCTACCCGGAACTGAGAAAGCGGATTGAAACCCGACAAAAATTGGTTGGGCCGATGGAACCTGCGGAACTGATTACAGCGATGAAGATGCAGGCAGATAGTGCGGGACTGCGTTTTGAATCGGGCTTGAGCCACTCGATTCTCAATGACGTGCAAGGAGAGCCTGGGGCGATGCCGCTGCTGCAATATGCGTTGCAGGAACTGTGGAAGCGGCGGCGGGGACGGTGGTTATGCGATGAGGAGTACCAGGCGATTGGTAGAGTCCAAAAGGCGATCGCTAAGACTGCCGATGATTTCTACAATCGCTTGTCAGATTCTGAGCAAGAGCAAGTCCGGAATATCTTCTTGCGCTTAACCCGCTTGGATGCCAGTGCTGTAGCAGGGGAGAAGCGACGGGACACGCGCCGACGAGTCGAGTTAGAAGATTTGGTGCCAACAGGGGATGATCTAGCAGTGACAAGGAAGTTGGTGCAGCAGTTAGCTGGGGGAGGGGTGCGGCTGGTAGTTACGAGTCGGAACGAAGCGACGGGGAAGGAAGAGGTGGAAGTGGCTCATGAAGCTTTAATCCGCTACTGGCCGACGTTGCAACATTGGTTGGATCAGAATCGCACTGACTTGCAACTGCGAGAAACTATTAATCAGGCAGCAGAGGAGTGGCAAAACCACAAGGAGCAGCCAGACAAAGACAGCTATTTAGTACATCAGGGGGGAAGATTAGAAGATGCTGAGGTGTTGTTAAAGCACCCCAAATTTGTGCATCTTAACCAAGAAGAGGCCGAGTATGTTTTGGCTTGTGTCCAGTTGCGCGATCGCATCCGCAAACAAGAGGAACAGCGCAGAAAGCGTATACTCATGGCGGCTGTGAGCGCCGCTTTTGTCTTGGGTGGATTTGCCATTTTTGCTGGATTGCAGTGGCGCGAAGCAGAAATTCAGAAGATTCAGGCTTTTCTAAAATCTGCTGAAGCCCGCTTGGCTTCCAATCAAACATTGGATGCAAGGATAGAAAGTTTACGGGCGGCAAAAGCACTCAGGCAGTCCTTCTGGCAAGCACTTTGGCCGGAGGCTGGGTTAAAAAATCAAGTCATGGGCAAGTTGTCCACCACAATTCATGCAGGCCAGGAACTGAACCGTTTTGAAAGCAATCAAAAGCAAGTTTATAATATCGCTTTCAGCCCAGATGGCAAGACTCTGGCTACCAGTGGAACTGAAAGCCTATCGCGCCCAGTGTCAACTATCGTCCTGTGGGATATCTCTG
>DATGYA010000079.1:0-11862 GCA_035298405.1 Kamptonema sp. | reverse complement strand
ATTGATGGCTTAATTCGAGCTAATGGAACTGCTAACTTATTTTTCATCAATCCCAGTGGCATCATTTTTGGCCCAAATGCACGGTTAAATATTGGTGGGTCTTTTATTGGCTCTACAGGAAACAGTATTCAATTCTCTGAGGGTAACTCCTTCAGTGCTACTAACCCTCAAGCGCCGCCGTTACTGACGGTGAACGTGCCAGTGGGGTTGCAGGTGGGGGCGAATCCGGGTGCGATCGCAGTTCAGGGAGTAGGACATGGGTTTACAGTCCAAAGTATCCTTACTACTCCAATTAATCGCAGCAGCGCTAATCAGGGTTTGCAGGTGAAATCTGGAAACACCTTAGCTTTAGTTGGTGGTGATGTGAATCTAAGCGGTGGTGTGTTGAAAGCAGTAGAAGGACAGGTAGCGTTAGGGAGCATCAGTAGTGGTGTGGTGAGTTTGACACCTACTGATGTAGGGTGGAAATTAGGCTATCAAGGGGTACAAAGTTTCCGAGATATCAATTTATCTGGTCAAGCCACGATCGATGCCAGTGGCTTGGGGAGAGGTTCTATCCAGATAGTGGGACGAGAAGTGAGGCTCAGCGATGGTTCTATTGGCTTAATTCAAAATCAAGGCTCAGAGCCAGCCGGAGACCTAATTGTAAATGCAACTGAGTTATTGCAAGTGACGGGAACGAACTCACAGGCAACATTTCCCAGCCTCTTGATTAATGAAACTCTCAAAGATGGAGCGGGTGGCAATGTTGCTATTGCTACAAGCAGATTGCTGGCATCAGACGGTGGAGGTATAGGCTCCAGAACATTTGGAACTGCCCCTAGTGGGGATGTGTCTGTCAATGCTTCTGAGGTGGTAAATGTAAGTAGTTTTTCTAATAGAAATCCGAATCTTTTCAGCGTCTTGGGTGCTATAACTGGGGGCCCGGGAAAGGCAGGTAATCTCACAATTTTGGCTCAAAAGATAACACTTTTGGATGGAGGTATTATCACCACTGCTACGTTTAATACTGGTAATGGGGGAAATATAACCATCAACGCTTCTGAGTCTGTTACCATAAGTGGAATTAATCCCATAATTTTTCTACCCGCTGCTGTAAGCAGTGCAACAATTAGTGAAGGAAATGCAGGGACAGTTACCATTAATACATCTAGATTGGTAGTCACAGACGGGGGGAGTATTGACAGCTCTACCGCAGCCAAAGGTTCAGGCGCAACCTTGATTATCAATGCGTCTGATTCTATACAAGTCAGTGGCAAAGGAGAGGGAGAGGGACTTCCTTCTCGCATAGAATCGGCTGCTCTGATTGTACCTGAAGCCCTTCGTCGAGCTTTAGGAATACCCGATCGCCCCTCTGGAAACTCCGGCAACATCATTATCAACACCCCTCGACTGACCATTTCCGACGGCGCTAGAGTCAGTGTCGCCAACCAAAGCACAGGCTTCGCAGGCAACCTCAACATCAATGCCAGAGAAATTATCCTCAACAACCAAGGCAGCATCACCGCCTCCAGCGCCTCTGGCATCGGTGGCAACATCGAATTACAAGTCTCCGGCGACACTATCCTCCGCAACGGCAGCCAAATTGCTGCCGAAGCCGCCGGTACCGGCAACGGTGGCAACCTCATCGCCAACACCAACACTCTCACCATGCTCGAAGGTAGCAAAGTTACAGCTAACGCCTTTCAAGGCAACGGCGGCAACATCCGCATCGCTACCCAAGGTTTGTTCACCTCCGCCAACAGCCGCATCACCGCTTCCTCCAGTTTGGGAATCTCCGGTACCATATCGATCAATAACCCCAACCTCGATCCGAGTTCGGGCTTAGTGCAATTACCAGAAAAATTAGTTGACCCTAGTACACAAATTGCCCAAGGATGCGTCGCAGATAGAGGCAACACCTTCACGATCGCAGGTAGAGGCGGTTTACCAGAAGAACCCACTGCCACCCTCCGAGGTCAAACCGTCTGGCAGGATTTGCAAAACTACGCCGTTGAGTCTCCTGAGTCCCACAACGAACCGTCAAAGACTGCCCCAGTTACTACCATCCCAGAAACTCCATCTCTGGTAGAAGCTGTAGGTTGGCAAATCAAGGCTAATGGTGATGTCGAATTGGTTGCTAACCTTCCGAAAGGTGCAGAATTTAGTGGGAGCGATCGCGCCTCTAATAACAATTGTTCTCAACAGAAAGTTGCTCGTTAAACTAGAGATGCGCGATCGCTTTTTGGGTTAGTTGTTCCTTGAGATAGGCTATATGCTTATTCCAATTCTTTAAATGCCAACCACAGATACATCCTTATATTATACTCTCTTCTAAAAATTGAATAGTTACTATTTGTAGTCATAGTCTAAAGAATTGGGATCGTGCTATAGTAGTAACAACTTGAAAGCAGGACTATCTCTGAAATTAGAGCGATTTTTACTTAATTTTGAAATAGTTAATAAATGCTGAGTTAGCATACAATTGTCAATACTTTAGTAAGCAAATGAGTCATAATTTCCAGCATTTTCATTCAAAGAAAATGAAAAGTTTTCCCGTAAAATTATACTATACTATTCTGCTAGCGCTACCTTTATCTTTACTTCCCGGTCGAGCTACAGCACAAATTATACCCGATCGCACTCTTCCCAATAATTCAATTGTTGTTCCTAACAGTAATAGTTTAACTATTAATGGTGGTACGTCAGCAGGTAGCAATCTTTTCCACAGTTTCAGTGAGTTTTCTCTCCCCACTGGCTCAGAAGCTATTTTTAATAATGCTAGTAATATTCAAAATATTTTCAGTCGGGTTACAGGAGGCAAAATTTCTAATATTGATGGCTTAATTCGAGCTAATGGAACTGCTAACTTATTTTTCATCAATCCCAGTGGCATCATTTTTGGTCAAAATGCACGGTTAAACATTGGTGGGTCTTTTATTGGCTCTACAGGAAACAGTATTCAATTCTCTGATGGTAACTCCTTCAGTGCTACTAACCCTCAAGCGCCGCCGTTGCTGACGGTGAACGTGCCAGTAGGGTTACAGGTGGGGGCAAATCCAGGTGCGATTCGAGTGGAAGGAGTAGGGCATAGGTTTACAGTCCAAAATATCCGTAACAGTCTAATTGATCGCAGTCAACAAACCGATCGGGGTTTGCAGGTGAAATCTAGAAACACCTTAGCTTTAGTAGGCGGTGATGTGAATCTAAGCGGTGGCGTGTTGAGAGTAACAGAAGGACAGATAGCGTTAGGGAGTATCAGTAGTGGTGTGGTGAGTTTGACACCTACTGATGTAGGTTGGAAGTTAGGCTATCAAGGGGTACAAAGTTTCCGAGATATCAATTTATCTGGGCAAGCCGCGATCGATGTCAGTGGCTTGGGGAGAGGTTCTATTCAGATGGTGGGACGAGAAGTGAGGCTCAGAGATGGTTCTATTGGCTTAATTCAAAATCAAGGCTCAGAGCCACCCGGAGATATTAGTATAAATGCAACTGAGTTATTGCAAGTGACGGGCACGAACTCACAGGCAACATTTCCCAGTGTTTTGGTTAATGAAACTCTCAAAGACGGATCGGGTGGCAAGATTGCTATTGCTACAAGAACATTGCTGGCATCGGATGGTGGAGGTATAGCATCCAGAACATTTGGAACTGCCCCTAGTGGGGATGTGTCCGTAAATGCTTCTGAGGTGGTAAATGTAAGTAGTTTTTCTAATAGAAATCCGAATCTTTTCAGCTTTTTAGCTGCTATAAGTTTGGGCGCGGGAAATGCGGGTAATCTGGCAATTTTGGCTCAACAGATAACACTTTTGGATGGAGGTATTATCGCTGCTACTACGTTTAATACTGGTAAGGGGGGAAATATAACCATCAACGCTTCTGAGTCTGTCACCGTAAGTGGAATTATTCCAATATTTTTGCAACCTACTGCTGTGACCAGTGCAGCAATTAGTGAAGGAAATGCAGGTAAAGTTACCATTAATACATCTAGATTGATAGTCACAAATGGCGGGAGTATTAGCACCTCTACCTTAGCCAAAGGTTCAGGTGAAACCCTGATTATCAATGCGTCTGATTCTATACAAGTCAGTGGCAAAGGAGAGGGAGGCGGACTTCCTTCTCGCATAGGATCGTCTGCTCTGATTGTACCTGAAGCCCTTCGTCGAACTTTAGGACTACCCGATCGCCCCTCTGGAAACTCCGGCAACGTCATCATCAACACCCCTCGACTTACTATTTTCGATGGTGCTACAGTCAGTGTCGCCAACCAAGGCACGGGCCTCGCAGGCAACCTCAACATCAATGCCAGAGAAATTCTCCTCAACAACCAAGGTAGCATCAGCGCCTCCACTGCCTCCGGCATCGGTGGCAACATCGAATTACAAGTCTCTGGCGATAGTATTCTCCGTAACGGCAGCCAAATCGCCGCCGAAGCCGCCGGTATCGGCAACGGCGGCAACCTTACCGCCAACACCAACACCCTCACCATTCTCGAAGGTAGCAAAGTCACAGCTAATGCCTTCCAAGGCAACGGCGGCAACATCCGCATCGTCACCCAAGGTTTGTTCACCTCCCCCAACAGCCGCATCACCGCTTCCTCCAGTTTCGGAGTCTCTGGCACCATATCGATTAATAATCCCAACCTTGACCCCAGTTCCGGTTTAGTGCAATTACCCGAAAACGTCGTTGACCCCAGTACACAAATCGCTCAAGGATGTGCCGCAGATGAAGGCAACACCTTCACGATCGCAGGTAGAGGCGGCTTACCAGAAGAACCCACTGCCACCCTCCGAGGTCAAACCGTCTGGCAAGATTTGCAAAACTACGCCGTTGAGTCTCCTCAATCCCACAATGAACCATCAAAGACTCCCCCAGTTACTACCATCCCAGAAACCCCATCCCTCGTAGAAGCTGTAGGCTGGCAAACTAATGCTCAGGGTGAAGTAGAATTAGTTGCCAATCTTCCTGATAGTGCAGAATTTAGTGGGAGCGATCGCGCCTCTAATAAAAATTGTCCTAGACAAAAAGTCGAGCGCTGATGCTTCTTTGGGTGTTAGGAAGAGTTGCGATCGCAAATATAGGGTAATGGTTTGTGCTACGACAGTTAAATCAGACCCTTTTGAGGGATGCCAGAGGTGGAAATATTAGAAAATCCCTCTGAGTTGTCTGGTGAGGACGTACTACCTAGTTTTGTTCTAAATCTAATGCGAGTGTGGCGTTAAAGGAGGCTTATAGTTGGGAAATTTATTATTTTTAGCTATCATTTAGCCATTATTTAGCAATACCTATAATCTACCACAGCTCCACATTGCTTACAAGTACCGGAACTTGAATCATCAGTACCTTCTTGATCATCAAATTCTGTCCCATCGCAGAATGGGCAATTGTAATTGTCAGGAAAACTTGCGTAGATACATTGCCATTTGGGTGGATGAAAATCGATTGTTTGCTCTAGCGAAGTTGGTGAATTAACAGGTAACATCCATGCTTTTTCATCTAATTCATTTACTTTTATGAGGACTTCGCCGATCTCTTTTACCCACAAGTAGCCACAGCGGACAGCGCGACTGAGGGTAACATTACTTTTCTCTTCAATAAAGATTCTAGTTCCATTGGGGGCGATCGCTGTACATTCCCATCCTGCAATTATAGGAACTTCGTTTGCATAACTCGATATCAAGTTAGGAAGGTAATTAAGTTGCTGTTCAGCAATACAAGCCACCCATTTATCGCCAGCAACTCTCTTGAATATTCCTTGAAGGTGAGTTTTTAACAAAGTATCAAACTCGATAATATCCTTATCTACTTCCGAATGACCTAAGTAAAGATTTCGCCTTTTTGTATCAGCTAAATCAAAGATAACTAGATAGGCAGGTAACAATTGCTCTATTGAAACTTTGAATTCCTCTACAAATTTATAGTGCATATTGGTGTTAGTGAAAGCAGATAAGGTTTTGTTTTTCTTACCATTCCTGCAAAGCAATCCCGATTCCTTGTTTTAAGTTTTGTCTCAGGTTATTTTCCTTTGCCAAGTTTTCTAATTTCTGGTAAGCTTGTTGAGGTGCTAGTTGCTTGAGCGCGGCTATCCCGTGAAGCCTGACGCTATCATCAGAATCAGCTAACATTTCAATTAAAGGTTCTATTGCCTTTTTATCTCCCAGTTGTCCTAATCCTAAAGCCAGAGATTGTTTTACTTCTCCTACAATTGCTGGATGTCCAGATTGCAATAAATTGATTAAAATATCTGCGGCTTGAGGTTTTAAGTTTGGATTTTCTACTCTGCCCAAAATGGTGATAATTTCTTTAATTAAAGGGGAAGGATGAGAAGTTATTTCTAATTCGTAGTTTTTGTTTGCTGATTTTTCCTGAAAATCACTATACTCACTTAAGGCTTTTTGTAAATAGTCTAAAGCTGTTTTTGTTTCCATCCATCCTAAAGCGCGGACGGCTTCAATTTGTAAAGAAACTGGGGTGTTTGGAGATGGGAATAGCTCAAATAAGGCGGCGGCGGCGGCATCTGTTTTTATTCGTCCCAGTGCGATCGCGGCTGCCAAACACACTTCTAAACGGATATCTTTAAGTAACGGTTTGAGCAAGTTGACTAAATCGAATTCACCGTCTAAGTAGGAACGCAAGCCTAAAGCGATCGCGGCTTCTTTTCTAACCGCTACTGCTGGATCTTTTAGAGCTTCTACCAGTACCGAAGAAATACGGGAATCGTGAAAGCTGGACAGACCTTCAATGGCAGCAAGACGCACCGAGGCAAGCGGATCTCCTGCTACACTCACCAAAGGCTCAATAGTTTCAGGCTGCCGAATTTGAGCGAGTGCAGATGTTGCAAACTGTCGGGATTCTTCGTGAACCAAGAGATTTGTCAAAGATGCGATCGCGCTGGGGCCTAAATTAGCGAGGGTATCTGCGGCGATACTGCTCAAGTCTTCACTATCAGAGGTTTTAAGAAGTTCTACTAGCGCTGCGATCGCTTCTGGTCGGTCGAAATTGCCCAAAATCCGAACGGCGAACCAACGTTGCTCTAAATCAGCATCTTCATCTTCGACAATGGCAATCAAAGGCGCGATCGCGATCGTTCCCAGATTCGGCAATATCTTAGCAATTTCCCACCGATCTTGAAAATCCCCCGATGCTAAAACATCTAAACTCAGAGTCAATACTTGCTGTGAATTAGAAGCAGAAATTCCTAGTTTCTTGTCACTATTCCCCAATTGCTGCAAATATTGAGCTAGCAAAGACCAATTTCCCTGCTCCGCTGCTGCTTGTGCTTGCTCTAATACATCAGACATGATTTTAATGATAGCTTTCTTAAGGAGATTAAATTAATTCAATCCATTTTAGTGTATTTATGCGAATTGCCGTGATGCAATAATGTATAATCAGCATTGAGTCAACGCACCTAACTCATCCGAGCGATGCCAGCGACTACGCTACAATATGTTCATTAATAGAGGTTTAATCGCAATGTCTCTGAATGTTGAATTGTTGGAACAAAGTTTTAATCGCATTAAACCAAACGCCACAAAATTTTCCGCCAGCTTCTACGAGTACCTGTTCGCAGACAATCCCGAAGTTCAACCTTTGTTTGCTAATACTAACATGGCAGAGCAAAAAAAGAAACTAATCGATTCTTTAGTATTGGTGGTTGAGAATCTCCGCAAACCAGAAGCATTGACCGCAGCTCTTAAAGGTTTAGGTGCTAGGCACGTCCAATACGGCGTTTACCCGACCGATTACCCCTTCGTAGGCTCGGCGCTCCTGAAAGCGTTTGAATCTAACTTGGGCGCAGATTGGACACCAGAGGTGAAGCAGGCGTGGGTGGATGCTTATGGGGCGATCGCTAGCCTGATGCTAGAAGGTGCAGACTATCCCGAAGAAGTCCTGAAATTGCCTAATTGAAACCGAGTTGGTTCTTGGCAGCAAAACAAGCAAGTTTTGTATTAGGCTATTGCCTAAGCCCTAATTCGTAACTTGTATGAAAAAAGCCCTGCTTTTAGTCAATCAACACGCCAGAAGCGGACAAAAACTCTTGTCTCAAGCCACTGGGGAATTGCAAGCGCTTGGCTTTGAGCTGATCGAAGAATCGACAGAACACCCCCAGCAAATCCCCGACGCAATCCAGCGCTACAAAAATCAAGTTGATTTAGTAATAGTTGGCGGCGGGGATGGCACTTTAAATGCGGCTATAGAAGGTTTAATTAACACTGAGTTACCATTAGGAATTTTGCCGCTGGGAACTGCTAATGACTTAGCTCGCACTCTAGGGATTCCCACCTCTTTGCCCGAAGCTTGCCAAGCGATCGCCGCAGGTAAAATTCGTCGAATCGATTTGGGTTGGGTGAATGGAAAATACTTCTTCAACGTCGCAAGTTTAGGGTTAAGCGTACAAATTACGCAACGCCTAACAAAGGAAGTAAAGCGCCGCTGGGGAATTTTAGCTTATGCCGCGACTGCATTACAAGTAATTTGGCAATCGCGGCCTTTTCGCGCAGAAATTCGCGTCAATAATCAATCAATTTGGGTAAAAACCATTCAAATTGCTGTAGGAAACGGTCGCTATTATGGCGGAGGAATGACGGTAGCTGAGGATGCGACAATTGACGATCAGCGGCTAGATTTGTACAGTTTAGAGACTAAACATTGGTGGCAAATAATCGCCTTGTTGCCAGCTATGAGGCAAGGAAATCATGCTCTTTGGCCAGGAGTTCGGGCTCTGCAAGGTCAAGAGATTGAAGTGTATACTTCTAAATCCCGTCGCATCAATACAGATGGCGAAATTACAACTCATACACCTGCTATCTTCCGGGTGATTCCCAAAGCTCTGGCTGTTTTTGCTCCTTGAATAAACATTAACGATTAACAGTTAACGGTTAACAGTTAACAGTTAACAATTACCAAGGACTGCCAATCATCATAAACGCTGACCAATAATAGGGATGAGCTAAGTTTGGATTTTCTGGCCCCATGAGTTCTGAAGGCAAAGTTACATTGCCTCTAGAAGCTAGATCGGAGGTAGAAATGCGGCTTAAAATTCCTGAGTCAATGCGTACTTGACCTTCGATCATTGCTATCTGTGCCTGTCTCAATGCTTCTGCTTTGATTGGTGCTGCCTTCAACTGCTGATAAAACTCGCTCATCAGAGCTAAAGTTCCTTGATCTGATACATACCATAAACTCGCGATCGCAGACTTTACCCCCGCTTGAAATGCCAAACCCGCAAAGCCTAACTCATTTTCTTCATCTCCTAATGCCGTGCGGCAAGAACTCAATACTAGCAACTCTACAGGAGGATTATTCCATCCTAACTGCCGCAATTGATCCAAATGCAATTTTGTATCCCATAGTTGAATATAAGAATTACTAGCAGCACCCGGATTAAATTCCCCATGAGTTGCTAAATGAATAATTTGATAGGGTTGTTGCTGCCGCTGTAATTTTAGATTTTCGAGGGTAAATTCTTGATTGAGAAAAGATTTCCCCGGCCACAAACTCCCCACAATTGTAGATAATTCTACAGGCACGGCTGGGAGCGGGCTCAGGTCTTTAAATTGCGAGGCTCCCATTGCCAAGACTGAGGCATTTTTTAGAGATTGATAGCGAGTATCAGTTAAGCTGAGGTTAGGGATAAGGCTGAAACTGTACTTTTCAATAAGAAACTGCTTGCCATCGTGCAAAGCTGCTAGAGGCAGCGATCGCAAACCCCCATCCATTGAAAATAATAGGGTATTGATTCCATTCGCCTGTAGAGTTTCTTCTAAGGGTGAAATTAACCACTGATAAAGTTGTTGAGCAGATTTTAAATAACTCTTGGTATTGACTTTTCTGGGATTAGTAATTTCCGATCGAAATTCTGTCGCCACTGCTAACACTTTCTCACGGTTAGCTTCAGGTATAGTTTTATGAATAGGACTACCTGTTGGTGTAAATAATACCAGCTCTAATTGATTGGGAAAGGCAGTTACATAGATGATTGCGGAGTGGTTCCCAGTTTGAGCGGTAATTTTTCCTAATGTATCTCGGATAGTTTGCGGCGTGACTTTAGTATTAATAAGATTATCTCCAAATTTATCATACAATTGCTGTTCTCGATTCAAAATAATCGGCATTTCAGCTACAATTGTATTCAATGGAGCCGCACCGTTATTACTAGGATTGAGTCTCATTGTTTCTCCGCTTTCGCGTGGCGATCGGAATTCTGGGCGGCCCATACTGAAGTTGCCATTATGCGCCATTGAGATTTGTCTATCAGGTGTTCCGTTTGGAATTATAGATGGTCTTCCATTTGAAAATAATACTGAAGATGGAAAAACATCCGAATTATTAATGTTGTCATTAAATGCTCGAAATATCGCGTTCAATGGCGAATGAGCTAAAGGTTGAATATTATTATTAAATGCTGGAGCTGTTCCATTTAATGGCAAAGGAGCTAAAGTATTAATGTTGTTACTGAATGCTGGAGCCGTTCCATTTAATGCCAAAGGAGCTAAAGTATTAATGTTGTTATTAAATGCTGGAGCTGTCACATTTAATGCCAAAGGAGCTAAAGCATTGATGTTATTATTGAATGCTGGAACTGTCACATTTAATGGCAAAGGAGGTGAAGTATTAATGTTGTTGTTAAATGCTGTATCTGCCCTATTTAATGGCAAAGGAGATGAAGCATTAATGTTATCATTAACTATTATGGGAACTGTTGCATTGAAGTTAGTTTCTGTGGAACGATCGTTACCTTTTGGCATTGGTGAAGCTTGACTTTCTAAAGATGAGGGTTCAATGCTGTTATAATTGGTCATGTAAGTAGGAGTGATGAGTACCACTTGACCGTTAGTATTAACTATAACATTTGAAGCGTTTCTATCACTACCACCTGTCAGTAATTGTGGCAAATTGGTGGGTTTTGGGAAATTGAAATTAGAGGATAGACCAGATTTTTCCCTAACTGGCACTTCTAAATTCAACAAATGTCCGGGTTGGCTAATCCGGAAAATATTTCGTTCTGGTAGAAGGGCAACAGTAATATTACCACCAGGAGCTTGCAATTGTCCATTATTAATAGCAATGCTACCTAAAAGTATTAAATTTCTACCTGGCTCTACTGCCAAAATTCCATTGTTGATAATAGAACCCGATCCAGTTAATGGAAAGGAAAACACATTCGGTGTTCCTATTAAGGAAGAGTAATCATTAGGGCCGCCAGCATTAAACCACCTGGAATTAAAGCTGATACCCGCAGCGGTGGTAGCTGTAAAATCTCCTGGTACATTCAAGCGGGCATTAGCACCAAAGATAATGCCGGAGGGGTTGATCAAGAATAGATTAGAATTGCCGCCTGTAACGGAAATTAAGCCGTTAATTACGGAAGGATTGCCCCCGACAACGCGACCGAGTATATTTTGGATTGATGGATTAGTAAGAAAGTTTACTATCTGACCTTCCTTCAACCCAAATTGCTGAAAACTGTGGAAAAGATTAGCGCCATCACCAGACAGTTTACCCCCATTAATATCAAAGCGATTTCCGTTCTGGTTAACGAGTGTTCCTGTGCCGTCGTTAGCAGGTGTTATCGATTGCCCCAAGACAATTTTGGGGGAGGATAGGAGTTCTAAAGTTGGGAAAATTAAGCTGCAAATCCAGATTAGTGCAGTGAGTTTTTTTTGTTTTTTTACTGCGAACATTTCTTGGATAGTTAGCATGGCGTTGATTCCTATAAGGAGCAATTTTTTTTGAGGTTGGATAAACATTTTATTTTTCAATTCGCGTACAATCTTCGCACAAATTACTTTTTCCACTATTCTGATTTTCTATCGGTGGTCGATCGCTGATTTTACCTTTTAGCAAATAAACGACCATTTCTCCTTTACCTTTTACCTC
>DATGYA010000078.1:0-2293 GCA_035298405.1 Kamptonema sp. | reverse complement strand
AGCTAGAAAGCGCTAATCCTGACAAGGCTGCTGCCGACGTTTGTATGAATTTACGCCGAGTTGAGCCTGTGCTGTTGAGCCTATAAGTCTGTAAATTAGTCGGTGGCACAGATTGAAAGATTGGTAATTGTTAACTGTTAACTGTTAACTGTTAACTGTTAACTGTTAACTGGTAATTGTTAACTGTTAACTGTTAATTGTTAACTGTGGCGATTACCTTTGCTCGTTTAAAGCAAGGCAATCGCTAGTTCCCCAATAAGCATAGATTGGTGTGTGTGAATCTGGAAACGAGCCGCCTGTATTCGGCTGACGGACTGTGATGCGATCGCCTGAAAGCAACTCCACCAGATAGTGAACGTGAGTCCCCATATACATTGTGTGTTTGAGCCGCCCTTCAAAACAATTCACCGACACATCCGGCGGATAAAGATTCAAATATATCTTCTCAGGACGCACGCTTACTACTACTGATTCACCTACTCCACCGCTCCACATATCCGACTGCTGTAAAACTATTTTTAGATTAGTCTTAGTCCGAATAGTCAGAGTAGAGCGATCGCATACCTCCACCACCCCCGGAAACAAATTCGTATCTCCAATAAAATCCGCCACAAACGCTGTCTGAGGACACTCATAAATTTCCTCCGGCGAGCCAATTTGTTCAATCCGTCCCTCGTGCATCACAGCAATCCGGTCAGAAAGGCTCATTGCCTCTTCCTGATCGTGCGTCACCATCACAAAGGTCAAGCCCAAATCTTGATGCAAATTAGACAACTCTACCTGCATTTGCTTTCGCAACTTCAAATCCAGGGCTCCCAGGGGTTCGTCCAGTAACAACACTGCTGGGCGGTTTACCAGTGCCCTTGCCAAAGCCACCCGTTGCTGCTGACCTCCCGAAAGTTGAGTGGGGAAGCGGTTAGCAAAAGATTCCATTTTCACCAGTCTCAAGGCCTCTCGCACCCGTTCTTCAATCTCTGCTTTCCCTTGCCGCTTAATCCGTAGCCCAAAAGCGATATTTTCCCAAACGCTCATGTGATTAAACAGAGCATAACTTTGAAACACTGTATTTACTGGGCGGCGGTAGGGCGGAGTGTTAGTCATGGACTGACCGCGAATCATCACGTCTCCCGCCGATGGAGTTTCAAATCCAGCCATTAAGCGTAGCGTTGTAGTTTTACCGCAGCCAGAAGGCCCCAGAATACTAAAAAACTCCCCCTGACGGATATCGAGGTCAACTCCTCGCACTGCCGTCTCGCCGTTAAAAACTTTGAACACTTTGCGGAGTTCAACGTCGAGTCCAGTGTCCGCTACTGTTGTACCTTGGTTGAGTGCAGTCTGAAACATAAGTCGCCTTTCCTGACGGTAATGCACGCTGGTTCAATACCATTTAGTTTAAACTTTTCTGTATTTTAGGGGAGGCGTGTCGGTAAAAATAAGTTTAAAGACTTTGCCGACAACTCCGATTTCAATTTTTCTGATGCGACGCTGGGCGGTACAGAACAGCCTAGTGGGTCGGGTTACTTAGGCGAGGGAGTTGGGGTTTGGGCTGGAACCTCCTGTTTTTGTTGCTTTTGCCATTCTGATAAAGGGCGATCGGTTGCGGTTTTAAAGTCTATGGGGACTAGGATAACTGATAAATTTTGGGGTGGTGGTGCTGGTGGGTCAACTTGAGCGTATAAAAAACGGTTACTAAATTCCGGTTTACCCAAGATTAGCCGATGGGTTTGTTGGTTGTCTAGTTTAACCTCGACTGTAGCTTGGGGTTGGTCGAGTCCGAATTCTGAGATGGTCGCGGCGGGGATACTGAAGGTGCGATCGCTCTTTCCTGTCGCCAGCCGATCCAGCAAAAAATCTACTGATGCTTGATTTGCTACTCCTTGAACAGGTGTTTTTATTTGCCATTTATCTTCCTCATCTTTCTTAGCAGAATTTCGCTCAAATGTCAATTCTTTTTCCTTATTTTTCTTCACTGTAAAAGATTGCACCTGCTCAGTTTTGAAAGAAAAAATTTGCTGTTGTTTAGCTTTAGCCTCTTCCCGCTCAGGTTTTCCTTTAATTTCGTAGAAGTAAACAAACCCAGTCAAGCTCAAAGCTGCAATTATCAAAATTAAAGTAGTATTCTGAATTTTCATAAATTGTTAGTTGTTAATTGTTAGTTGTTAGTTGTTAGTTGTTAATCGCTAATTGCTAATTGCTAATCGCTAATTGACTTCGGCGTGAGCGCTCAGTCGAACGCTAATTGCTAATTGCACCTCGTCTCCCCGTATCCCCGTATCCCCATCTCCCCATCCCC
>DATGYA010000077.1:0-14090 GCA_035298405.1 Kamptonema sp. | reverse complement strand
GATAGACGCGAAAAAATACGGCAAAGAAGGCTGGCTGCGGTGGTTTGTCGAGTCGCGGGGCGTGAATGATGCTGAGCGGCTGAAAAATCTGATAGTCGTTGGCGTGCCGTGTCGTCCGGTCAATAGGTTGGCGGCGGAGTTTGCAATTCTGAATGGGCGATCGCCTGCAACTGAGTTGGAGGTGATTAGAAGAAAAATAGAAGTCACCAACAAACAGTTACCCTCTGGCTTATCTCCCTATTTTGAGAATCGGGAGTCTGCTGATAAGGAATTCCGGGACTATATCCGTCGGGACAATCTCGCCACAATTCACCAGGGCTTTGGTCGGCTTCGGGCAAATAGGAGGGCTGGCGAGGATTTAGATATCTGGTTCCTGGGCGACTTCCCCTTAGATGTTCCGGTGGAGTTGAAGCGAGCGGTCGATGTAACACCGGAGGGAGGCGATCGCTTGCAACAAATGCAATTGTCGATTTTGCAATTTTTCAGAAGCGCACAAGACGGTGAGAGCAAGCTTACTCTTACAGCCTTAGCCACTCACTGCGAGGCCTCTAAACAAAGGTTGAGCCAGGTAGTTAGAGAACTGGGGTGGAGCCGTTGGACTGAGTTCAAAAATTGTCTAGTTCCACTACTACAGTCTTATAGCGAAACTAGACAAAAATCAGGAGTTGAGTTTGAGGAATTTATCGATCTCAGCTTTGAGGATTTTGAGAGACTAACCCAAGGCTTGTTTGTACTGCTTGCGGGGGCTGGAGATGTTACCTGGCGCTGTCTTTTGGGCATTCTAAAGGCACTTTGGGGCCTGTCACGGCGGAAGTTGCGGGTTCGAGCCCCGTCTGTCCCGTTCCTACACACATAGATTCTTGGCTAGAGGATCGAGGGTCTCTACAATCATAAAAGATTCTCTCAGTCATTTCTCGGTCAATGCGGCATATTAGCCTACAATATAAAAATTTGATTTGTTACTTGGCGTGAGTACACTCGTTCCTCATTTTCAGTACAGATGTTCCCAGGTGGACACTTTTACCTGAATGAAAATAGGCAACTATTGTTGCAGTTTCTATCTCAAACGCTAAAAAACTATTGACAACTCCCCTATCGCATCCTCGACTTTCTCTCAAGTGCCAGACCCCATAACTCAATACTCGATCTATGAACCTAGTACTTCCAGCTCAGTATAATTTTATACCCCGCTACTTCCGATTAGCTATAGCCAACGTCCTATCAAGTATTATGGTGCCACTGGCCAATATAGCTAGTGTCATGTTCCTGGGTCATCTTGAAGAAATCCGCCACTTTGCTGGAGTCAACATTGCTGGAAACTTGCTTAACTTTATCTATTTAGCTTTATTCTTTTTACGAATGGGAACCACTGGAGTTACAGCGCAAGCAGTTGGACGAGATGACCGAGAAGGTATGTTGTTGGTAGGACTGCGTAATGGCTTAATCGCTCTAGTGCTAGGTGTCGCTCTCATACTCTTACAATACCCTTTGGGAGAACTTGGGTTTGCTCTGCTAAATGTTCCCCCAGAGATTAAATCTTCAGGACTTGCCTATTTCAACACCCAAATTTGGGGAGCACCTGCAATTTTACTCAATTTTGTCCTGATAGGTTGGTTTCTAGGGCGAGAAAAAAATGGCTTAGTTGTGTTTTTGTCAGTCCTGGGAAATGGTGGCAAAATCGTACTTGACTATCTATTTATTGTCCACCTGGGATGGGCAAGTGTAGGGGCAGGAATTTCTTATGCCACAAGCCAATATTTAGCTTTGTTGGTGGGAGTGATATTTTTTTTCAAGGAATTCCAGTGGATTGAAATCCGAAGCCTATTTGAAAAAATATGGGATATATCAGCTATAAAGTCTAACTTGATCCTCAATACAAACATTCTTCTCAGCAATTTAATTCTTCTGGTTGTCTCCTTAACATTCAGCTATCAAGGAGTACAAATGGGAACGTTAATTTATTCTCAAAATGCCTTACTGTGGCTGATATTTAACCTTAATACATATTTTGTAGAGGGACTGGGATTTGGTACAGAAACTTTGGTCGGAAACTTTAAAGGAAAAGGAGATTCACAACAATTACCACCCATAGCTTTTGTTTCTCTCTCAACTGCTCTCGTGGTAGGAGTGTTTTTCGGCGGAGTGTGTGTGCTATTTCCCGATTTTGTTTTTAGTTTGTTCACCAACCATACTGAAGTCACCTCAAATATAAATATTTCTCTGCCTTGGTTACAAGCTATCTTAGTATTTTGTTCAATAGGTTTTACGCTGGAAGGATACTTCTTGGGTTTAGCACAAGGACAGATCCTCCGTAATGTTAGTATAGTTGCTTTTGTAGTCGCTTTTATACCTACAAATATTGCGTTTTTTAAGTTTCCAAGTAACAATCTTTTGTGGTTTAGTGTATCTTTGTTTTATGCAATCAGAATGGTGCTGTATATAATAAATTTATTCATTACATTTGGTAGTAATGTTGATGATGATGGCGACTCAATCCCGGCTTTAGAAGCGAATCGCGCTTTGGGGGGTGATTTGTAAGTGTAGCCTTTCTCAGGTAGATGAGGTATGAGTATTAATTGGTAATGGGAGTTGTTAGCTGCTTACCTCACTTAATTACATAAGCACAATTAAGAGGGCTAGAGCATCGACTACGTACCTCACTTACTTGAGAAACGCTATAATATAAGATTGGGTTAAGGCAACTTTTTGCACGCAAAAAATCAATCCCAAAGCCGACGGCCACTAGCAACTGATAGCCGTTGATGAGTATCCTTTAATAGGGATGGAATATCTAAATTTTCTGGACATCTAGGTAAACATTCGCCGCAATTAGTACAGCGGTTCCCTTTAACACCGGGAAACCAATGTCCGGCATTTTCAAACATTCCATAGCGGTATTTACCAAACTCTGTCATGTTATAGGCAACAGCAAGATTACGCAGGCGCAATACTTCGGGAATATTAATATTTTCTGGGCAGGGCAAGCAAGCATAACACTGACTGCATTGATCTGTTTCTAAACTTGTTATGGCTTGAATTTCTAAGCGCTCAAAGGCGGTAATTTCTGCGGGAGTGAGGGGAGAATCGCGATCGCAACACTTCAAAGGCAATTCTAACTCCGTGGCATTAGCTGCCCCCATACTGAGGGTAGTAATTCGAGAATCGCTCAGTAAAAACCGATAGTTTAATTCTAGCGGTGAGAAAGGTAAACACAACTCTTTAAGGCGTGGCGGTGGAGTATAAAGTTGCCCTCCCTTGTCGGCGGGAGAGATGATAAACACACCCATATCTTTCTCTGAGGCTAACTCAATTGCTGGCAAATTCCGCTGGAAAAAATAGTAATAATGTAGGTTGACAAATTCAAAATAATCTGTATTAATAGCAGCAATAATTAACTCTAAAGAGCCATGAGTTGAAAACCCGACGTGCCGCACTCTACCGTCAGCGACAGCAGCACGTATAGTTGGCATAGAAGAGTGTATCCACTCTAGATGTTCCCAGGTATTAAGGCCGTGAATTCCTAAACAGTCGAGATAATTTAGATTTAGGCGCTTTAAGGATTCGTCGATGTAGCGATCCATTGCAGCCGCGTCGGGAGTGGGGGGAATTTTCGTGGTAATGTGAAGGCGATCGCGCTCTTTTGATAATCCAGTAGAAATGGCTGCACCCAGATATTCCTCACTTTTTCCATAACCCCTAGCTGTTTCTAGATGATTAATTCCCAGAGAAACTGCCTGATGCACAGTATTGATTGCAATTTCCTCTGAAGTCAGACAGCGCATAGTTCCCAGAGAAAAAACAGACAAGTTTAGTTCCGTTTTGCCAAACCTTCGATAACGCATAAACAAGATTTTGGAATTACAGGACAGAGGCAGAAGCACAAAAGGCAAGATCGGCTTCAGGAAAATGATTTACTGCTGTAACTCATAACTGATATAGCAGCTTTCAGTTGTGCGCTCTACAACTTTTTAATTACTAATTAGCAATTAGCGTTAGACTAAAGCGCTCACGCCGAAGTAAATTAGCAATTAGCAATTAGCAATTAGCAATTAGCAATTATCCTGCTGTACTATCTTGCTTTTTGCCGCTCGCCTCAAACCTGTTTCCTACTAGGAAAATTCTCCGCCTATAGAACCTCCTCTTTGAATCAAATCCTCCGGGCGTAGATTAGAGATAAATTCGCGGAAAGCTTTGCGTTCAGCTTCGTCAGCATCTCGATCTACCGGGATAGAAGCGTCGGCTATGACTTCTTCCATGACCCAGATCGGGCTATTGGTGCGAAGGGCCAGGGCGATCGCATCACTAGGTCGAGCATCAATCTCTTTCTTGGCTTCTCCAGAACGGACAACCAAGACAGCATAGAAGGTGTTATCTTGCAGGGAGTGAATTACCACTCGTTCCAAAGTCAAATTCCATGCCTCTAGGAAATTGACCATGAGATCGTGGGTAAGTGGTCGGGGTGGCTTTTGGCTTTCCAGAGCGCTGATTATTGCCTTTGCCTGCTCCTGACCGATATAAATAGGCAAAGCCCGCCGCTCCGTAGCGTCTCTTAACAGGACAATAGGACTGCGCGTGGCTGCATCCAACGCAATTCCTGCAACTTTCATTTCAATCATCGAATCGGCCTCATAGAATACTGTAAGGCGGTGGAGAATCGGGGCATCTACATGACCTAGATTCCAGTATGCCTCGATCTAAGCCTGAATCTACAACGGATTGCGATCTAAGATCGAATAGCGGGGGGCTGTGGTGTTTACAGGATTAATTCAAGGATTGGGTAAGCTTGAGCTTTTGGGAGGCGATCGCCTCCAAGTCTCTTGTGTATCGGGCAATACAGAGGCGATTTTGAGAGATTTGGTGATTGGCGACAGCGTGGCCGTCGATGGTGTCTGTTTGACGGCGGTAGAAATTTTACCCCAAGGCTTTGTCGCGATCGCTTCTCCAGAAACCCTCGGTCGCAGCACTCTCGGAATCAAACCCGACAGCTACGTTAATATTGAAACCTCCCTGCGAGCAGGCAGCAAACTCGGCGGTCATTTTGTCACCGGCCACGTAGATGGTATTGGCAGTTTGGTAGATGCAGTGGCAACTGCAAATGCTTGGGAGATGCGGTTTGCGGCCCCGGCAGCAGCATCATCAGTTTGGCATCGACAAATTGCTCCTTACATTGTTCCTAAAGGTAGCATCGCCGTCAACGGTATCAGCTTAACTGTGGCTGATTGCAATGCAGACGGTAACTGGTTTAAAGTGGCTGTAATTCCCCATAGTTTTAGCGAAACTAATCTCCGGGATTTGAAAACAGGAAGTTTGGTCAATATTGAAGCAGATATTTTAGGTAAATATGTTGCTAAATTTCTTCGTAGCAGCTCTATGTTATCTTCAGAAACTGCTGACGCTTGGGAGGAAAATGCTGTTATTAATAGTATGGGTATGGGCGAAATTACGCCGGACTTTTTAGCTGAACACGGGTTTATTTAGAACTGCCGGAGCGTGTTTTTTAGGAAAGCTTGTAGGGGCGGGTTTCCCTTTAGTATTTGCCATTCATCGACAAATTATATAAACCCGCCCCCACCCCACGACACAGTAACAACTAATTGAATTTATTGGTGAGCCGGGGATAGTTGTTTGGGATTATTCGTTGGGTGGGGGCAGGTTTATCAATATTTGGGTGGATAGCATAAATTGCTGGTTAACCTGCCCCTACAATATCTGGAAAAAATTGTTTAATATCCACATTGCCACCACTGACAATTATGCCAATGCGACTACCTTCAACATTAACAATCCCTTCTAACAAAGCCGCTGTGCCTAAAGTTCCTGTAGGTTCCACAATAATTTTCATCCGTTCCCACATAAAAAACATTGTCCTACTAATAGCAGCCTCTGAAACTGTTACGATGTCGTCAACATAATGTAGCACTAAAGGAAAAGTTAGCTTTCCTAAAGAATTAGTGCGAGCACCATCTGCAATAGTATTGGGATTATGAATTGTTTGCAATGTTTTGGTGCGGAACGATCGCGCGGCATCATCTGCTTGTTCCGGTTCCACCCCAATCACTCGACATTGAGGCGATCGCGCTTTAGCTGCGATCGCGCACCCGGAAAGCAAACCCCCGCCGCCGCAACATACCAATAGCAAGTCTAATTCCCCAACTTCTTCTATTAGTTCTAACGCCGCTGTACCTTGTCCGGCGATGATGTGAGGGTGGTCAAAGGGAGGGATAATAGTACAACCGCGATCGCGAGCAATTTGTTGACAAAGTTCCTCCCGCGAAGTTTGCGATCGCTCATAAAATACGATCTCTGCCCCATAGCCGCGAGTCGCCTCTTGCTTCACAGCAGGCGCATCTGAAGGCATAACAATAGTAGTAGAAATTCCTAGCAATTGTCCGGCAAGTGCGATCGCCTGTGCATGATTTCCCGAAGAAAAAGTCACCACCCCTCGCTGTTTTTCTGTCTCAGATAGCTGGGATAAGGCGTTGTACGCGCCCCGAAACTTAAACGAACCCGTGCGCTGAAAGTTCTCGCACTTAAAAAATACCTGAGAATTTGTTCTTTTATTGACCGTCTGGGAAGTCAAAACGGGCGTTCGGTGGGCGTTACCGTTCAGATGGCGGGCTGCTGCTTCCACGTCAGCAAAGGTGACGGGCAAAGTAGGAATAGCGTGGGGATTGGCAGTCATGGGGCAATTGAGGAAAACTAATATAAGATTATATTATATTAATTATATGAAATTTTTATCAATGTAGTATTGATATTAATTCTTAAATAAGTTTTAAATTAACATTAGAGTTATTGAAATAACTTCTCAAAAAATTGCTATAGTTTTCGGTGAAAATCGCTAATGGTTATCAAGTATAAGATTTTAGGTGTCAGCGCGGGATTGTTAGTGCTGGCGGGATTGAGTGCGATCGCGGTTGGGGGATTTCAGCAGGCGATCGCACAACAAACTGTCAATCGTAGAGAACCAGACTTAAGAGCTCAAGCTCCCCTAACTCGCGTTAGAATCGTATTTGCAAATCGTAGAGACAGCACAGATTTGCAGAAAAAAGCAAATGCAGTCGCGCAATTTCTATCAAAACAGATTGGAATGCCTGTAGATGCGATTATTGGAGATGAAACCGCTGCTGTAGAAGCTTTGAGAGCAAACAGAGCAAATGTAGCTTTTGTTGCAGGCCGCGCCGCCTTGAAAGCAGAACAATTAGCTAAAGCACGGATGTATTTAGCTGAAGTTCGTGCTGATTATTCGGGTGGAAATACCTACAATTCCATTTTTGTAGTTCGTAATGACAGCCCTCTGCGTTCCCTGAGTTCAAAAAAGCAAACTCTAGAACAATTACGGGGTAAAAAAATGGCTTTTACCTCTCGCACTTCTGGGTCAGGTTTTATTTTCCCAGTCGGTGAATTAGTCGGTCAAGGATTAGTTTCAGGGCCAGATCGCTTAGAGACTTTCTTTGGCAATGTAACTTATGGCGACGGCTATAGCAGTGCTTTACAAGCTGTCCTCAGAGGGCAAGCAGATGTTGCCACAGTGTCAGAATATGCACTTTTACCTCCTTGGATTACAGCAGAAGAAGCAAAAAGATTGCGAGTTTTACAAGCTGTTCCTGGGGTTCCTGCTCATGGAATTGTGATTGATGATAATGTTCCTGCTCCCATACGGGAAAAACTGGTTAATGCTTTCATGATGTTAAATGAGCCTGCGAATAATCAAATGTTCCGCAGTTTGTACAATTCAACAAAATTAGTGAAAGTTGACCACACCCGCCACCTATCAACGCTCCGCCAAGCGCTGACACGAGCTAAACTTGAACCATAATTCAGATGGTTAATGGCTAAGGGCTAAGGGCTAATTGCTAATGGCTAATGGTTAATTGCTAATGGCTAATAGTTAGTAGTTATACCAAAATCTGATAGGACTTACGCAAGGGGCATCGTATAGCAGGGTGCATCAGTAGCAATACCATGATTTTCACACTAGAATCCTGCGTCTGACGTATCCTAGAACTTAGCATAAAAACCAAAAACTAACAACGCTCATTAGCAATTAGCCATTAGCCATTAGCAATTAGCAATTAACCATTAGCCATTAGCCATTACCATGACTATAGAATGCTACAACTTAGAAAGTATCCACTCGCCAGCCTTAAAACGTCCTATTTTAAATGGGATTAATTTTAAGATTAAACAGGGGGAATTTGTGGCGCTGTTAGGATTAAACGGTGCTGGCAAGTCTACTTTGTTGCGATCGCTTGTGGGATTAGTTCCCATCAAAGCTGGAGAAATTCGGATTAACAATGTAGTGGTGACACCGCGCACTGTAAGGCGAATTCGCCGCGATATCGGGTTAATTTTTCAGGGTGGCGGGTTGGTAAGGCAATTATCAGCTATTGATAACGTGCTCTGCGGGAAATTTGGAAGCTTAAGCACTTGGGAGACAGTTTGGGGATTTCCAAAGCGCGATCGCGATCGCGCTTTCGAGTTGTTAACTTCTTTAGGGTTGAAAGATCAAGCTTATCAAAAAACTGGACAACTCAGTGGTGGACAACAACAAAGAGTTGCGATCGCGCGGGCTTTAATCCAATCTCCTCAGATTCTACTAGCTGATGAACCCATTGCCGGATTAGATGCGATCGCAGCCCAACAAGTAATGGAAATTTTAGCACAATTGCACTGCCAACAAGGGATGACAATTGTTGTTGTCTTGCACGATTTGGGAATAGCAACTACCTATCCAGAAAGAGCGATCGTACTTAATGCTGGTGGCGTTGCGTATGATGGAAAATGTGATAACTTGTCTGATAAACTTACTCAATTGTCTCAAGCCTATGCGGAGGTAGGTTAGGTACGTAGTTGGGCTTTAGCCCTCAGTACCTACAAATCAACCCGCTAGGCATAATGCTTAGCTTTAGTGCTAATATAATAATTGTAGATGAACGCAGATGATCGAAAAAGACTTTATTTATTTCTGGAAAAACAACCCTTGGATCAATCGCCTTTGCCTCTTATTTGCCCTTATTTTAGTTTACGGTTGGGCGTTACGGGGACTGGAGATTGACACAGAAATGCTCAAAACCAGTTGGCCTTACATGACTGATTTTATCTCGCGGATGTGGCCACCTAATCTAGAAATTGTTGATGTGGCTACTAAAGCATTAATTGAAACAGTTCAGATGTCCCTATGGGGAACTACAATTGGGGCGATTATTTCTTTGCCGATCGCTATTTGCAGTGCTCACAATATCGCACCAAAATGGTTGCAATGGTTGGCGAATTTACTGCAAAATGCAGTAAGGTCAGTTCCTTCTATTGTGTTGGGATTGCTGTTTGTCGCGGCGACTGGTTTAGGCGCACCAGCGGGGACTTTGGCGCTATCAATTTATACTATCGGATATCTAGCAAAGTTTTATCAGGAAGCTATCGAATCAGTAGAGGCGCGATCGCTTGAATCTTTGCAGGTAATTGGCGCGTCTTGGCTGCAAGTTGCCCAGTATGGAATATTGCCGCAAGTGTTGCCTTTGGGATTAGGTTATACGCTATGGATGTTTGAGTATAATATCCGGGCGGCTTCTGTTTTAGGCGTAGTTGGGGCTGGTGGAATTGGTTTTGAATTAGTTAATTATATCAGAGCTTTTGAGTATAATAAAGCTACGACAATGATGTTAGTTTTGTTAGTAGTTGTGACGGCAATTGATGCTATTAGTAGTAAATTGCGGCGGCATTTAGAGAAGATGTAAGAAGTAGGAGTTACGCACGCAGAGGTCAGAAACCTGGTTTCGGAGTAATTCTAGTTTCAAGTTGGAGATTTTTCTAAGAAACCCGGTTTCTTTGGGTCTGCTGTTGTAATTTCTACATCTTCGTAGAGCAGAGAAATAGGACAGCGGAAGTCAACGCTAGTAAGGTGAACTTCTGGTTCCGTTCCTTCGGGAGTAGTTTCATCAATTTGATAATTGGTCAGTTCCCATTTATTTTGCTCATTGAGGCGGTAGCAGTCAACGCTAATTTCTTCGGCGTTGATGAGGACATATTCTCTGAGGGTATTGATGCGGCGGTAGTGAGTGAATTTCTTGCCGCGATCGTATCCTTCTGTACCTGGTGAGAGAACTTCAACAATTAAACAAGGATATTGAATAAATTGGATGGCACGCCTGTCTCGTTCATCGCAAGTTACCACAACATCTGGATAGTGAAAAGGCCCATTTTCAGATATCATAACTTTGGCATCTGCCATCAAAACTTTACAGCCTTTATCCCGCAGGTGATTTTTCAGAGCAGATGCTAAGTTAAGAGCGATCGCAGTGTGGGGAATTGTTCCGCCGATCATGGCGAAGGCTTCGCCGTTGACATATTCATATTTCAGGGGTTGCTGTTCTTCCCATTCTAGATATTCTTGCGGAGTCATGTAGCGAAATTCTGGATTAGCAATCATTTTAGGTTTCTGTTATTAATTATTAACGATCATTTTATCATGTTTGCATCGCTTAACCATTTGGTGGTAGAGTGAGCTCAGAGGAGCGCGATCGCGGGTAACTATGGATGCTAAAGAACTTCTAGAAAAGTATGCAAACGGACAACGAAACTTTAAAGGACAAAATCTGATTGCAGTAGACCTGAAAGCTGCTGAGCTACCTTTCATCATCCTAGAGCGTGCAAATTTAAGGGGAGCAAACTTAAGTGGGGCTAACCTGATAGGAGCAGACCTTCATCGGACAAATCTCGAAAAAGCATCCCTGATAGGCGCTAATTTGAGCTATTTACAGTACGGTGCAGCAAATTTCAGCGAGGCAGACCTCAGCGGTGCTGACTTAAGGGAGGCAAACTTAAATGATGCCAATTTTACTGATGCCAATTTGAATAACGCTAACTTAAGTAATGCTACACTGAACGAGGCAGAGCTGCATCGTGCAAACTTAACTTCAGCTAACTTAAGTCAGGCAGAATTGCAAAAGGCAACACTTCTTCAGGCAAATTTACAGGAAGCTAAACTTGTCCTAACCAATCTGTTTCAAGCTAATTTGTCAGAATCAAATTTGACTGATGCAGCTTTACAAAGAGCGAACCTTAAACTGACAAATTTGAGAAAATCTTGTCTGCAAGGAGCAAGACTAGAAGGAGCGGATTTGGAAGAAGCTATTTTGATCGGGGCAAATCTAAATCAAGCAAAAATGATGGGAGTCAACTTGATGAGCGCGAATATATATGGAGCAAGTTTTGAGGAGACAGACTTAACTGGTGCGATCATGCCAGACGGAAAAATTTACCAGCTAGAAACATCTAACCAACAATCAAAATAACTAATAACTATGACACGCAAAATAATTTCTACCGAAAACGCACCTAAACCAGTAGGCCCATACAATCAAGCGATCGCCGCCAGTGGCACAATGATATTCCTAGCAGGTCAAATTGCGATCGACAGCAGTATTAACGAAGTGGTCTACCCCGAAGACGTAAGCAAACAAACAGAACAAGTAATGGCAAATATCGAAGCCATCCTTACAGAAGCTGGGGCCACTTGGTCAGATGTTGTCAAAACCACCGTTTATCTCAAAGACATGAACGATTTTGCGGCCGTCAATGCCGTTTATGCCAAATATTTTGATAGCGCCACAGCACCCGCTCGCGCCTGCGTTGAAGTTTCCCGTCTACCAAAAGATGTATTAGTGGAGATTGACTGCATTGCTGCGGTCTGAATCAGATTCCCAGAGCTAAAATAAACAAAAAAGCTGATAAATTGACAGGGAATCAAAACCATGAAAAGCCAAAAACTGGGAAACACCGATGTAGAAATCAGCGCCATTGGTTTAGGCGGGATGCCCATGTCCTTAGCTAGCAGACCCTCTGAAGCGCAATCAATAGCAACAATTCACAAAGCTCTGGATTTAGGCATTACCCTGATCGATACAGCAGATTCCTACTGCCGAGATGAGTCTGACAAACACCACAACGAGCGCCTAATTGCCAAAGCCTTAAAGCAATACCCTAAAGATATCAGCGACATTAAAATCGCCACCAAAGGCGGTTTAATGCGTCCTAACGGTTCTTGGACGCGCAACGGCAACCGCGATCATTTACGAAAGACAATCAGCGAAAGTTTTGAGGCTTTGGGAGGTGAGAAACCGATTGATATTTGGCAGTACCACGCCCCCGATCCAAACTATACTGTAGAGGAAGCTTTAGCACCAGCAAAAGAGGCGATCGCAGCAGGAATAGTTCGATTTGTGGGAGTTTCCAACTTTTCAGTAGAACAAATCAAACGCGCTCGCGATGTTGTTGAGATTGTCTCGGTTCAGAACCAGTACAACCCTTGGCATCGGCAGCCAGAATCAGACGGTGTACTCGAATATTGTGAGACAGAAAAACTAACATTTCTGCCTTGGAGTCCCCTGGGAGGGAGTAGTCGAGTTAGCCGCTTGCAAGACATTCCTGCGATCGCGCAATTAGCCAAAGAAAAAAGCGTTTCCGTCTACTGTATAGTCCTAGCTTGGCTACTAGCCAAATCTCCTTGCATTGTTCCCATCCCTGGCGCTAGTAAAGCATCTAGCATAGAAGACTCGACGCGCGCGATCGCAGTTAAGTTGACAGCCGCAGAAGTGCAAAAAATTGACCAAGCTAATAGTTAATACCCAAAACAGGCGATTAGAAATCGCAAATCATTCAAAATATCCCAAAATCTCACAACTAAAGGTGTTAAGCGATCGCACCTGAACAATCAAACTTAACAATACAGCAACCGCCAAGGCGTTTAGGACAACTCCAACTCTTACCTCTAGTTCATAATCCCTTAAAGTCGTAAGCTGTTCCCTGTTCCCTATTCCCTAGCTATACCAGAAAATTTTCCCACCATAGTATCCGATAATTGTGAAGCAATTCACCAGACTAACAGCATGAGTATTGACCAATTAAACACAGAGTACGGCATTGCGGGCCACCTCACCTTTGCTACCGGAAACGGTGGTTTCCCCATGATTCACATCGACAACGGCCAAGCCAAAGCCTTGATTTCTGTGTATTCTGGCCAAGTGCTCTCCTTCCAACCAGTCACCGAAACCGCAGACTTGATGTTTGTGAGTGAAAAAGCCTACTATGCCGAAGGTAAAGCCATCAAAGGCGGTATACCCATCTGTTGGCCCTGGTTTGGTCCAGATCCCGAAGCCTTGGGCCGTCCGAGTCATGGGTTTGTGCGGAACCGCTTCTGGAATGTGGTAGAAACCGCGATAACTCCAGATGGCGCAACCAAAGTCACTCTAGGACTTAAGGATACAGAGGAAACTAGAGCAATTTGGCCCCAAGCCTTTGAACTAGCGATCGCGATTACCGTTAGCACCACCCTCACTGTAGAATTAATCACCCGCAATCTAGGCGACAAAGCTTTTCCTCTCACCCAAGCTTTCCACACCTATTTCAAAGTCGGCGATATCAACCGCGTACAGGTTTTGGGTTTAGAAAATACCCAATATATTGATAAGGTTGATGGTGGTGTGGAAAAAACTCAAATCGGTGCAGTCGCGATCGCAGGCGAAGTCGATCGCATCTATCTCAATGTCACCAATGAATTAATCATTGATGATACTGCTCTCAATCGTCGCATTCACATTAAATCCTCTGGTAGTAAATCCGCTGTAGTATGGAATCCCTGGGTGACAATTTCTGCAAATATGGCTGACCTTGACGATGCAGATTATCAGCGCTTACTCTGCGTAGAAACCACCAATGCGGCTACAGATATTGTCGAAGTTCCCGCTCGTGGTGAGTTCCATTTGCAGGCAATTTACAGCGTTGAACGCCACTAAGAACTAAGAACTTAACTTCAGCGGTGATGGGGCAAAAATTCCCAATGTTGGATTGAAAATCTCTATCACCGTAAGGTCTGCAAATTTCTTACCGATCGGCGGCTACCGAGTCCAGATAGTTAGCCTCACAATTTTTGTCAACGATAAAATAATATTTACGTTAGATCCAGTTTTTCTCAAATCTTAAATATTAATAATATTTTGCCAATAGTATCCCGATCTCTGCTTAATGCTTAGCATTAAAAATGCTAGCACCTATTCCCAAAAAAAAAATAAAAAGTCCTTCAGTTATGAATC
>DATGYA010000076.1:0-20833 GCA_035298405.1 Kamptonema sp. | reverse complement strand
AAAATCCTCAAGTAGGACGCTAGTGAAAGTAGGAGAGCAGAAAAGCTGCAAAATGTCAATAAGCTTTTCTGCTCTTCTGAATTTATGTTAGTAGTTAGTAGAAAAATACAACTAACAACTAACAATTAACAACTAACAATCCAGAACTGAACCTAGAAAACTAAAGAAAATCAAATGGCAACTATCTCACAAGAAAAAATTCGCATTCGCCTCAAAGCTTTCGATCGCCGCATTCTTGACGCATCTTGCGAGAAGATTGTAGATACAGCTAACAGGACTGCTGCTACTGCGATCGGTCCGATTCCTTTGCCTACAAAGCGCCGAATTTATTGTTTGTTGCGATCGCCCCACGTCGATAAAGATTCACGGGAACACTTCGAGACTCGGACTCACCGCCGCATTATCGACATTCATCAGCCTTCTGCTAAAACTATTGACGCTTTGATGAAACTGGATTTACCAGCAGGTGTGGATATTGAAGTGAAGCTTTAGATTAGATTTCTGGCAATTTGTAAGGGCGAAGTATTTGCATCAGGAAAATTCTGTTTTTACGGAGATTCGGAGGCATATACTTCGTCCTTACGCATAAAAAAAGATAAGATTAGACATAATTATTAATCTCAATTCCATAGTTCCAAAATCCATGTGCCAACTGCTGGGAATGAACTGCAATGTGCCAACGGATATTTGCTTTTCTTTTGAGGGATTTTCTGCAAGAGGCGGCAAAACCGATACTCATGCTGACGGTTGGGGTATAGCTTTCTTTGAAGGCTTGGGATGTCGTGTTTTTTTAGAAGCACAACCTTCCGTTAGTTCTGCGGTAGCGCAGTTGTTACGACGCTATCCCATTCACTCCACTAATGTGATTGCACACATCCGCAAAGCTACTCAAGGTGAAATTGCTCTGGAAAACTGCCATCCCTTTCAACGGGAACTATGGGGGCGATATTGGGTGTTTGCCCATAACGGCAACTTACCAGACTTTGAACCCGAAAATGCAGGGTTTTATCAACCAGTTGGTAAAACTGATAGTGAAAGAGCATTCTGTTTCATACTAGAAACTTTGCGCCAAAACTTTCCTCAAAGTAAACCTCCTTTAGAAGAACTGTATTCAGTTCTCGCAGATATTAGTAAAATTCTGGCAGCAAAAGGTGTATTTAACTATTTGTTATCTGACGGAGAACACTTATTTGTGCACTGTTCAACGCTGTTAAGTTATATTGTCCGTCAAGCGCCGTTTGGTACTGCCCATTTAGTTGACGAAGACTTAACTTTAGATTTCCGAGAGTTGACGGGGGCGAGCGATCGCGTGGCATTAATTGCTACAGTTCCCCTTACTGATAACGAAGTTTGGACCCAAGTGCAACCGGGAGAACTGCTAGTATTTCAGGATGGGTTGCCGCTGAAATTTTAAGGGAAAAAATTATGCTTTGGGCGAAAATTTCAATTGCCATTAAAAATCAATACAGTACTGTTTAACCCTCTTTTGTCCCTTTGGTCAGAGAAACAGGCTTTCGCCTTGCGATCGTTGGATTTTAGCCATTCTCGATAATTTATGCTTCGCAACGCCAAAGCCTTATAAACCAGTATTTCCAGAAAATTCTCTGCCGAGAGTGACAAAACAGGGTTAAGGAGTTGTGCGCGATCACCACCCCTAAAGATTAGCGATCCGAGCAGATAAACAATGACCCGCAGGATTGGTGTCCCTGTGGGTCATTTATTTTGATGGTAAAAATTGTCTACAGTGAACTCCATACAAATTTAGGGCGGTTATCTGGAAAGGCACTTAATACGGTAATTTGTCAATATAAAAGAGTAAGTCGAGGGTAAATTAATGAGCTTTTCAATCCAATCTCTTTATAGCTGGTATCGCAACACGCTTCGCAATCCTAAGTATCGCTGGTGGATTGTTTTAGGAACTATAGCCTATCTGATCAGTCCGATTGATATTGCCCCAGATTTTCTACCAATTATTGGGCAAATTGATGATATCGCTATTCTGACCCTGCTGGTTTCCGAGGTTTCACAGATGGCGATCGAATATGCTAAATCTCGTCAAGCGGGGAATGGAACCGCAGTCTCCGATCCAGCCAATGATGGTTTTACTTCCAATCCTGGTACAGTTGACGTTGATGCTGTTTCTGTCAAGTAACTGGCTAAGCTGTTCGACATTTAAAGGACTATTGTAGGGTGCGTCTGACGCAGTTTTACAAAAACTATATAGGGTTTCAGTCTCCGACACCCTACCTGCTTCGTTAGTCCTTTAAATGCGTAACAGTAAGAAAGTCCTTAAGGTTTGGTGGTAGCGATCGGATCTCGTTCTGTACGAATCCATTTGGTCTGACGTTGTACTAAAAAACCCAGATAAAGCGGAATTTTCCACAGAATATAAAACGGTACAGTTAGTAGAAGTTGTGCGGGAATTTCGGTACGGGCGAACTTAGCCCAAGCTGCAATAATTGAAATTAAAATCAAAATTCCTTCTAGGGCGAGCAAGGCGGCGGGAAACCAAAAACCGGAGAGGTTGGCTGTCAAGAATGCTGCGGCGATTGCCACAACCCAAATTGCCACTAAGAGTGAGAGGGGAGGAATAGATAAATCGAGAGCGAGCGCTAACAAGTCAAACCGTTTTTGAATAATAGCAGCTTTTAAAAGTCTGGGAGTTTGTGCAATCAAAGTTTGCAAATGTCCGTGTTCCCATCTAGTTCTTTGACTCTTTGCTGCTTGCTGCTGTTGCGGGAGACATCCGATTACTTTCGCCTCCGGGCAAAATAATGTTGGATATCCTGCGATCGCGAGATCCACACTTAGCTGCATATCTTCAACAATATTACCGCTAGCCAGGGAAACTTCCCTAATTATTGACCAGGGAAAAGCCATACCCGTACCTGTTAACAAACAGGGTAAGCCTAATCGCTCCAATCCGCTCGGTCGCACTAAATTTTTCACCGTAAAAGCCAACGCAGAAATGGCATCTTTTGGACTTGGCAATGGCGGTTTTTCCATGAGATAAAGTGCCTGAATTGGTTGTCCTGAAGCAACTGCAACTTTACCAAGTCGATCGAGAGTATGTGGTTGACAGATACAGTCAGCATCAACAATGATAACAACGGCTGGTGGGTCTGCTTCAAGGAATCGCAATCCATAGTCTAAGGCATATCCTTTGCCTCGACATTCCAGATCGTGACGCTCAATTGCTATTGCGCCGAAATTTCGCGCGATCGCTGCTGTTTCATCACTACAATTATCCGCAATAACTATCAGCCGATCTTCAGTTTTTAGCTGTGGCAACAATGCCGCAATAGTTACACCAATACCAATAGCTTCATTATGAGCAGGAACCAAAACAGCTACAGAAGCATGGGAAACCTGCGCCTCCCCTGTTTCAGGCTGACGAGGCAAAAAGGCTGCACTGCATTCTACAAAAAGAACTGCGATCGGTAGCAAAAGCCCTAGTGCAATTAGAAATAGGACAACATCAACAAACATGAACACTCACTAATTAGTTGAACATTGATAAGTAAGTATAGCAACCGCTTTCGTCATTAGTCCCAATTGCCGATCGCTCTTGGTGCGTAGTTGCGCTTTAGTGCTCCAAAGATGTGAATTAAGAGCGCTGAAGCGAACTACGTACCGAGCTCTGATATCCCGCTTTATTCTAAGCACATTTAACGGTAAGTGCCTCGCTAATGCCAGAATTTTGAGGCATCACTTGCGTTAAGTTACCAACCGGAGCAAACTCTCTGACATATCTGGATACAGAGCGGAAATAAGCCACCTCTAGTTGAATAGAATCCACTGTTGAGAGAATTTCAATCATGTCATCAAATTCATCTGGTGTCACTCGTGCCAGATTCAAAACTTCTTTATTTAATCGACCGTGCAAACCTTGTAGCAGTAGCTCCAGAATATCGCGGTAGCTAATTATATCATAGCCCTCAGCTTGCATTTTTTTGGGATTAATTCCCCACTTTAATATCCGCAAGAGTTCTGGCGCTGAAGTCCACGAAAAACTCGAAGCAATCACCTCTCGTTCCGCAGTCACTAAAGCTTCTTTCATTTGTGCTTCTGGCAGCAAACTTTCATCCTTGACTAATATTTCCAGACACAACAATTGTTTGGCTAAAGTGCGTAAAGAAAAAGGTGCTAATTCGGCAATCTCTATCTCTCCAGAAGCGTCAATTTTTCTTGAGGGATTTTCCAGCACATTCATTAACAGGTGAATTTCTGTGGGATGACTCCAATCAAACTGACCGAGAAAAAATGGTTCTTCATAGCCAGGAATTAGTCCTTGAAAATAAATCGGGATATTTTTACCAGACTCCAGAATTTTATGCAGAGCAACTTCTAAAGTTTCCGTGGGCCATCCGAGATTACGAACTGTTAAAAATTTCAGTTTGCCGGGAACCGAAAAAACCAGTGAATTTAGTAGCAAGTGTACTGCTTCTTCAAGATTTTGAGCAGTTACATAGCGGTGGGGAGCATGAACGTTGACTATTTTACCTTCCTGTACTTTATTCTCCATTTGCTCGCAAAAAGAGCTATTTTCGAGCATATGAGTAAAGCGTACCATTCCATAGGTGACATTTCCTTCTTGAGCTGCTTGAGCAAATTGCCACTCGGCGAATTTTTTAGAGGCGGCGTAAACTTCTGTTGTAAAATATCGAGAAGCTTTGCCTGTGGAAGAAAAAATGCACTGCTGTACGCGATATTCTTCACAAAGCTGGATAATATGTTTGGTTCCTAAAAGACTGGTGGTGATAGTTTCTCGAATTTTGATTTCAGCAAGTCCGGGTAAGCGTTGAGCCGCGAGATGGAAAACTAAATCGGGTTTTTCTGTCTCAAATACGTATCTTAACGCTTCAGAGTTCCGAACATCAACTGCATAGAAAATGATGTTGCCTTTTTCAGTCCTAGTAGGGATATTTTCTTGTAGGTTATAACATCGTGCTTTGTCTACAGAAACTATGCGTTTTGCACCGAGTTCGAGAAGTTTTTTAATCAAGTGAGTTCCGACACATCCTTCTCCTCCGGTTACAAGTATGACTTTTCCTTCGAGTTTACTTTTAACTTCTTGCCTGTAGAGATGAAGGGTGCGATCGCGCACATCGCTAAAAGGCTCTATTTGCAATTGTCCGTCGGCTTTATAAGCTTGGATTAGCTGTTGTGTCAGACTTTTCAAAGTCGCAATAATTGCAGGGTCTTGAGGTTCTGGGGAACCTGGTGGAACTAGCTGCTGTATGCGTTTAATAATCTGGGCTTTGGTAGTAAATTCAACCACTGATAATTTAGATGCAGCTTTCACTTCTGTGGCTCCTGTTAAGTGCTAGAAATAATGAGTGTGAGCAATCGCACTACCCTACGTCACGCTGTGACAGCGCGTTTTTTTAGAGGGGAAACGGCAACTCTTTACAGATATTTGCTATTAGCTCTATTTATTTTGTGCGGTGCGATATTTATTTTTTTTCAGACACCATTTAAAAATGTCTGAGTTCAATATCAGTAACCTTACGGTTGTTTGATAAAATTATCATAGAGATACTTACGTATGCTTGGCAACGGGGTAGCGCCAACTTTACCAATTCTTTGTAATTACCTACGAGTTTTCGCGGATTTTTAAAGATTGTGTAAAGTTACAAATCTTCATATTAAGTACCTGGAGATAGATAAATACAATTAACTTAGGCGGTGAAGCGAACGAAAAACCTTATTGGTACTAGATTTGTAAGAAATTTAGAACTTAAATACGAGAGTTCTGTAACGCTAGCTACTATAAACTCTTTAGATACTTTCTTACCGTGAAAACACTTAGAGTACGGAAGCCAGTAAGCTATTGGACTTTTAAACAATTGTAGGGTATCACCCCTTCGGCTTCGGTAGCGTAAGTGTTCTATAGCGACCGCCAAGTTGGTTAGGATATTCTAAATGACTGAAACGGTTCGACTGATGGTTCAGACCCCTTCGGGGTTAGCTACCCCTTTTTTAACGAGCTCGTCGCAGAGGAGGTAGAGGGAAGAGGAAGAGGATAAGAGGAGGTATCGTAGTAAATTTGGTATCACGGTGAAGCTCTTGATTCTATATCCCTTCTTTCCTAGCCTCTGGTTCCTAACACACCTGCGCCTCCTTCGCTTACCGTGAAAATACGTAGAGTACTAAAGCAGCTTTAGGCTATTGAGTCTTCCTACCAGTGAGTAAATAAGTGGTCATGTACCCCTTGCCTTTAATCTGGATAGCACCGCGCTTCTCAAAAGAATATTTCTTGTGCAACAGGTTGTAAGTGGCTGCTGTGATCTGGATACAGCCTGTCATACCGTGAGATTCCATACGCGAAGCAATATTCACAGTGTCGCCCCACAGATCGTAGATAAATCTCTTCAAGCCAATCACACCAGCAATTACAGGCCCAGAGTTAATACCGATGCGGATGCTGAAAGCTTGATTGTGTTCTACGCTGAGCCGACGAATTTCGTACAGCATATCTAGTGCCATTTCTGCGATCGCTTCAGCATGATCCGGGTGCGGTACCGGCAGGCCACCCACTACCATATAAGCATCCCCAATGGTCTTAATCTTTTCCAAACCGTGTTTATCCGCCAAGTGGTCAAAGGCTGAGAAGATATCATTAAGAACTCCGACCAATTCCGGGGGAGAGATGCGAGAAGAAAGCTCTGTAAAGCCTACGATATCGGCAAACAGGACTGTTACTTCGTCAAAAGTGTCGGCAATGTTCTTTTCATCCCGTTTCAGGCGTTCTGCAATTGGTGCTGGCAAGACATTCAACAGCAGTTGCTCAGATTTGACTTGTTCTAATTCTAATTGCTTATAAGCTTCGTGTAACTTGTTAGCTTGAGTGGAGGTTTCTTCAGCGAGCTTTTCGATTTGTGTAGTACGACTCAGAGCTGTAAGCATATAAGTAACAGGTATGAGAGTCCACAACAGGCCCATAGTTAAACTTCCCCAAGAACGCCAGTGTTTTTGAGTTTTGCGAAATTCTGGGGTCGTCAGAATGTAAAGCGACCATTGACGGCCACTAATTTTGAGGAGCCGCCTGCAAGCTGCTTCCGGCGAATTGGAATTGTCTTGAATTGGGCAGTTTAACTTGGCTGTGCGTTCCATCTGCGCTCCCGCAGGAACAACTGTTTGAGTACTGGAATCGTAAAACACTGCCAAACCGTTTTTCTGGATAGAGGCAGGAGAGTCTTGGAGGTGGAGATCGGGTGTGGCAGTTGGAGGTAGCAATCTATTTTTATTTTCAGGGGCGGAGTCAGTAAGGTAGAAATTCAGGTAGTCAGTGTTGCGCCCCTTCAGAGAAGTCTGAAAAATATCTTTAATTTGGAATACTCCCAAGACGAATCCTTGTAACAATTGGCGGCGAGAGGCGATCGCGGTCGGTTGGGTGCCGTTTTGATAAACTGGGACGATGGCTAGTAAGCCCAATTGAGTGCGATCGCTTTGAATTAAGTTGATGTTGCCGCTAACAACAATCTCTCCTGTATCTCGCGCTTTGTCTAAGGCGGCGCGGATAGCAGGTTGGGAAGCAAGATCCAAGCCTAAAGCTGCCCGGTTCTTTACTAAGGGTTCCACGTAGTATGTGGGAAAATATTCAGAGCGATCGCCAGCTCTGACAAGTTTGCCGGATGAGTCTAGTTCTGTAATCTGGAAGCTGGCATCTGTCTCAGTTCTGGCTTTAGTTTCATAGTCTGAGCGTTGGGCTTCAGGTACTCGCGGACTCCAAGCGAGAATTTGCAAACTGGAGTGGATAGCGAGGGGACGCGCGACAAACCGAGAAAATGAGGCACGCTCAACTTTGTTAGAAGCTCTCATGTAGTCACCGAGAGCGAGAATTACATCTAAATCTGTATTGAGTTGGCGTTCTAAGACGCTCGCGATGTCGTCAATGCGACGATTAAATTCGTAATCTCGCCGTCTGTCTTCCCAGTTCCAGATCAGGGCGAAAGCCAAAACGGACAAGCCCACACCCAAACCAAGGGTTAACCCCAGGGGAATGTAGCGAGACCAGGGTAAAGGCTGTTTTTTCGGCATTATTGCCTCCTGAATACGGGCTTTGAAATCCCACACCGCTAAGCACCATAAATCTCAACTAAATTGGGCTGAAAAGTTTTAGATTTTACATCAGCGATCGCCCCATACTTCCCGTACTCACACGCTAAAGTTGCCAAATCGATCTCAAATCTTAAGTAGTCGGACAAAAATAAAGTTAACTATCAGGACAGGGGAATAGGGAACGGGGAACAGCGAACAGTAAAGGTTTCAGGCTGGTTAATATTTGTTAACCCAGTGTCGTTTACTTTTGTTTGACTACTTACATCTAAAATTCCTTGGCTGATTTTGAATCTCTGACGACGGGGTTAGCGCGATCGCGCAGGGGGATCTGACTCCTGAACTGCACTCTCTCCGGGTGCTGAAACACACCTAAGCGTTCCCCCATGCTTTTCTACCACAATTTGATAGCTAATGAACAGTCCCAAACCATTTCTAGAGCCAACTGGTTTTGTAGTAAAAAAAGGAGCAAATAGTTGCAGTTCGATTGATTCTGTCATTCCCGGCTCATTATCAACAATACAGCTCGTTAAAATTTTCAAATTCTTCCGCGGCCTTACGGAATCAGGAATACAACTAGAAGGGGACGCTAGATGAGGATTCTCCTTAAATATTTCTAGTAAATTTAACTGGTAAGAGTCCGTTGTCATACCCTAGTTTTATATTGACAAACTAATCCGAGAACCTTGGGAAGTTTTGCTAATTTCAATCCTAGCTTGGAAAGCTTCCCGGAGGTGAGGTACGTGGGTGACAGCCAGAATGCACTCGAAGTCGGGCGCGATCGCATTAATCGCGGCGATCAGGCGATCGCAACCTTCGCTGTCTTGAGTGCCAAAACCTTCATCAATAATTAACATTTGCAAAGCAGTACCCGCACGCTGTGCTAACAGTCTAGCTAATGCTACCCGAATTGCAAAATTAATGCGGAAAGCTTCCCCGCCAGAATAAGTTTCATAAGGGCGAGTGCCACGAGCATCTGCAATCAATATATCCAGAGTTTCAATTAGTTTCGTGGCTTTTTTAGAAGCAGCGGCACGTTGGGTAATAAACTGGACGTGCAACTGATTAGCACTCAGCCTTGATAAAATCTGATTGGTTTCAGCTTCGAGTTGCGGCAAAACATTTTCGATCATTAAAGCTTGAATACCGTTTTTGCCAAAAGCTAGAGATAATTCCTGATAAACTCGATGTTGCCTGCGGGTCACTTCCAGTTGTTGCTGTTGGGTTTCGCATTGAGTTTGGAGACTTTCGAGATGCTGCTGCTGCTGTTGAAGTCGTCCCAAACTCGCCAAATTTAGATCTAATTCTTGACGCTCTTGTTGTATTTGCTGTTCGATTTCTGCAATTTGGGCAGTAGCGTCAGCAGTTTGTTGCAATTGCTGGTGGATAGCTAAGATTTGATTGTTGAGTGTTTTTAAATCTTGCGATCGCACTTGAATTAAATTCCCCAATTCACTCACTCTCTGCTGTATTTGAGGATACTGTTGCTGCGCTTGGCGCAATTTATCGGCCCGTAATTGCCAAAATTGATTTTGCCGCAAAGCAGCGCGGACTTTATTATGCTCGTCTACAGTATAGCCAATTTCAGTTATATACTTATCTATAACTTGAATTTGCTGCTGTATTTCTGATTCTGTTTGTTGTTGCTGTAATTGTTGTTGAAAAACCGTTAATTGGCTTTGAAGTTCGGGACGACGGCTGTTAATTTTCTGTAGTTTTTGCTGAGCATCTTTAATCCGCCCCATCTTAATTTCTGCCCAGCGCAAGTTTTTTTCTTGGTTGCGAACAAGAGCATGGTTTTGTTCGTTGTAATTAAGCTGTTGTAAGTTTTGATCTAGTTCTGCTAGTTCTGCATAATCTTGGGCTGCATATTCGCCACTGCGTAGCGATCGCTCTATCTGTGAAACCTCTTGCCATAGTAATTGTACTTGCTGTTCATCTGTCTGTAAAGCATCTATTTGGGCTTGCAAGTGACCCCGGCGTTCCCGCAATGTCTCATAAGGTGCTAGTTCTTCTCCTAATTGGCGATACTCATTTCTGAGAATTTCAATCTCTCGTTCAGAAATAGTTAACTGTTCGCGAACTACCCAAAGTTGATTCCAAATTTCCTGCTGCTGATCGCGATGCTTGGTAACTACTAAGTTCCAATGATGTTCGTCTAAAGGGCGATCGCACAAAGGACAGTTAGGGAGTTTTGAGTTCTGTAGGGGCAGTGCCCCCGTGCCTGCCCTTTCTTCCTCCACCAAAGCCGTATTATTCGCCGGAATCCCTAAAAGTTGAATTTTTTTGTCTAATTCTGCAAGCCGGGCTTCACATTCGTGTTGACTTACCTGAAGGCGTTGTAAGAAATGATGCCGCTCTTGACCTTTTTCTGTAACTCGCTGTTGATAAACTCGCTTATTTTCTAATTGCAAAATGTGCGTAGTTACTTCTTGCAGTTCCCTCTGTAATTCCGGTTGTCTTTGCTGGCGCATTGTCTGCTGTTTTCTGGCTCTAGAACTGAGTTCTTCTAAGCGATCGCTCAAACGAGCATGAGCGCGATCCAATTGCCCTTGTAGTTGTTGCCGTCGTTGCCACAAAGGGGTAACTTGAAGTTGCAATTGATCGAGCTGATTCAAGCGATTTCTAGCAGTTTGCAAAGAGGCAAGTCCAGCTTCAACCTCTGACTGTTGACTCAGAACTTCTTGAACTTCTTTGTGTTGTTGTTCTAAGGCTTCTAATTGAGCTTGGACTTGCTGAATTTTGCCACTAAGTTGACTAAGATGTTGTCGCTGCTGTTCTTGCAATTGCTGTCGCTGATTTTGCGCTTCTTGGTGAGCTTTGAATTTGGCACAGAGAGTTTCTTCTTGAGTTTGCAGGTTTTGAAAGAAAGCAAAACCAGTTGTGATTTCATTGCTCTGTTGTAGAAGAGCTTCGATCTCCTGTTGCTGCTGAGCGGCGGCGGCGAGTTCTTGCTGCAAACGGCTGCATTCTTGGGTAGTATTGTGATGCTGTTGTTGTTGACCACTGAGGAGTTTTTCCCCGACTTGGCGCTGATGCTGCTGGGCTTGGAGTTGTTGGAGTTTTTCGACGTTGCTGTTTTGTTGCTGTTGAAGTTGGGCGGTAGTTTGTTGAAGGCTGGCTTGCTGAGATGCGATCGCGCTTTGCTGTAACAGTTGCTCTTTTATTGAGAACAAACTCTGCTGGAGTAATTCAACTTGAGCCTTGAATTCGCGAGATTTTTCTTTAGCTTGTTCTGCTAAGGTGTCGTATCGATCTAATTTGAGCAAACCCGCTAGAATATCTTTGCGATCGCTCGGCTTTTTAAGCATGAATTCATCAGCTCGCCCTTGTCGTAAATAAGCTGAGTTGATAAATGTTTCATAATCAAGTTTCAAGTGCTCTATAATTTTCTGTTGCGTCACCCGCAATCCTTTCTCCGTCAATGTCCGAAAAGATCCAGCTTTAATCTCACCTTTGACAAGATTCGGAGTTGTAGCGATTTGAAATTCTAACGTTCCTGAGTGTCCTCGGCGGCGGTGACGAATGATGCGATAAGTTTGGCCGTGCGTCGCAAAAATGAAGTCAACGCGAACTTCGGTTTCGCCAATGTAGATGATGTCATCTTCCGAGACACTGCGGCAGTTACCCCAAATTGCCCACGCGATCGCCTCTAAAAGGGAAGTTTTTCCTGCACCGTTGGGGCCGCATATACAAGCCGTGTGCAGTCCTCGAAAGTCTAGAGTTGCATCCCGGTAACTGAGAAAGTTTTTGAGTGTGAGTTGTTGGGGAATCATTTAGTCAGAGGAGCCATACATTCTCTTTATGAATACCATAATTTCTGCCATGTTGCCTAGTTCTTCAATCAATTTTGACTAGCAAAATTCTAAGGTCAAGCTAAGTATCAGCAAATGTGTAGGCTTAGCCAGCCAAAGGTATCGCGTCTCCAGGCGCTAATCAAGCTAGGCTAGAGCGCGACAGTTAGCCTCGATTTTTTTGGGAGCGTGCAGATATTTATAACTCACCCTCTTAGTCTGGCTTACTCCCAAAATGAGCAACATAAATCAACAACATTAAACAGAACTTTTACCAAATTGTTAATATTAATTGTGAGGAAAATCTGTATATTTTTGTATGATGTCTTGCCTTTTGAGGCTTCACCGCATTGGCAGTTCGCTAATTTTTAGAACTTACTGGTAGAATCAAAGTCTACCTTTGCCTTTCATCCCCGATCGCAAGACCGAGGGTTTTCAGGCAAAGATTATAAAAAGACAACAAGAATCTCCCGGACATTCCTGATTATGAGCAAAGTTTTAGTCATTTTAGGGGAATTGAGCGATCGCGACATCGATTGGATGCTCGCCAACGGTACGCGCAACCAAATTCCCGCAGGTACAGCATTAATCTGCGAAGGCAAACCCATAGACGCTCTTTACATCGTTTTAGATGGAACCTTGAGCGTTTCAGTTGCAGCTTTAGGTAACAGAGAAATCGGCAAAATTAGCTCTGGTGAGGTATTAGGCGAAATGTCTTTCGTTGATGGTCGCCTCCCCTCTGCTAGTGTTAAAGCAATTGAAGAATGCCTAATATTATCAATTCCGCGCAGGCAATTAACCGAAAAACTAGAACAAGATGTACTTTTCTCCCTCCGTTTCTATAGAGCAATCACAAAATTTCTTTCAACTAGACTGCGGGGTACAGTCACCAGATTCAGTCAAGATCCAGACTACCTCCTCTTTCAAGAGAGCTCTCCAGAAGAACCAAATCAACCTGTTTTAGACAATAGCAACTTAGCTAAATCCAGATATGAGTGGTTGATGCAACGCCTAAGCGACACTTAGGCAATTAAAATTAAAAATTAAAAATTAAAAATTAAAAATTGGAGGATAAAGAAATGAAAAATTAAAAATTGCTCTAGATTCGGCGGAAACGACCGAAATATTCCTCTCCTTGACGAGCTGGTATAGAATTGGTTACAGGTTCCAGAAAGAGAATTTCAAAATCATCTTCAAAATACTTGCGAATTTCTGCTGGTGTAACTCCAAAAGGTGGGCCGCCAAGACGAGAGTGGGTAAAAAACAGAGCAATTAGTTCTCCGCCTGGACGCAAAAGCGAATGCACCAACTTAACGTAAGATGTGCGTTTTTCGACAGGAATTGCACAGAAACAGGTATGCTCCACGATATAGTCAAAATTAGAGGGAAATTCCGCTGCCAACTCAAAGATATCCCTCTGCAAAAATTGGGCGCTACTGCCCGTTTCTTGAGCCAGACAGGTTGCATCTACAATCCCAGAGGCAGCAAAATCAAAACCAATAACCTCAAAACCTCGCTCCGCAAACAGCATGGCATCATAACCGCGCCCGCAGCCCAAAACTGCTGTGCGGCCAGGCTGCATAGCTGAGGGCGAATTTAACAAGCTCATGAAATAGGGAGCCGCTTGACCCAGATCCCAAGGAGTAGTTCCTTCCTGATAGCGTTGTTCCCAGAAGTTAGGATCGTTATTAGACAGCATAAAACCTTTCCATTTGCTTCAATAAATTTAACTCTGAATTGTCGTCTGCAACAGATGCCCTGTGCTCTAGCTGTGATTGACTATGCCGTTTGACCAACCCTCCCTCTATTCCTGTGCCCTTGAACAAGCAATTGACCGTCACCCTCTAATCGCGTGGCCAGAGACTTCTTTAGCAGAAGCGATCGCGCTGATCAGCCAATTGCAAAGCAGGTGCAGCCTGCCCAAAATCAAGCCCTCATCAGATATTACAGAAATTTGTGAGTCACCCCTGTGGCAAGAAGTACGTGCTAGTTGTGTCCTAGTAGTAAAAAATATCCCTGTGCTTAATGCAGTCTCTTCCTCCGACAGCCAGAAAGGATTGCCTCTAGTAGGCATATTGACCGAGGGGGATATTGTTCGACTAATTGCCACAGGCAAAATTAGCAGGCACACCGGAGTCGATCTGCACAAGATTCCTATTGCCGAAGTCATGTCCCCAGTTTCTATTACCCTTACCGAATCGACCGATCAAGATGTATTCACCGCCTTATCCCTATTTCGCCAGCATCGGATTCGCTACTTGCCCATTGTAGACAGCGATACCCGCTTAGTTGGCGTGCTCACCAGGGAAAGAATCCGCCAAGTATTGCAACCCTCAAATATTCTCAAATTACGGCGGGTGACAGAATTGATGACCATGCCGATCGAAGCGCCCCTGGATGCCTCCTTGTTTAGCATTGCTCAACTGATGTCAGAACACTCCTCTAATTGCGTGGTCATTACTCAAAATAAAGAATTAAAAATGGAGAAGCCAAAGGAGGATCGCAACTCTATTGTTTATTATTCATTTCATCAACCTCTGGGAATTATCACTGAATACGATCTCGTGCAAGCTCAGTTTTTAGAACTAGACTTTAAAAAGTCGCCAGCTTCGGCAGTGATGAGAAATTCCCAGTTTAGTTTGAAACCTTCTGATTCTTTGTGGATAGCTCACAAAGAAATGCAGCAGCAACAAGTGCAGCGATTAGTTGTCTGCGGTGGGCGGGGAGAACTCCTCGGCTTGATTAGTCAAACTAGCTTGCTACAAGTCCTCGATCCGACAGAAATGTATCGCGCTGTAAAGCAATTGCAGCAGTCAGTATATCAACTGCAAGCTGAAAAACTAGAACTACTGCAAAGTCGCAACGCCAAATTAGAAGAAGAGGTGCGGGAACGGACAGCAAAAATGCACGCTCAACTGCAACGCGATCGCCTTTTAACTAAGATTTCTTTGCGAATTCACCAGTCCTTAAATCTCGACGAAATCATCAACGCCACCGTCGCAGAAGTGCGCCTTGTTTTGCAAGCAGATCGCGGAACTATTATCCGCTTAAAGCCTGCCGATCTGGGCGTTGTAGTCGCAGAATCCGTCGCCTCTGGCTGGCCTTCTATGTTAGGAGATATAGTTCCAGAGAATATTTGGAAAGAATGCACGAAGGCATTTGAGCGAGAAATTTATGCAGTTCCAGATATTTATAAAGCTAATCTTAGTGCGGATAAATTTGCCCAGTTCAGGCAAGCGGAAATCAAAGCTTTCATTATTGTACCAATCTTACAAGATGGTGATATATGGGGTATGATGTGCGTCCACCAGTGTGGAATGCCCCGCCAGTGGCAACCATCGGAAGTCGATTTGCTGTTACATTTGGCGACTCAAGTTGCGATCGCAATTCAGCAAGCCCAACTTTACCAGCAAGTACAAAACCTTAATACCGACCTCGAACGCCAAGTCCAAGAACGCACTGCTGAATTGCAACAAAAAGTTCAAGAACTTCAGCAGCTTAACGTCCTGAAAGACGATTTTCTCAGTACGGTTTCCCATGAATTGCGAACGCCTTTAGCTAATATGAAAATGGCAATTCATATGCTAAAGATTTCACCTACTCCAGAACGGCGGCAGATTTATTTGGGAATTCTAGAAGCAGAATGTACCAGAGAAACAGATTTGATTAATGCTCTGTTGGATTTGCAGCGCCTGGAAGCAGCAGCTTATCCAATTGATTTGGAATCAGTTAACTTGCAAACTTGGCTACCTGCGATCATTGAACCATTTAAAACTCGTACTCAAAATCGCCAGCAAATTTTACGAGTTGAGTGCGATCGCAACTTACCTACTATAATTTCTAACCACGCTAGTTTAGCTAGGATCTTAGCAGAATTGCTCAACAATGCCTGCAAATATACACCTAGTAGCGGTGAAGTTACTCTCAGAGTTAGCTGCCAGCAGGAAAGTGGTAATCAGGCAGGAAAAATCGGCAGTAAAATCGAGCAAAGCTATAAAAATAAAGCCAGAGAAACTGAGGTTTCATCAACTACAATTTCCCAGTCTTCAATTGCCAGTTACCAAGTTAAATTCACTGTTGGGAATCAAGCCGAAATTCCTAAAGAGGAGTTACCTCACATTTTTGAAAAGTTTTACCGGGTTCCCAATGCCGATCCTTGGAAGCAAGGGGGAACTGGTTTAGGTTTAGCTTTGGTGCAGAAACTTGTCGAACAATTAGGTGGAAAAATTCATGTGACCAGTGGTGGGGGTTGGACAACTTTTACTGTGCAGTTACCTGCTTTGCATACAGAGGAATTAGAGAATTGATTGCAGTATAAATTAGTAATGCAATTGTGAAAGTGAGTGCAGCCTCAATTCAAAGTGCCCAGACACTGCGTGAGATTAACGATGCGATCGCTCAATTAAAGCTTAAGCCAGGAAATTCCTCATCTTAAAGTAACTAATACCCTTTCTCCTAAGTTACGCAAATTTTATATATATTTATATATAAGTAGTATACTTTAGAGAGAGGCAAGAGTCAAGCATGAAGGCGATCGCCACCCCGTAGCGCCCAGAATGAAAAATAAACAATAAACTATTCCCATACAGCCGAAATTGATATAACTTGTCAACAGAAGCGCGTAGGCGTAGCCAGCCACAGGCATTGCCCCTAAAGCCACCATTATTTCTGTCCATGCCAAAGTCTCAAAATCAGACCTGGGAATGCGTGCGAACCCTCATGGGACACGCGCAAGGAATCAAGGCGATCGCCATCAGCCCTGATGGAAATACCCTAGCCAGCAGCAGCGAAGACAAAACCCTCAAACTTTGGAATCTCACAACTGGAGAGGATCGTACCCTCACACCCGATCCCGACCTAGTGTTTTCCTTTTACCCCCTCGCCTTCAGCCCAGATAGCCAAATTCTCGCTAGTGGTAGCGACGAACTCATTGACTTGTGGGATGTAGCCACCAGCCAAAAGCTAGACATCAAAAGCGGGTTTTCTGTCCCAGCTTGTTCAATAGCTTGGAGTCCCGATGGCACGATCCTCGCTGCTGGCAGTTCTGATGGCATCATTGGTCTGTGGGATTTGAACAACTACAAACCTCTTACTATTCTCAGCGCTCATTCTTACCCAGTTTGGTCTGTTGTTTTTAGTCCCGACGGCAAAATCTTAGCTAGCGGTAGCGGCGATGGTACTATTGGGTTATGGGATGTGACTACCAGCAAGCCACTTGCTACCTTATTAGGTCATTCTTATCCAGTTTGGTGTATTGCTTTTAGTCCCGACGGTATGCTTTTAGCTAGCAGCAGTGGCGACAAAACCATAAAACTTTGGCAGCTAGATATGGGCAGAGATTTTGCTACCCTAATCGGTCATTCCGGTTCTGTGGAATCTTTGGCTTTTAGTCCGAAAGGTGATACTTTAGTTAGTGGTAGCATTGATGGCAATATAATACTATGGCAGCTAAGTAGCGATTTAGAAGTAAATGTAAAAATCTCTCCAGATTACATCCTCAGTAATTCTTCAAATTTGATTCGCTCTGTAGTCTTTAGTCCTGATGGGAATATTATAGCTAGTGGTGGCAGTGATGGTACGATTAAAATTTGGCAAAAAGTAGGGGAGAAAGAAGAGGAAAGAAAGAAGAAGGAAGCAGCTAATTTTTGAAAAAGACCTAACCTCCAAACTTTGAGTTCATAGGCTGAGGGAGAGATCGGATATTTAATTTAATTTAACCTTGAAGAAGAGACGATCGCTTATGCCTATTAATACTAATTTAATTGACCCAGTTGCACCTGCAACCCAAAATTTATATGATTTTGCAGTTATTGGCGGCGGGATTGTTGGTCTTTCGGCGGCAATGGCTTTAAGTCGCAAATACTCTGATGCCCGGATTTTAGTTGTGGAAAAAGAGTCCGATTGGGCTCCTCACCAGACTGGACATAACAGCGGAGTCATTCACTCTGGAATTTATTATAAACCGGGGAGTTTGAAAGCAAAATTCAGCCAAGATGGAAATAGATATCTAGTAGAATTCTGTCAAAAACACGGTATTGATTATGAAATCTGCGGTAAAATAATTGTCGCGACCGAACCCGAAGAACTTCCTTTATTAGAAAACCTCTACCAGCGCGGTTTAGCCAATGGGTTGAAGGTGGAAAAAATTACTGCTGAGCAAGTCAAGGAAATTGAGCCTCACGTAAGTTGTTTAGCAGCGGTCAAAGTTCCAAGTACAGGCATTATTAGCTATAAGCAAGTTTGCCAAAAATATGCGGAATTAGTTAAACTTAACGGCGGAGAGTTACGGCTGAATACCAAAGTTGAGAAAATTGTTAGTAGCGATCGCGCTCACATTCTCGAAACTAATCAAGGTGATTTTCAGGCTAAGTTTATAGTTAATTGTGCCGGACTTCACAGCGATCGCGTCGCCAAACTGACTCAAATTAATCCCCAAGTTCAGATTGTACCTTTCCGGGGAGAATATTACGAACTCACACCAGAAAAGCGCGATCTTGTCAAGCATTTAATTTACCCCGTTCCCAATCCCAACTTCCCCTTTTTAGGAGTTCACTTTACCCGCATGATTGACGGAACCATTCACGCGGGCCCTAATGCTGTTCTGAGTTTGAAGCGAGAAGGCTACCAAAAAACAGATATCGATCTTCGCGACGCAGCCGAGGTTTTGACTTATCCAGGCTTTTGGAAATTGGCAGCAAAATATGCGGGAGTAGGGATAGAAGAAATGATTCGCTCTTTTAGCAAAGCTGCTTTTGTGAAGAGTTTACAAAGGTTAATTCCTGAAGTCCAAGCTCAAGATTTAGTTCCCACCCATGCAGGTGTCCGCGCTCAAGCATTAACAAATGATGGTAAATTAGTGGATGATTTCTTATTAATTAAGGGCAAAAATACGCTTCATGTCTGTAATGCTCCTTCTCCTGCTGCTACTGCTTCCCTCGCTATTGGCGAGGCGATCGCACTCCAAATAGCGGAACAATTCGTTGATTTTTAATTTTTCAGAATAAAATGTTATCACCCCCTCCGATTCAATCTTATTTGCTCCTGACAGCGTTCGATATAGAGAGTAGTCACAGTGTCGCCAGGATTTTGTTTGATAACTTGCTGGAAATATTCTAAAGCTATTATTAACTTACCCATCTGCCATGCTTGAATTCCTTTATCAAATAGTGGTTTAGTTATCAGTTTACCTTGAGTAGTGGCATCTATTTGTGTCCAAACTTCATAAATATCAATAACTTGTTTTTTTCCGCGAGGTGTTGCTTTGTCAATCCACCGATAGTGGTAATTGGTAATTGGGAATTGGTAATTATTAATTATTAATTGGGAATCGAGAGTTGGTAATTCCCCTCTTCTTTCTCTTCCCCACCCATCTAATCCTCTGCTCCCTTGCTCCCTCTCTCTTGTTGCATGGGCGATCGCAGCTTCACTTACAATGATTGGACAGCCGTAAATTTTGGTCAAGTTTTCTAACCGAGAGGCAGTATTGACGACATCGCCAATTACAGTCGAATCCATTCTGCGGTCAGAGCCTAAAGTACCAATCATGCCAATTCCAGTATTAATTCCAATACCGATATTTACAGGAGCTTTAAGATTATATTGGTGGCGATTTGCATTAAATTCCTGCAAACTTTTTAGCATTGTAGCTGCGGCAATAATCGCATCTTGAGCGTGAGAACCTGGTTTATCAAATACGGCCATGATCGCATCGCCGAGATATTTGTCGATAAAACCCCGGTGGGAAGTAATGCAAGCACCCATTTGAGTAAAAAAACCATTCAACCATTCAAAAGTCTCGCGAGCAGCTTGGGATTCTGCGATCGCAGTAAAGCCCCGAATATCGCAAAATAAAATTGTGATTTCTTCTTCTGTAACGTTTCCCAACTGAATAGATTCTACTCCTTCGGGGGCGATACGTTTTAGAAATTGTTCCGGTACAAAGAGCCGAAATTTTTCTGATATGTATTCGTTAACTTGCCAAGCTGCTATTACCTGACGCTTAGTTTGTTCTTTTTCCTGCTGCCGAACTTCGGAAGAAAGGGCTTGCGATCGCATTTGGCTCAAGTGCAAAATATTCTCAACTTTGGCTAATAGTAGACGACTGTTAAAGGGTTTAGTTAAATAATCATCTGCCATCATTTCTAAGCCTTTCAAACGCGAGCTGTCGTCGTCAAGAGCAGTCAGAAAAATTACTGGCACTGTTTGCAAATTTTCATCCCGTCGCAAGCGATCGCACACTTCAAAACCATCTATTTCCGGCATCATCACATCTAATAATATTAAGTCAGGTCGTGACGTTCGCGCCATTGAGAGTGCTTCGCCACCTGATGTAGCCGACATAGTGGCATAACCATTCAATTGCAGCAACTCTTCTAACAGAATGAGATTAGTTGGTTCATCATCCACCAGCAAAATGCAGGGCAACTTATTTGACATGGAATTGATAGTTAAAGTATGTCAATTGATTTAAGCAATGGATTTAACGGATTTGATATTTTCCCCAATTTCTTCTTTAAAAGATGCCCCTAACAAAGACTTGAATAGCAAAGTCAGTTCGCCTTCAACAACCGATCAAAGACTGCACAGTTGCGATCGCAGAATAAAGATCCAAAGGCTTACTCAAATAAGCAGACGCACCTGCCGCCAAACAGCGATCGCGATCGCCCTGCATCGCCAAAGCCGTCACCGCAACTATCGGCACTGATTGCCATAACTTATTAGCCTTAAGTTGGCGCATCAATTCAAACCCATCAATATCTGGCAATTGAATATCCATTAATATCAAATGCGGCAGCGATTCCGACGTTGTTGATGACGACTCTATCACCTCCTGCATCGTTTTGCCATCACAGATCAACTCTACCGCGTACCCCTCCAACTCCAGCAACTCAGTAATCAGCATTTGGTTAAAAAGCTGATCCTCCACCACCAAAACCCGCTTACTACAAACAGATCGGGGTTTGGAAATACTAGCAGCA
>DATGYA010000075.1:0-7766 GCA_035298405.1 Kamptonema sp. | reverse complement strand
GAGGTAATTTCTGAAAGTCCTAATACGCCGCTAGCTACTCCATTTCCTGTGCCTTGAAGTCGGCCGGCAATTAATGCTTCTGCGACTTGATTGGGCGAGGCAAATTTGACTACTTCTACTTCTAAGCCCGCTTCTTTGAAGTAACCCTTTTTCTCGGCTACAAACAAAGGTAAACCAGAGGCGACGGGCCAGAATCCAATGGAAATTTTACCAGGATTTTCTGAACTGCTTGGGGCAGTTGCGTTTGCGGGAGTTTGAGCTTGAGGTTGAGTACAGCCGTGAGTGGCGATCGCGATCGCCGTTCCTGCACTCAATTGCATAAAATATCGTCTCCGAATCTTCATCGGTTTTTCCCCTTGACAAGCAATTGATTTAGCCGTAAAATTGCATCATAAGATACAAAACTTCGATTTCTCGTATCTAAGAGTTACGCAAAAACTAGCTTTCTCCAGCAGAATAGGCGCTCAAAAGCCATCGGTTTCAAACTCAAAACCCAGCTTTTCTCCTAGTTATCCGTAAGCCCTAGATCGGATAGATTTAGTTATCGCTCAGCATAGAAGGTTAGTGTGTGGATTTGGGGGAAACTTTCGTGGAGAAATCGGGGAGAATATGAGGATTTGTTGACACAAGCAATCACCAACAATTAGTAAGCAGTAATTAATTGAGGATTTTCAAGCGATATCCGACACCACGCACAGTTTCAATCAAGTCTTTTGGTGCGCCTGCATCTTTAAGTTTTGCCCGCAAATTTTTGACATAAGTTTTAATTGTTTCTTCTTCTGGCGACTCTTGCCATGTCCAAACTTGTTCGATCATTGCGGCCCGACTCAAAACTCTTTTCCCATATCGCATTAAAGCTTCTAGCAAAGCAAATTCTTTAGGCGTAAGGCGAATTAGCGATCGCTCATAAATCACTTCATAACTACCAGGATCTAAGGACAACTCACCCCATCTTAAAATAGGTGAATTACCCGACTGTCCGCGACGCAGTAATGCCCGAATTTGGGCAAGTAACTCTTGTAAATTAAAGGGTTTTACCATGTAAGCATCTGCACCCGCATCTAAGCCAATCACTTTATCCAAACTCGTATCGCGGGCGGTAAGCATGAGAATGGGAGAAAGATAGCCGCGATCGCGCAATCTTTGACATAGACGAACACCATCTAATTTTGGTAGAGTGACATCCATCAAAATCAAATCATAAACAATTGCCTGAGTCTTATCCCACGCAGACTCACCATCTCTGGCTGAGTCCACAATATACCGCTGCACCACAAGTGCTTCACTCAGAGATGCTACCAATTGGCTATCGTCTTCTACTAATAGAATCCGCATGATTTAGACTGTTAAATTAATCTAAATTCAAAAACTTCATCACAAAATTTTTGAGAAATATTTAAGTTTCTCAATCAAGACTTATGGAAGTCGAGGTATAAGTCCTGTGATTATTGATTCTGCTATTTCAGACGCTCTTGAACTGTCATCTAGGATACATTACATGATCTAATTATTAAGGAGTTGTAACGTATTAGGTAAATCCACAATAATTTGTTTAAGTTCTACTTCCTCAATCCGCTTAACAGCTTTATTAATACTTACCCATTCTCGCTTTCTCTTTTTAGCTTCTGGCCAATTTTCCATCACAGTTTCCACCTGTAATAAAAACACCTCAACTCGGCAAATTCCTCCCCACTTCGGATACTCATAAATTCCCAGTAAAGTAGGCAAAACATTGCCGATTAGTCCAGCTTCTTCCCAAGCTTCCTTTGCAGCGGAGTCTTGCGGTGTCATGTCAGGTTCAACTAATCCTTTCGGAATCACCCACCGTTTCCCTGTGGAGGAAGTAATCACCATAATTTCGATTTCCCCATCTAGGATGCGATAAGGAATAACGCCTGATTGGTGAATAATGATAGCTGGCTTTGCATTCATAAGCAATGAAAGATTTAATTTATTAATATAAATTTGAGTGATGCAGCTTTTGTCCTGAGAAGGGGATTTAAACCCCTCTCCTTATAGGAGAGGGGTTAGGAGTAAGGAGAGTGGCGGATTATGCAGTAATTAAATTCGTTACTTAGCCTTCGCCTCCAAATTTTCCAAACGACTCCGCAACTCCTGATTTTCTTTCTTCACCTGATCTAATTCCTCCCGCAACTGTTTAACAGCTTCATCAGAACCCACATTTTTCTGCACCTTTTGAATTGATTCTTCCGCAATTCGACGCACGCGGCCATCAGGAGTTTGATTAGCCAAAGCGCGCAAAATGCGTATTGCTTTGCGATTTTCTATCTGTCCTAAAGCCACAGCTACAGCTACTTGCGTCAGGAAAAAAGTCTCCTTAGAAAGCTCTCCTAACCGCTGCAAAATCCGCTCTAAGTTAGCATTAGTTTGCCCGCTAGAAATAGAACCAATCGCGCGAATAGCAGCTAAGCGCAAAGCTTGAGGAGTACCAGCAGCAGTATATTTCAAAATCAAATTTAGCGCCTCTTCCGAGGTTTTCATTTGCGCCAAACCTGCGATCGCACCAGATCGTACTACCTCATTCCAACCTTCGCGTTCCTTCAGAACAGATTTTAACTCCTTAATTACCTGTTCATCAGATGGCTTTTCATCGGCATTTGCCGCAGCAATTCCACCAATAGCACTAGCAGCAGTGGCTTCCACATAGTAACTAGGATCGCCCTTTTCTACTATTGATTTCAATGCCTTATAACTCTCGTGGGTTTTAATTTTACCAAGTGCAGCTACCGTAGCACGGCGAACGCGAGCATCTTTATCTTTCAGACCAATTACTAAAGATTCAAATGCTTGGTCAAGTTTAATCTCTACTAATTGATTAGCTACTTCAAACCTCACAGCCCAGAACGGGTCATTTTTGAGAGCTTCTGACAGCGCTTTCACTGCTTCCAAACCTCCCTTCTTCGCCAAAGCATGAACTGCACAAATGCGCGAAATAGGGTCTGGATCGAATTGCAACTGAGCTTTTAGTTCTGCAACTGGATACTCTAAGCTAACAGTTTTTAAGAAGTTATTACCAGCATCAAAGCTGATAAAAGCTGGTTTTGTTTCTAACGGAAAGTAGAAACTTTGTTCCCGTTCGTGAACTCGCACTGTGAAAGTTTTGACTGATGGTTTAGTTGTTTCGCCTTCTTGCTCAGTGTAGCCAAATCCAATGGGAAGTTTTAAATCAAATAAATCTTTGCTATTGCCTTTCCCATTCCCATTCCCACTCTTGCCTTCTTTTACCTGTGTTTGCGTCACCGTAACTTTCGCTAACTTGCTGTCATTATCCCAGGCATAAGCTACTTTATAATCTGGATGACCGCCACGATAAACGTATTGGTCAAACAAAAACATAAGATTGCGACCAGTAGCTTTTTCAATTGCCCTTAACAAGTCAATTGTTTCTACAGTTTTGTGAGCGTTATCCTGCACAAAAGTCTGCACAGCTTTCAGAAATAACTCATCTCCCAACTCAGCCCGAATCATGTGATAGACGCAAGCGCCTTTTTCATACAAATGTCGGTCATAAAGTTCTATTGCTTCTCGGTAAACGTGAGTGACAATAGGACGGCGGTAGCGAGAACTATCTTCAGCTAAATAGTTGCGAGCTTCCATTAATAGGTAGTAAGCTGCATCATCTTTGCTATATTCGTGTTCCGTCCACATCACCTCAGAATAAGAAGCCATTCCTTCTTTGATCCAAGCGTGCGACCAATGTTTAATCACCACTAAATCGCCGAACCATTGATGACAAAGTTCGTGTGCTACTAAACTTTCTGTGTTGCGATTATCAATGGCGGCGCGTTCATCTAGCAAGCACCGATCTGTCAGCAATGTGGTTGAAGTATTCTCCATTCCGCCAAAAATGAAGTCATCTACACAGACTTGAGCATATTTGGGATAGGGGTAAGGATAGCCGTAAGTTTGAGAGAAATACTCAATCATTTGAGGCGTTTTACCCATGCTGCGGCGGGCATCGGCTTCGCGGCCTTTTTCGACGTAGTAGGTGACGGGTTTGCCGTTCCATTCGTCTTTAATTTCGGCAAAGTTTCCCACTGCTAAAGTCATGAGATAAGTGGGGTGAACTTGTTGCTGCGACCAGTGATAAATTTTATCGCTACCTTCGGTTTTTGTGTCGATTAATTCGCCATTAGAAATAGCTAAAAATTCTTTGGGAACTTGTACCCTAATTTCTGATGTGGCGAGTTGTCCGGGGTAGTCGAAACAGGGAAACCAGAAGCGGGAGTCTTCGTCTTCGCCTTGAGTCCAAACTTGAGTTGGTTTGTCTGGGTAATGCTTTTCTGGGCCGACAAAGTAGAGGCCGCGCTGGGGTTTTTCAACTGAGTAGGCGATATCAATTGTAAGCGGAATATTGGCTACAGTTGCTGACTGTAATTGCACCTCTAAATATTCGCCGTCATAGTCGAAAGTTTGTTGAGTTTCGCCGACTTTCACGGATTTAATTTTTAAGTTGACGGCATCTAAAGTTAATTTGTCAATACCGCTGCGTACTGGGTTGAGGCGGATGCTGCAAGTGCCGTGAAAGCTTTGCTTGGGGATGTCGAGCACTAAGTCTAGGAAAATATGCTCAACTTGACCGGGGCGATCCGGGTTGTAATGGGGGTGAGCACCAGGTAACTCGAAGGATTTGTGGCCGTTGGTTTCGGAATCTAGCAAAGAATATGACATCGTGACTATCAGGGTATGAAACGATAAAGAATTGCTGGTGCTGCTTCTGAGGCTGAGCGCATCACTTATTATAGGGTAGCGCGTCTGAGGGTTGGTAAGTAGGTTGGGGCGCGATCGCGCCTAAAAATGATTGCTGCTGCTAGACAGAGATTGCGATCGCGATACCTCTTAATTTTCCTAGTATCTTTTTGGGTACTATCTTACTTTAAAGTGCATTCTTTTCACGATCGCCTCACATAGTTTAAGGTAAATACAACAAAACCAAGATAAATAACTAGGAAATATCTCAGATGACTATTCATAGCTTGTTGACACCCAATAACTCTACAGTTATCTTTATTGACCACCAGCCACAAATGCTGTTTGGCGTTACTTCCATTGACCGCCAAACACTAATTAACAACACTATTGGTTTAGCAAAAGCTGCAAAGATTTTTGATGTTCCCGTTATTCTTACAACGGTTGAGACTAAGAGCTTTAGCGGTTATATGTGGCCGCAACTGCTAGATATTTTCCCCGGTAAAACACCAATTGAGCGTACCAGCATGAACTCTTGGGAAGACAAGAATTTTCTAGCAGAAGTTGAACGCATTGGGCGTAAAAAGTTAGTAATTGCGGCTTTGTGGACAGAAGTTTGTCTGACATTTCCCGCTATTCAAGCGATAGAAGCTGGTTACGAAGTCTACGCGGTGGCCGACGCTTCTGGTGGCACAACAACAATGGCCCACGATTTAGCAATGCAGCGGATAATTCAAGCGGGTGCAGTCCCAGTAACATGGCAACAGGTACTTTTGGAATATCAACGCGATTGGGCGCGGAAAGAAACTTATGATGCTGTGATTGAGCTTGTCAAGCAACACAGCGGAGCATACGGTTCTGGTGTAGAATATGCCTATACAATGGTTCATGGTCTGACCCCCAGTACCCATACCTAAAGTATTTTTCACAGCATGAAAATTACTTTTTATGCTGTGAATTAAAGATTGTTTGATAAATATAGCAATCATCATGAGCGATACTTTTGCAGAAAACGAGCCAGTCACAGCAGTAATTTGCCAATTTGTCAAACCAGGTCTTGAATCTGCCTACGAAGAATGGGTGGCAGGAATTTCTGCTGTAGCTAGAGGATTTGAAGGACATTGTGGCGTTAGCATCATCAGACCCACAAAGGAAATTGAATCAGAATATGTAATTATTCTTAGATTTGACCGCTACTCACATTTGCGAACTTGGATGGAATCTGATACTCGCAAAGAATGGATTGAAAAAGCAAAAATGCTGGTTCGCAAGTCAGAGAATGTCCAACTTATGACTGGCTTAGAAACTTGGTTTTCGCTACCAGAGAAACCGCTCAAATTGCCACCGCCGCGCTATAAAATGGTAATTATTACTTGGTTTGCTGTTTATTCTTGCATCACGGTTATTCAGTATTTTCTGGGGCCAATTTTCAAGCTATTGCCGCCCGTAATCGCGTCAATTCTTAGTACAGGAATTGTGGTAGCAATGCTGACTTATGTGGTTATGCCACGATTAACTCGGCTGTTTTATCGGTGGCTATACCCAAAGTCAAAAGGTAGTATATAATTTTTACCTTCATAAATTACACAACTGTCACACTTAAATCAACGCCTCAACTGAGCTGCGCTGAATGTCTTGTAGGGTGCGTCAAAGTAAGTCATCAATTGATAGAATAGAATTTTGACCTCTGACTCACCCTACTAATTAGGTGAGTGCGTAACTCCTAACATTTTTTTAACGGTAATGAGTGGGAAAATCCATGATTTTAGTTATAATTTCAGCTAGGGCTGTGTCTTTTCGATCGGGCCTGCAACTGAAGTATTGAGGGTAAGTTTTATGACCGCTACGCTATCAGTTCCCAATTTAATTGAGTCGTCGCTTGGCGAGGAAACCGACTATCTACTCAGCTATAAGGCTAAGGTTTCCAAAGATTTGTTACACTTACCTGGACCAGACTGGGTAGACCGGAGTTTTGCTCAAAGCGATCGCTCTCCTCAAGTGCTACGATCGCTACAGCAACTTTATTCTAGCGGACGCTTAGCTAACACTGGCTATCTATCTATTTTGCCAGTAGATCAAGGAATTGAACACTCTGCCGCGGCTTCTTTTGCACCGAATCCCATCTATTTTGACAGTGAGAATATCGTCAAGCTAGCGATCGCGGGAGGTTGCAATGCAGTAGCTACGACCCTGGGAGTTTTGGGCAGTATTTCTCGCAAATACGCTCACAAAATCCCCTTCATTGTCAAGCTCAACCACAATGAATTGCTAACTTATCCCAATCAATTTGACCAAGTAATGTTTGCTTCCGTTGAGCAAGCTTGGAATTTAGGTGCTGTCGCCGTGGGAGCTACAATTTATTTTGGATCGCCAGAATCGACGCGGCAAATCCAAGAAGTCAGCCAAGCTTTTGCCCAAGCTCATGAATATGGAATGGCGACAATTTTGTGGTGCTATCTCCGCAATGATATTTTCAAACAACCAGATAAAGATTATCATCTGGCAGCAGATTTGACTGGTCAAGCCAATCATTTAGGCGTGACGATTGAAGCTGACATTATTAAGCAGAAGTTGCCGGAGTGTAATAATGGCTATGAAGCTGTTGCTAAAGCTAGCGGTCACAGTTATGGAAAAACCGACAAGCGCGTTTACTCAGATTTAACCAGCGATCACCCGATTGATTTAACCCGCTATCAACTGCTGAATTGTTATTGCGGTCGCATCGGTTTAATTAATTCTGGCGGTGCTTCTGGAAAGAATGATTTTGCAGAGGCAATTCGCACGGCAGTGATTAATAAACGTGCTGGAGGTTGCGGATTAATTTCAGGTCGCAAGACTTTTCAAAGGCCATTTGAAGAAGGAGTGAAATTGTTCCACGCAATTCAGGATGTTTATTTGTCACCGGATGTGACAGTTGCTTGATATCCCCTACATGGGATATTTATAAAGAATAATCCGCAAGCGGAAAACTCATCGGCTTTAGCCATGAGATGTAAGCGGCACGGGCGGTTTTAACCGCCGTGAATCTTTCTTAATTCTTAATATTTAAAGGCAGC
>DATGYA010000074.1:0-5465 GCA_035298405.1 Kamptonema sp. | reverse complement strand
GCGGCTTTACAAGTGCCGACACCATCGAGATTGAGGATAACTGTTACATCTGTTTCTCCAGTGGTGCGCTTGACGGAAGCTGCTCTGACTAGATGAGGTACGTTAGAAGGAGATGAAGAGCGATCGCTAATTTGCATAATTGTTAATTGTTAATTGTTAATTGTTTGTTTAATAGTTAACCGTTAACCGTTAACTGTTAACAGTTAACAGTTAACAGTTAACTACATTCCCATGATTTCGTAGCCAGCATCTACATATAAAATCTGACCAGTGATACCGCTGGCCAAATCGCTGCACAGGAAAGCTGCGGCATTTCCAACTTCCACCTGAGTAACAGTCCGCCGTAAAGGAGCTACTTCCTCAACGTGGTGGATCATGTCTAAAATGCCGCCTACTGCTGACGAAGCTAGAGTCCGAATTGGGCCAGAAGAAATTGCATTTACCCGAATATTTTGGGGGCCAAGTTCTGCCGCTAAATAGCGAACATTCATCTCTAACGCTGCCTTAGCAATCCCCATCACATTATAATTGGGAATGACGCGCACTCCACCGAGATAAGTCAGAGTGAGAATACTACCACCTTCACTCATTAAGGGTTTAGCAGCAGCACTCATCTGAACTAGGGAGTAAGCGCTAATTTCCAAAGCTTGAGCAAAACCTTTGCGGGAAGTATTGCTGAAGTCGCCAGATAGCTCATCCTTGCCAGCAAAAGCTAGACAGTGAATGAGGATATCTAATTTCCCCCACTTCTCGCGGATTGCATCAAAAGTAGAGGCAATTTCGTTGTCATCTTGGACATTGCAAGGTAGATAGAGACTGGGATTCAGCGGTTCTACGAGTTCCGCCACTTTTCGTTCGTGGCGGCCCTTTTCGTCGGGTAGATAGGTGATCCCAAGGTTAGCCCCAGCCGTGTGGAGCTGCTGGGCAATGCCCCAAGCAATCGAGCGATTGTTGGCAATGCCAGTTACTAGAGCGTTTTTTCCTGTCAAATTTAGCATAGTAGTATATTCTATAAGCAATTGGCATCATTATTAAAGGTGATTTGCCTCTGTCAACTTAGGTTGCAGGTCAGGCTTTCATGTTTGTAGGGGCAGCCCCCCGTAGCGGCCCCGATGCCTTCTGTGTGGGAGGTCGGCATGGGGGCACGACTGCTACGGCGATCGCCCACGCTACTGTGTCCCTCTACTTACGTTTTGCCTTATATTCATAAAGACCTCCAAAATGGAAACCCATCGCCTTTAGGGGTGGGAGTCTCATAGGGTACGCCAACAATTTATTGGGATAAATATCAAGAGTATTGGTTAGTACAAAGGATCTAGTCGTGACGCATGATAGACCGCTAGCAGCCGTGTTCCGCCAAATCAGCGGCGGAGCGTTTCCCCCCGTTGTTGAAAACTTTGAACGGGGGAAGACTATTTTTTTCCCTGGAGATCCGGCGGAGCGCGTCTATGTTCTCATTAAAGGTGCCGTCAAACTCTCTAGGGTTTATGAGGCAGGGGAAGAAATTACCGTAGCTTTACTACGGGAAAATAGTGTTTTTGGGGTGTTGTCTCTGATTACGGGACATCGATCGGATCGGTTTTACCACGCGGTGGCTTTTACTCCGGTGGAATTGCTATCGGTGCCAATCGAACAGGTGGAGAAGGCTCTGAAGGACGATCCTGAACTGTCGATGGTGCTGTTGCGGGGGTTGTCTTCGCGGATTTTGCAAACTGAGATGATGATTGAGACGCTGGCTCACCGAGATATGGGATCGAGGTTGGTTAGTTTCTTGTTAATTCTCTGCCGGGATTTTGGGATTCCGGGGGCGGATGGGATTACGATCGATCTGAAGCTGTCCCACCAGGCGATCGCGGAGGCGATTGGCTCAACGCGGGTAACGGTGACTCGTTTGCTGGGGGATCTCAGGCAAGAAAAAATGATCTCTATTCACAAGAAAAAGATCACTGTTCACAATCCGGTGGCTTTGAGTCAGCAATTCACTTAATCGGATCGATGAAGGAGAATGGTTGACACTCCCACCCCACAAAAAAATTTCCGCTTTGTGGAACAGGCATTTTGCCTGTTTTTGAGAATGGTGCAAGATGTCAATTCATGGAGAGCCCTGGGGGATAAATTTTCCTTCCTTCACCTTTGGGAGCGATGACTGCCGGATATATCCTGGTGATTGTAATGTTGATTTTGGGGGGCGCGATCGCTACTCTGAGCGATCGCTTGGGTACGAAAGTTGGTAAGGCTCGGCTGAGTCTTTTCAAACTCCGCCCCCGCAATACTGCTGTTTTGGTGACGGTGCTGACTGGTACTGTGCTGTCGGCAACGACTTTGGGTATTCTGTTTGCGGTGAGTAAGCCTTTGCGAACGGGGGTTTTTGGGATTGATGAGATTCAGAAAAGGCTGAATGCGGCTCGTAAGGATTTAAACCAAACCACACAGGATAAAAATGAGGTTGAAGCTGAACTGGCAAAGGCGAGGGCGGCTCAAGCGCAAGTTAGGGCGAGTTTAGAGGAAATTAATCGCGATTTGCAGGCGGCGAATGCTGAGCAAGCTCAGAGTCAAGCTAAGTTAAATTCGCTTAGGGGTCAACTAAATCGGGTGGAAGCTGCTAAGTCTCGGACTCAGGAACAGTTGAGTCGGGTGGAGGCGGCAAGAAGTAGCACGGAGTCCGAGCTAAATCGCACTCAGAGTCAGTTACAAACTGTTTCTAAGCAGAAGAGGGCGCTGGGTACGGAGATCGCGCAATTACAACGGGAACGGGAAGAGTTGATGGCGCAGGGGGAACGGGTTAAGGCTCAAATTGCTAAGCGCGATCGCGAGATTGCTCAACAGGACAAGGATATCGCACAGCAGGATCGGGTGATTGCTCAGCGTAATGCTGAAATTGCTCAGCGCGATCGCTCTTTGCAGGATCGGGAAGCTGCTATTGCTGAGCGCGATCGCGTGATTGCTCAGCGGGAGGTGCTTTTGAAAAATTTGGGGGAGCAACAAGCTGCTTTGGAGGATCAACAAGTATATTTGCAGCAGCAAGTGGAAATTTTAGAAAGGGATTTTCAGGCTATTCGTAGCGGTACTGTGGCGATTAGGCGGGGTCAAATTTTAGCGGCTGGTGTGGTTCGGATTCTGGAACCGACGGCGGCTCAGCAAGCGGTAGATCGGTTGTTGCAGGAGGCTAATCGAGCAACGGTGCGGCTGGTTCAGCCCGGTAAGCCGAATGGTAATGAGCAGGTGATTGATATTACGAAGGCTGAGGTTGAGCAGTTGATATTTCAGATTAAGGATGGTCAGGATTATGTGGTGCGAATTCTGGCTGGTGCGAATTATCTTCAGGGTGAAAAACGGATTCAGGTGTTTGCTGAGGCGGAGATTAATCGTGTGGTGTTTCGAGTTGGAGATGTGGTCGCGGGGACTTCTCTTAATTCGACAAATTTAACTGGCGAACAGGTGCGGCAAAAGTTGGAGAAGTTGATCGATGCTTGCAATTTTCGGGCTGGTTTTGTGGGTATTGTGGGGGGGCGGATTCAAATTGCTGACGATCGGATTGAAACTTTGTTAGCTTTTATCGATCGCTTACAATTGTATAAGAAGCCTTTGGATGTGCAGGCGATCGCGGCTGAGGTGACTTATACGGCGGGGCCGCTGAAGATAAATTTGGTGGCGATTGAGGATGGAGTGGTGATTTTTAGTACGGGACAATTGGGGTTAGAGAAGGAGAAATCAGAGCTGAAGATTAACAATAATCTATGATATTGATTTTATTTCGAGGTAGGAAGCAATTTCTCTTGTTTGCGATCGCTTCACAAAGTCATATCAAATCTGGGTACGTTTGGTTTAAGGGCGATCGCCAATCGCCTTTGTGGTTGCTATAAAAGAAAAAATTACAAAAATAAAAAATCTGAAATCGGAAAATTCCAACTTCAGATTTTTTTTAACTCCCCGGGTAGGATTTGAACCTACGACCAATCGGTTACACTTATTCCTAACGTTTCCGTAAGGCGTGGACTATTTCATCATCCCGTTCAGAAATCTTTGGGGATGTCGGGCGCTGTGAGATTTATTGGATAGGCTCCTCATCTCTAGTCTCTGCACCTTTCTGGCTACTCGTGGAAACCACTGCCTTTTGCCAGACTTGGCTCAAGATTACCGCCACCCGAAGTGCTGCGGCTTCCTTGAATTCACCCGATTTTTCAGTATCCGTTACCGGATAAAGCTGCTATTCTATCTCAGCTCTTAGATTTCTCTATTTGCTGGTGTTCTTTAACAGCCGACCGCTCTGCCACTGAGCTACCGAGGATCGCGACCCGCTTTTTTGCTAGCCACATTTACTTATGTTATCTCTAAATTTTAGGTTTGGCAAGGCCTTTTACAAAATTTTTTTTCTGTTCTCCCTGAAGGCGATGTCTGAACTAATCTAAACCCATTCTCAACTCGGCGAGGCGCTTTTGGGCTTCAGGATTGAGACTACTAGCTAGAAAGCGGCCAGAGGTTTGCTTTTGATGTTTGTGACGACGCTGACACTGGCGACAAGTTGATTCTACTTCGTGGGCTAGTTGGTGGGCGGACAGCCATTCAGCCCCATAGCCCACGACTGTCAATTGTTGAGCTCTGTCTGAGGTAGCTACGATCATGCGTCGCTTAAGCGATCGCAACTCGTGGCGGAGGATGGCACAGGATTTTTCTATATAAGTATCTGCTGTCTGACCAAATTCAGTGTAGTAGACTGATAAATTTTTAGTAATAATTTCTTTAACGCAGGGAGTGTCTTGATAGTAAGCGTCAAATATAAGTCGAGCATCCAAATCGACTAAAGCGCTGTAGTTAACTAATTCCTCGATTAAGTTCCGCCTCGCCGTCTCCAAACCGTCGCGATCGCGCTTGTCACGAAGGCGCGGCCAAAGTCCAATAATGTTATAGCCGTCTACAAATAAGACCGCTTGGGATAAAGAGGGTGGCATGGTTTTTCAGGGCCCCAAGGCTCCAGCATATACAGGGCTTTATATTTCGATACATTAATGATGGCACGGTTTGTTGCATTTTATTACAAATTTTGTCAAATTGCCAGTTGAGCGCTCAGGAATGCCAATGTAGGGGCGATCGGCTTAAATCTAATCGCTGATAAGCATGGACTTGTATTAGATTATGGGGCATAACTGAAAACTAGCTGTGATTCTGAGGGTAGGGGATGTCCAGTTTCAAAACGTTTGCTGATTTGTGTCGCGATCGCGCTTCTTTGAGTCCTGAAGCTAAACATACAGTTGAAGTGCTGTTACAGGAAGCAGGGACTACTGAGTGCGATCGCGCTTATCAAAAACTTTCAAGTCTCACGCAACTTAACGTTAGCCCTAGTTTGTCACTCTAGGCAGAAGAAAATTGGTCAATAGCATTTTCTCTTGCTTGGTGTCAAAATCCCCATAATAATTTGCTTAAACGCTTCATAGCTTCTAACTTCTGGAAATATTTTTTGATAACTC
>DATGYA010000073.1:0-4492 GCA_035298405.1 Kamptonema sp. | reverse complement strand
CCCAAGCGCCTATCACCGAAGCGTTTATCAAAGAACTACACCGCATTGTCATCGTGCGCGGTCGCGGACGGCGAGGCAGCAAGAGCGAGTATCGCATTACAGAATGTCCCGTTGTGGATACACTCACGCGGACAATTGATTATGCCCCGCCAGAACCAGGGGATGTGCCTGTACTGATGCGCGAATTAGTCGATTGGTTATCTTCAAAAGAAGCACTCTTATTGCCAGCCCCTATCCGTGCAGGCATCCTGACCCATCGCTTTCTTAGCATCCACCCATTTAACGACGGGAATGGTCGCACGGGGAGACTTTTGGCTACTGCTGAACTGTGGCGTTCTGGTTATCGGATGCGGGGGTTTTTCTCTTTTGATGAATATTTTAATGCAGATCGAGATCGCTACTACCAAAACTTGCAAATGGGGCTACCAGTGAACTTCTACGACGGTCGCCACGACCCAGACCACACCCCCTGGCTGCTCTACTTCGTCGAGACGATGGCTCGCGCTGCGGATGAACTACAGGCTCTCGCCAAATCTCTTTATCAAGAAGAAGCTCCCGATGCTCTCCCCTGGGAAAGCTTACCACGTCCGCAGCAACAAATCCTGACTCGACTGCTGGCACGGGTTCTCGATGGAGTCGAAAATCCCTTCGTTATCAACCCCTCAGATATCGCATCCTGGTTTGGGGTTTCAGACAATACTGCCCGTGAATGGCTCAAAGAGTGGGCAACAGAAGGCTTTGTCAATCCCGTATTGGCTGGTTCTGGGGTACGAGTGAGGAGTTATGCGCTAGCGGAAGAATGGGTCGAGACGTGCTTCCAGATAAGGCAACCCAATCGAAGAAAATAACACAAGTTAAACAGCCGCTTTGCCCCACCAAAATGGTTAACATCTACGCAATGATAGGTTTTTTCGCTGCTAGGCGAGAAAAAATAACACAAGTAGAAGAGAAAAAATAACGTTGATTAAATTGCTAGTCAGACTTTATGAGAGAATCAACGTGGCATTAGCTCAGTAATGCCACGCTCTCGTACCGGGGGGTGAGTCGATGACGAGTTCAGTAGTGACACAGAAAGCGACTTCTGCTTCTGAGCAGCTGGTTAATCTATGGCTAGGAGGCAAGAGTCGTCATACTGTTGATTATTACCGTCGCTCTGCTAAACGCTTAGAGGAGTTTGTCGGCAAGCCAATTCATCTGGTCACATTTGCGGAAGTCCAGGCGTTTGCTGTCCATTTGGAGTCCCTAGAGTTAGCCGCGTCCTCCCGGCGCAGTATCATCTCTGCTGTCAAATCTTTGCTGTCCTTTGGCAATAAGATTGGGGTTCTCACTGGTAATGTGGCAGCGCCGCTAAAGCCGCCAAATGCTCCAGACACTTTATCAGAACGGATTTTGTCTGAATCTCAAGTCCAAGTAATGATTGCTCTGGAGACTGACAAGCGCAATCACGCAATGCTGAGGCTACTTTATTACAGTGGTCTGCGTGTCAGCGAACTTTGCTCTTTGAAGTGGCGTAATTTACAAGCTCGTGGTGAGAGCGGTCAAATAACGGTGTTCGGTAAGGGGGGTAAGACTCGCTCCATTGTGCTTCCGTTATCCTTATGGCAGGAGTTGCAAGCGCTGCGGGGTGCTGCTCTTGAAAACGAACCCATTTTTTGCAGTCGCAGTCTCAATAATAAAACAGGGGGACATCTCAATCGCTACTCTGTTGATAGGATTGTTAAGGCAGCCGCCGCTCGCGCTGGCATTTCTGGCAAGGTTTCACCTCACTGGTTGCGCCACGCTCATGCTAGTCATGCTCTAGAACGGGGAGCAAAGGTTCACTTGGTACAGGCTACCCTTGGTCATTCTAATGTTGCGATAACAGGGCGATATCTTCATGCCCGTCCGGAGGAAAGTTCGGGGTTGTACTTGCCTGGGTAAAATTGCGCTCGCGCCTCAATATCAAATCAACCTCGGTTACTAAACTGGCACTCTAGTCGGTAGAGATAAAACAAGAAAAGATGAGATTTAAAACATTAACAATCGGTCTAATAACTGGTATTATGGTAGGCTGTAGCGTAACTAATCAGAATCCCACAATTAACAAAATAGGAAGTGGAGAGGTTGGGGAACCTACTGTAATAGAGACGAAACGAACAGCTGAGGGAACCGACTCTCCAGCACAATCAAAGTTATCTGTTGCAGAAGCAGCTAAACTAACTCCCGAACAAGTTAAACAGTTAGTAACCAAAGAGCAAAACAATAGCAAGCTTCTCGATTTCAAAATTATTGTGCCAACCTATATACCAAATGGATTTCAGGTTGATGAATTTGAGGTAAAGGACGTGACTTATCAAGGAGGGATAGGCGAACCCGATTATACGGGACATGAATACAGAATTGTTTACCAAAATTCTAGTAATTATTGCTTCTCCATTGAAGGCAAATTTGGTGGCTTTGGTTCTGGCGCTACAGACTATCGTAATGTTGAAGTCTCTTCACCAGCTCTGGGTAAAGTTATTCTCGGATATACGGACTTCGACCAAGTTACCAACGAACAACCTTTCATAGCATTTCTAGAGGGAGTAATTATGAGGGGCTAGCAGGGTTATTCTTTTGATTCTCCGTACAATACTCAGAAGTGTAATACTATCAGCCTTCAAGAAGCAGTCAAAATTGTTGAGTCTCTTCAATATCTAAATCCTTAATTAATTATTGTCAAATAGAGGACAATTCGAGTTTGTACCTGCCTGAGTGAGAATATAAGTAGACTTCAATTACTGGTTAAAAGCCTTCTATAAAATGAAATTGAGACTATTAATAACTGGATTGCTAATTGTATTTTTAGTAAGCTGTAGAGAAATTAAGAATAATACTACAGTTAGCTCTACACCAGAATCATCACGGGTAGCTGAGCCTAGAGTAAGTAGCTCAAGTAATACTTCTACACGAAAACAAATATCTGAGCCAATTAACTCTCCGGTACGACCACAACTTTCTGTAGGTGAAGCAGCACAATTAAGAGATTCTCAAGTTCAAGAGTTGGTGTCTTTGGAAAAGAATAATAATATAGGAAGAGGTTTTAAAGTACTTCTGCCAACTTACCTCCCGCTTGGATTCAGAGTTGACAAATTAGAATTGAATGACAATAATTATCCATCTGGATATACTATCGTCTACCGAAACTCAAAAAACAATTCTTGTTTCAGGCTTACAGGAGATAACGGACAATGGGGCGCACCTCCTTTAGGTTATAACACTGTTGAAGCTTTATCACCAATTCTTGGTAAAGTTATTCTAGAGTATACAGAATTTGACCAGGAAGTTGGCGGGTCTCTCATAAAATTTAGAGATGAGCCAATTATGAAAGAGCAAACTGGGTATTCTTTTATTTCTTCTCCTTCAATTGCGCCAAGCTGTAGGAATAGTATCAGTCCTCAAGAAGCAGTTAAAATCGTTGAGTCTTTTCAATACCTAAATTCTTAAGTCGTTATTGTGAAATACCTACTTCTAGCGAATAGATAGAAAAATCAAAAAATGAAATTCAAATTGTTAACAACCGGACTAATAATTGCACTTTTGGTTGGATGTAGCGGAACTAAACAGGACACTATAGTTACCTCTACATTAGAATTCCAACAAGCATCAAAGTCTAGAGTAACTGAACCAAATGAATTTGATAGGGTTTCATTCCCATTGGAATCTTGTGGTGAAAAGCTGCCAAATGACCCGAAAGCTTATCCGGTTAAATACTATCCAGTGTTTATTGATTACAGCGAGGGTAATTTGCAGTCTGTCAAGTCAAAATATTGCCGAGATGCTTTTAAGAAGAAAAGAAAAACTACCGGGAAAGATGCTATACAAGCGGCTTCTTTTTTAAGCATCGAACGGGCTAATAAATTCTCAAAATTTATGAGTGAAAAATTAGGAAGTGGAGAAATCGATGAACCAACTGTAAGAGAGGCAAAACAGACAACTGAGGGAGCCGACTCTCCAGCACAATCAAAGTTATCTGTTGCAAAAGCAGCTAAACTAACTCCCGAACAAGTTAATCAGCTAGTATCTGCTGGTAAAAATGTTCATCTAGAAAATGGTAAAGTCAAGGAGCTGCAAATTGTTGTTCCTACTTATATTCCTCCTGGCTTTAAGCTTGACAAGTTTGAAGTAATTGGTGGAGTTTATCCCTACTACGAAATTAACTATCGCAACACCAATAATGGGTGCTTCAGTTTCGGTGCTTTTACAGCGCCAGGTGCTGGTTCCCCTGGTGAGTATGCTACAGTTAACGCAACTACACCAGCTCTCGGTATGGTTACTATTGTGTACACAGATTTTGATTATTATTACAACAAACCTTTAGTTGCGTTTTCTTACCAATCTAACATTAGAGATAAGGAAGTAGGAAAATATAGTTTTTATTCTGGTAGTTATCCCAATTCAAACTGTAATGCTGTTAGCCTAAAAGAGGCTATCAAAATTGTTGAATCTCTTCAATTTCTTAATCCTTAAGACC